>DATEDZ010000063.1:0-25345 GCA_035281385.1 Polyangiaceae bacterium
CCTCCAGCATGTTCTCGGTCTTGCCCGTGCGCAGGTCCAGGATCTCCAGGCGCCCACCTGGAACGTACCGGCCGTAGTCCATGACCTGACCCATGCCGCCCGCGACGTCGATGGTCGTGACCTGACCGCCTTCGACGACCGTATGCTGACGAACCGCGTAGACGATCTTGCTCACTCCGCCACCGACACCCGGTTCCGGCTGCGGGTCCCCCCCCGAGCAACCGGTGAGCAGCGCGAGCGCAGCGAGCAGGGCGCTGGTTCCGAGCGAGAGGTGGAAAGTCACGAGACGGGCCATGGGTTTCTCCTCGAGAGAGCTCAGGCAGTGGGCTGACTGCCTTCTGACTTAGAGAGCACGATCCGCGCCAACAAATAATCTCAACAATTTCAAACTATTGTAAGACCATTTTCGAGGTTCCCGGCCCCCAAGTTGCGAGTATGTAGGGTCTGACGCCCCCAGCGGGGGTTTCGAAGCCTGCGACGGCTCCCCAGCGGACGCTCCCAGCGAATGAGATCGCCAAGGACCCTATTGTGAGGCAAACCGGGGGCGACATGCTCAAATTTGATGAGCGCGGGCTACTCCCTGCGATCGCACAAGACCACCTCAGCGGACAAGTGCGGATGCTTGCCTACATGAGCGAGGCCGCGCTAGCGCGCACGCTGGAGACCGGAAAAGCCACGTTTTTCAGCCGTTCACGTGGCAAGCTCTGGACCAAGGGCGAGACCTCGGGTCACGTGCTGCAGGTGCTTTCGGTCGTCGCCGACTGCGATGCAGATACGCTGCTGCTCTCGGTGTTGCCCATCGGCCCATCCTGTCACACGGGCCGACCTGCCTGCTTTTTCCGGCGCGTAGATGTCGGGGGCGGGCTCACGGACATGCCGAGCGAGACCACGCCGTTTCTGAGTGAGCTTGGCGAAGTGCTCGAGTCGCGCAAGCATTCGTCCGCCGAGAAGAGCTACACCAAGAGTCTGCTCGACGGGGGAGCCGACAAAATCGGGGCGAAGATCCGCGAGGAGGCCGGGGAGCTCGCCGCGGCGCTGGCGAACGAAAGCGACGAACGCGTGCTCGCGGAAGCGGCGGATGTGCTCTTTCACGCCATGGTTGGCCTCACGAAGCGCGGCCTCACACTCCGCCAAGTTATCGAAGTGCTCTCGGCCCGGAGCGGCCTGAGCGGCCACGCGGAAAAAGCTAGTCGGTAAGAGGGTTTGACCCTCGAGGGAGCGCCCGATATCGTGGCGATTCTCGGTAGTCTCATAGGACCTGATGGCCACCAAGGTACTCGTATTCGAGAGTGATCCCAGCTTCGCTGAAACGTTACGCGCGGGGCTCTTCGAATACGGTTGCGAGATCTCGGTCGTCGACGACGCCAACAGCGGGTTAGCGGCCGCCGGTCGCGCCAAACCCGACTTGATCCTGCTGGCCATCGAGCTGCCGCGAATGAACGGCTTTTCGGTTTGCAACAAGCTCAAGCGCGATCCCGCGCTGAAAGAAGTGCCGCTCATCATCATGAGCTCGGAGTCCACGGAGGAGACCTTCGAGCAGCACCGCAGGCTACGCACGCGTGCCGAAGAATACGTGCACAAGCCGATCTCGCTCGACGACTTGGTTGGACGGATTCAGCCCTTCGTAGCGCTGGTCAAGCAAGAGCCGACCGTGAATGACTCGCCGCCGGTCAGCGAGGCCGACATCGAGATCGACGACGACATCGAGATCGACGACGACATCGAGATCGAGGACGCGGAGGTCGTCGAGACCAGCGACAGCGCGGACGCCGAGATCGAGGTCACGGGCGGCAGCAACGGCGTCGACGCGGACGTCGAGGAGTTCGCCGACAAAGCCTTCGGCGCGCTGATAGACGAGCCCGAAATCGTGCCTCCTTCGATCCGGACGCCCGATGAGCCCGCGCCCGCCGAGAGCGTCCCTGCCGAGGCCGAGGCTCCCGATGGCGGCATCGCCATGGACGAGGCGGAAGTCACCACCGATGAAGCCGAGGTGGCCATTTCGCGAGCCAACCCGAGCCTGCCGCCCGAAGAGGTGATCGACGAGGAGCTCGACATCGACGACGTCGAGGTCGACGAGGTCGAAATCGCCGCCCCCTCCGTGGCGCCGGCAGCGGCGGATTTGCCGCCGCCGCCCTCGGTGGCGCCGTCCCCCGTGCCGGCCAAGATTGCCTCGCTCCGGCCGTCCTCCCTACCGCCGCGCGCATCCGAAGTCGGCGACGTGGGCAAGTACCGAGAGGAGCTCGAGAAATCGCGCGGACGCGTCAAGGAGCTCGAGGAGGAGCTGCGGCGTGCCAAGGATCGGGCCGACGAGCTCGAAGAAGTTGCAAGGCGCGGAGCGGGCAAGGACGTCGAGGTGCAGCGTCTGCAGCGCGAGCTCGACGAGGTCAAGGCCAAGCTGGCATCGGGCAGCAAGGGCGCGGGCGCGGCGCGAGAATTTCTCGATCTGCGCGAGCAGCTGAACAAAAAGGACAAAGAGATCCTCGACTACAAGGATCAGCTCTCGCACAAGGACAAGGGGCTCCTGGCTCTACGCGACGGCGGTCTGGCGCTGGAGCGCGAAAAGGCCGACCTCACCGATCGCATTGCCGAGCTCGAGAAGCACATCACCGACGTGGGCAGGGCCGCCGAGGCCGCCAAGAGCGACAAGGACATCGCGGTCAAGCGCGCCGACGATTTCAAGCGCAAGGCCGAGAAGACCAAGATCGATCTGGATGCGCGCACCGCGGAGCTCGGCCAGCTGGCCGCGGCTCATCAGGCCGCTCTAGCGGAGAAGGACGAGGCGCAGGCCGCACTGATCGCGGACCAGCAACAGGCCCTGCAGGAGGCCGAGCGCGAAAAGCAGCAAGTGCTAGCCGCCGCCGAAAGTGACGCAGAGGCCAGGATCGAAACTGCCCGCGCCAAAGCACAGGCGACGGCTCAAGCCGAGCACGAGCGGACGCTGACGGTGCTGGTGGAGCAGTACGACGCGGTCAAGGCCGAGGCCGTCGCCGCGCGCGAAGGCGAGCTGAAGCGCGAGCACGAGGCGAGGCTCGCGGCGCTGCACCGTGCCAACGAGGACGCGCTCGGCAAGCTGCGCGCGGAACATCAGCAAGCCCTGAGCGAACACGACGCGCAAGCCGCTCAAACGCTGGCCGAGCGCGAAGCGGAGCTCATCGCCGAGCACGAACAGCAGCAGGCCAAAGAATCGGCCGATCACTCCGCATCACTGATGGCGCTGGTCGATCAGAAGCAGGCCTCCGAGGCCGCTCGCGACGCCCGCATCGCCGCGCTCGAAGCGGACCTTTTGGCGCGCACGGGCGAGCGCGACGACGCGCAGAAGAACGTCATCCAGCTCGACCAGCGCAACGCGCTGCTCGCGGCGGACCTGCAGGACCGCACCAACGAGCGCGATTCGGCAGCGCTGACCGTGCAGGAGCGAGACGCGCGCATTGCCCAGCTCGAGGCCGAGCTGCACGAGCGGACAGCGCAGCGCGATCAGCAGCAGCGCACGGTCGAGGAGCGCGATACCAGGATCGTGCAGCTCGAGGCGGCCTTGTCCGCCGCGCACAGCGACGTCACCGAGATACGCCGGGAGCTGGTCATCACCAGCGCCAAGCTGGCGCGCGCCGGAGGCAAATGGAACGAGGACCGCGCCTCTCTCGAGCGCGCCAAGGACGCCCTGGCGGCCGCGCTCGCCCAGATCGAAGAAGCCGAAGGGCGCACGTTCGAGTGAGTGTGGCGAGGGCGTGACGACGGCCCGCTCGAGTCTCTGATAGTAGTGCCGGCGTGAGCCAGGACGGAAGGCGCCGCAATCTCGTGTGGGGCGTGACCTGGCTCGCCTACGCGACCTACTACTTGGGCCGTAAGGGCTTCAGCTCTTCGAAGGCCGAGCTCGAAAATGCTGGCCTCCTGAGCATCGCGGCAATGGGCGTGATCGATTCGCTGTACCTGGCAGCCTATTCGCTCGGGCAGTTCGCCAATGGCACATTGGGCGACCGCATCGGGGCACGACGCCTGGTCGGATATGGCTTGCTGGCTACGGGGGCGTTGTGCGCGGTGTTTGGTTCGGTCAGCAGCGCCGTGCTGTTCGCGGTGCTGTGGGGGCTCAACGGCCTCGCGCAAGCGAGCGGCTGGCCCGGTACCACACGAGCCATGGCGGAATGGACCACGCCCGCCAATCGCGGCACCGTGATGGGCTTTTGGTCCACCTGTTATCAAGTGGGTCCGTTCCTCGCGGGTCCCTTATTGGGAGTGCTGATCGCTCGCTTCGGCTGGCGCGCCGCATTCCACGTGCCGGCGATCATCCTGCTGCTGGTGGCCTTGCTGGTGCTGCTGCTCGTGACACGCGGGCCCAGACCGCTGCCGAGCGCCACCAGCCAGGAAGAAGACGAGCCGGAGCTGGTGCGGCAAGCACAGCGCGCGGTGGTCAGAAACCCCCTGCTGTGGTGCTACGGCATGAGCTACTTCTTCATCAAGTTCACGCGCTACGCTTTGCAGCTTTGGCTGCCTTTCTACCTGCAAAAGCAGGTGGGCTACGCCGTCGATGTCGCCAACACGGTGGCGTCCGCATTCGAGGGTGGCGGGTTTCTCGGAGTGATTGCGATCGGCACGCTTTCGGATCGGCTCGGTCGGGTGGCGCTGTCCGCGCTCTCCCTGGTCGGTCTTTCGTTGGCGCTGCTGGGCGCGACTCTGTTCGTCGGCCATACGACGTGGGTCAATGTCATCATCCTTGCGTTGATCGGCGCTTGCCTGTTCGCCCCCGATTCCATCCTGTGTGGCGCGGCCGCGCAGGACGCCGGGGGGGCCCACGCGGTTTCGATGGCCACGGGTTTCGTGAACGGCGTCGGCTCGATCGGCGCACTGCTCGTCGGCCTGACCCTGCCGGCGTTCGCCAAGAGCCATGGCTGGCACACGCTCTGGCCCCTGCTGGTCGGGACGGGGTTGCTCGCGGCGCTGTGCTTGTTGCCGGTGCTCTGGCTCAGCCGCCCCGCAGCGACGTGAACTCGATCCACTTGCCGTCGAGCAGGCGCTCGTGCGGCAGGAAGCGCGCCTTGTAGCGCATGTGTGCCGACTCTCCGATGTACAGGCCCAGGTACAGGTAGCGCAGACCCCACATCCGGCACAGCTCGAGCTGCTTGAGGATCGAGTAGGTACCGAGACCCAGCTTCTCGTGACTCGGGTCGTAGTAACAGTAAACGGCGGACAACGCCTCGCTGCTGCGATCGGCGATCGCGATGCCAACGAGCTGCCCGGCCATGCGATAACGGATCTCGATCGTATCGCAGCAAGTCATGGCCAAGAACTCGCGATAGCTGCGCACGTCGACCTCGCCCTGCCCCGCGGACAGCCCGCGCAGCGCCTTGTGTCGATTGTAAAGCGTGACGCGTTCCTGATCCGCCAGCGGCTCACCAAGCTCGACGCTGACCAGCCCGTCACCGCGCGACAGCGTGCGGCGCTGCGAGCGATTGGGCCGAAATCGGCTGAGCTCGAGCCTGATCGGCTCACACGCCACGCAGCCAGGACAGGCCGGTCGATACAGGAACAACCCCTGCCGGCGGTCGCCGCGCGAGAGCCGCACCTCGAGCTCTTGGCGCTCCAGCCCGCGCGCAGGAATGCGCAGGGGTAGCCGCGACACGCGATCCTGCAGGTAGGGGCAAGGCTGCAGCTCGTCGTGCACCACCAGCTCGGGAGGCTGGTCCAAGATCAAGCGCCCGCTCGGAACCACACGCGGTCCGCTCATGACGTGCGTCCCTCCGCGTCGAGCCGAAAAGCTTCCGGCAGCAGCGCGGCGAAGCTGCGCCGCAGCACACCGCGCGGACCCGCCACCAGCACCGGCGCATCCCTGCAGAACTCGGCGATGACCTGGCGGCACATGCCACAAGGCATCGCCATCGGCTCGGCGGGCGCATACACGCAAACCGCGCTGATGCTCCGCGCGCCGGCCGAGACCAGCCCGAAGATGGCTGAGCGCTCCGCGCACATGGTCGCGCCATAGCTGGCGTTCTCCACGTTGCAGCCCGAAAAGATGCGGCCGTCCTCACTCCGCACGGCCGCCCCCACCCGGTAACCGGAGTAGCGCGCATACGCGCGCTGGGAGGCCGTGCGAGCCGCCTCGACGAGCGCGCGCTCCTCGGCGCCCAGCTGCTCGAGCTGCAAAAGCTCGGCGTCGCTCATAGCGCTCCCGCGAGCGCTATCCAGCGCTTGAACAGACTGACGAAGTGGTCGCGCACGCGCGCCGCAGTAGCTTCTACCTCGGCGTGGCTCAGCGTTTCGGCCGAGCGCCCCGCCGCCAGGTTCGTGATACAGCTCACCGCTCCGACGCGCACATCCATTTGACGCAGCGCGATCACCTCCGGCACCGTGCTCATCCCGACTGCATCGGCGCCGAGCGCGCGCAGCATGCGAATCTCGGCAGGTGTCTCGTAGCTGGGACCGAGCAGCGCCGCGTACACGCCCCGCTCCAGCGCGACCCGGCCGTCGCGCGCCGCCTGGTCGCACAGCCGAGCTAGCTCGAGATCGTAGGCTTGCGACATGTCCGGAAAGCGCGGGCCACGCGCGGACGGACCGCGCAGCGGACTATCGCCGATCAGGTTGAGGTGATCCTCGATGCGCATCAAGCTGCCGGCGCTCAGGCGCTCGGCGATACCGCCAGCCGCATTGCTGAGCAGCACCGCGGCGCAACCCAGCTCTGCCAGCAGCCGCACGCCGAACACGACGCGCGGCAGCGGGTGGCCTTCGTAGGCGTGGACCCTGCCTTGCAAGCAGGCCACGCGCACACCGGAAAGCTCACCCAGGCACAATTTGCCCGCATGACCCGCGACGCTCGACGTCGGGAGGTGTGGGATATCCGAGTAGGGCAAGACCTCGGCGCCCTCGAGCTCGTCAGCCAGGGCCCCGAGCCCAGAACCGAGCACCAGGCCCAGCCGAGGCTGAGTCTGGCCCAGGCGATCATGCACATGGGCTCTGGCCTCTTCGAGCTTGCTGACCTCGGCTGCGTCCATGCGCCTCTCCCCTCACTTTGCCAGATTCGCTTGTACCGGGCCCAAACCAGGCTATGGTCCGCCTCTTCTTTCAGGGAAAGCCCCATGGCCGCCAGCAAATTCGCCCAGTTTCTCGCCGACAACAAGATCGACCCCCGCCGGGTCCGTGCCGCTTCCCGAGAGCTCGAGCGCTTGCGCCCCGAGGACCGGGCCAAGCGGCTAGCGCGCCGCAGCGCGAAGAAGGCCGATGCCAAGCCGGTTGAGGGGGAAAAGCCTGCAAAGCCGCGCTCCGGTCGCCCGGCCACCCACCGCCTGCTCGACGCGGCGAGCTCGGGCAAGCCGATTTCCGGCCCCGCCAAGTCGCGCCTGCTGCGCGCGGTCAACCACTTGCTTTCGCAGAAAAAGAAAAGCGCCACCGACCTCAAGTCGCTGTTCTGAGCCAGCGGCGTCCAAAAGTAGCCTCCGCTGCAAAAAAACTCGCCTGTCTGAAAATGCCGCGGGGGCCGCGCACCAAACCCTGTGTTGGTCGCCGCCGTCGCCCTCCCTGACCCTTGGCTTCCCAAGGTTCGAGGCCCGCTGCCCGAGCTTTGGGTAGCTGTACCCATGCGCGAGCCAGTGCGGCTCGTCGCTGTTAAAATCCCGCAGGTGGACACCCCGGGCCTTGTCGAGCGCTGCCAACGCGGCGATGCCGAGGCCTTCCGGGAGCTGTTCCGGATGCACCGCCAAGACGTGGCGCGCCTGGCGCAACGCATGCTGGGTCGCGCGACCGACCTCGAAGACATCATTCAAGAGGTCTTCCTGCAAGTGCACCGCAGCATCCGAGACTTTCGTCACGGCGCGCGGTTCTCGACCTGGCTGTATCGCGTCACCGTGAACGTGGTGCTCATGCACCGTCGTGCTGCCAAGAGCCGGCCCAGCTTCAGCGAGCCACCCGAGGGCGTAGCAGCAGTGGATCAGCGACCGCTCTCGGACGACCAGCTCGAGCGTCAGCGCCGTGTGGCAGCATTCCATCGCTTGCTGGATCGCCTGAGCGAGAAAAAGCGCCTGGTGTTCGTGCTCCACGAGCTCGAAGGTCTGTCGCCGGGTGAGATCGCCAAGATCGTGGGCTCGCCGGTCCTGACCGTGCGCACGCGCTTGTTTTATGCGCGGCGCGAGCTCTTGGCGCTACTGGCCGAGGAACCCACGCTCGCAGGCCTGGCCGGGGAGCTGGCCGCGGAAACGCCGTCTTCCCCGAGCAGCAGCCAGGCCGGACCCGCCAAGGAGCCGGCATGAGCGCGCGAGATCCGCGAGAGATCAGCCTGCGGCGCGCAGTGCGCGAAGCGCGCGCCGACCAGCCCGCGGATGTCGACTGGGACGCCATGGAGGAACGGCTGATGCGAAAGGCCCAGCGTCAGGCACCTGCCGCGCCGCGCCGCTCCCCGTACCCGCTCGCCTGGCCAGGCTTGGCCGTCGCGGCGGCTGCAGCGCTGTGGCTGGTGAGCGAGCGCGCGAGCGACTCGCTGCCGCGGATGCCCCCAGAGGTTATCGAGGCCACGGAGCCGCTGCGCCAGAGCGGCAATGCCCTGGCGATAGGAAGCCGCGTGGTAGCAGACGAGCGTGAAGTCTCGGTCGATCACGCAGGCCGAGCCACCTGGACACTGGCAGCGGGCAGCAGCGCCCGCGTGACCGAGAAAGGCGAGCGCATCACGCTGCGCCTGGAGCGCGGCAGCGTGCTGTCGGAAGTGGTGGCGAGCCCGCAGCCCGAGACGTTCGTGGTCGAAGCCGCCGGCGCCCGCATCGCGGTGCACGGCACCGTGTTTCGGGTCGCGCTCGAGGGTGAGCGCGTGATCGTGCAGGTCCGCGAAGGCACCGTAGCGGTGGGACCGATCGGCGCGGTGCCCGGCTTCTTCCTGAAAGCGCCCGCGTACGGTGATTTCGCAGCCGACGGCCGAAGCGGCAGCATCGATGGCCGCCCGCTCGGCGAGTCGGAAGACCGGCGCGCGCAGCCGCTCAAGCTGGGACCGCCGCGGGCGCCCAGCGCGGCTCCCTCGAGCAACGGGCAGCCCCTGCCGAGCGACGCGGATCTCCCGCTCGAGCCGTCGATCAGCGATATCGAAGCAGGCATCGCGCGCATCGTGGATGCTACATCCGACTGTTTCAGTCGCAACACCAAGAGCACCGAAGGCGTGCAGATCACGGTCCGCACCGCGCTCAGCCTGCAGATCGACGCCGAGGGAGGCATCTCGAACGTGGACTTTCAGCCGCCTCTCTCGCCTGACGTCGAGCAGTGTGCGGCGGGCAGCATCGCGCCGGTGGTTTTCGCTGCTTCGAAACAGGGCGCGAAGGTGACGCGCATGTTGGAGCTGAAGAGGTAGTGGTTAATGGCTAGTGCGAACCACTAACGATCTCGCCGCAGGACGACCGAACGTCCCTGACCCAGCATCCACCGCATCGAGTGGTCGGAGTCCAGCTTCAGCACCACGGGCGACGACTTCCCGTCTTTGGTCGTCACCGAGAGGCGCACGTCGGATTCGTGGACGCTCTTGACGTGGTAGCGACCGCTGCGAGGTTCCTCGGCCGGCACCGCGACCGTCACGTTCGAGCCCGCAAACTCGAAGCTCAGCCCACGTGCCCAGCCAGTGGCAGCAGCCAGCTGTGAGTCCTGGAAGTTCTCGACGGCTTCGCCCAGCCATCTCCCCTCGAGCGAGCGCTGCACCGGATGCCCACAACCATTTGAAATAACTAGCAAAGGGAGCATCGGCAAGAGCGTCAGACCGCGCAAGGTCGTCATGTAGCAAATGGTACGACACTGGCCTACATCACCCACAAGTAATCGGCTTAGCCTGTCGGTGATTCACTTCGTGCACGAAGTGAATCGGGCGGGTGCTTGGGGGAAGGGCGTTCGCGAGTCGGCCAATAGGCCGGCGCTATCTGCAGCAGCGGACGCCCAGGCTGTAATCGAGATACTGCGGCGGATGGACGGTGATGCGCGCGTCGCAACCCTCTCGGGTGCTGCGCGCGTAAAAGCCACCCTGGAAGGCCCCGCTCGGTTCGTCGACCCACTCGTCGAGGTTGCCGACCATGTCGAAGACCGCATCCTGTCCCCAGTCGCTGCGGCAGCGGGGCGTGGCGCCGGTCTTGCGCAGCAGCGGTCCATCGCCCGCTTCGATCAAGTTCAGGCGCGGATCGAGGTGGTGCTTGGACGCGTCGCCATGCAGCAGCTCCGCCGGGTGCGCGTCGCGGAACACGTTGCAGACGCCGTCCGCGTAACTGTCGCCGTACGGAAACTGGGTCGCCTGCTGACCCTTGCAGGCCGTCGTCCACTCGGCAGGGGTGCACAGACGCTTGCCGGCGTTTTCGCAGGCGCGCCGCGCCATGTTGCCGCTCATGTAGCCGCTCGGCACAACCGCCGGCAGTGAACGCGCGCGAGGCTCGAAGCCCTCGTCAACCGAGTATCGTGGTGGCAAGGGCAACGCCGGAGCGCGCCGACCGCTGGGCGTCACGCTCCGAAACAGGCTGAGCACGTGCAGCAGCTCGTCGTGTGACGGCGGGTAGTACGGTGATAGGCCGCGCTCCTGGGCATCGAACATCGACGCCTCATAGCGATCGATGCAGAATTGGCCGCGGATCGAGACCATCTCGCTGGGACAGGGACCGCTGACGGCGGGTGGCTGGTTCGGCAGGAGCTCCGGCAGGGGCTGAAGCTGTCCCTGGTTTTGCACCAGGTCACCGCCGTCGGGCAGGTACAGCAAGCGGGGCGCGTCCGCCGAGCTCGAGGCGCGCGGCTTGTCCGGCTGCGCGATACCCGCGTCGTCGGCCGAGTCTCGCGACTTGCTTTCGCGACAGCCAACCACCAGCGCCAGCCCCCACAGCGCGAGCGCGGTGCGCCGCAGCCGGGTCACTTGCCGCGGTAGACGATCAGGCCGTGCGACAAGTCGTAGGGCGACACGGCAACGCGCACTCTATCTCCTGGCAGCACGCGGATGTGGTGGCGCCGCATCCGGCCCGAGAGCTGTGCACGCACGATGGCTCCGCCCTGGTCGACGCGAATGTTGTACTGGCCGCCACCGAGTGCGTCCTGAATCACGCCTTCCATCTCCAGCAGATCGCCCTTGCTCATGTTTTCGACTTGATTGCCTGACGCGCCTTTACCCAGGTTTTTGCGAGGGCGGAAGCTGGCACAACCGCGCGGTCCTTGCAACTTCCGCCAAATTGCGGTGCTGTCCTGGATTAACCAAGCCGTAATCAAGCCCTTTCGTGTCAGGCCCACGGGCTGCTTTCGGCCAGTCTTGACTTTGGGGTCTCCGGCTCGAGGCCGAGCCAGAACGCGACTAGTCAACGCGGCCTGGCTCACGCGCGAGCAGCGTGTAAACCTGGACCTGAGCGTCGTCGAAGCGGTAGACCAGCCAGCGACCGATCGCCGGCAGCGGCCGAATCCAGGCCACGCCAGCGGTAGGCCGAGGCCTTCGAAGTCGTGGGGGCCGGGAAGCGGGCCGCGCTCCAAGTCGCGCTTCGCGCGCATTACAGCCCGCTTTACGCTGGGCTCGAGGCGGTGACACGCGAGAAAGAAAGCTGGCTCTAGGACCGCGTCTCTGGCCAAGGCACCGGACCCACAGGGTTCGCCATCCAAGCTTCGATCTCGGGGTCCTGCGTGTCACCTTCGAGGTACTCGCACATGCGTCGCGAGTCCTCGACCGAAAGCGGACCTTGCTTGAGTAGCGCCAGCTCCTGCTTGCTAAGCTGGAACCGGCGAAGCTTTTGAGGGTGGGTCGCGGGCTGAGACACGAGTCGGAGCCTAGCACAGCTCGTATATACAGGCTGTAGGCGAGCGCAAACCTGCGAAGAAACGTAAACTAGCTCGGACTAGCCACTGACCATCTGCGAGGCTTGGAGCAGCTCCCACTCACTTCAAAAGAGACCCGCTGCGACTGCTGGCGTTGTGCCCCAGCGACCATTGAGGCGACCGCTGGCAGAGTTAGCGCGATCGGGCGAGAAATCGGCCATTCTTCAAATTAGGACGCCACCCCAATTGCTGGGGTTTTGAGCTAGGTTCAAGCCGTGTTTCCGGCGACGTTCTTCGATTTCAACGGCGTTCTCGTCAACGACGAGAGCGTGCATTTCGAGACGTTTCGCGAGGTTCTTCTACCTCTGGGCGTGAGCCTGAGCGAAGAGGATTACCTGTCGCGCTACCTCGGCTACGACGACGCCGGTGCCTTCACGGCGGTACTGAAGGATGCAGGGCGCACACCGAGCGCCGCGCAGATCGCCGAGCTGATCGAGACCAAGCGCCCCCTCTACATGCAGCGCGCGCGAGCCGCCTTGCCGACCTTCGCCGGTGCGGCCGAGCTCGTGAAGCGTCGCGCCAAGGCCGGGCCTGCTCTGGTGGTTTCGGGCGCGCTGCGCGATGAGGTGGAGCTGGGGCTCGAGCTGCTCGGGGTGCGCGCCGACATCATGACCATCATTTCGGCCGAAGACACCCAAGCCTGCAAGCCCGACCCTGAAGGCTACCTGATCGCGATGCGCTGGCTGACCGAACGCGGGCAGGAGTCCCAGGCGCGGCGCGCGCTCGTGATCGAGGATTCTCTGGCGGGTGTGGAAGCGGCCAAGGCAGCGAGGTTGGCGTGCGTCGCGGTCGCGCACACTTATTCGGCGCGCGAGCTCTCGGGCGCAGGCGCCGACGCCGTCGCCCAGGCCCTGGTTGACATCGACGACGCTTTCCTCGCCGCGCTGTTTCGCAAGCTCCATGGCTAGCTCGCGGCTTACCTGGCTGGCCCTGATTTTGGGACTCTTGACCACACCGGCACGAGCGGGCGAGGTTTCGCGCACTCTTCCCTACGAGCTGCCGGAGCTCGGGGACCTGGCGCTGCGCGGCATCACGATCGGCCCCATCGAGAGCGCCTTGCACCCAGGACGCGGCTACGGCAGCCCATTGTTCGAGCGGGGGCTCGATGAGGCAGTGCGGCTCGGGGCGACCTGGATCAGCCTGACTCCTTTCGGGCGCGCCTGGGACTTGAAGGCGACGGGCATCGACAAAACCTTCGAGCTCGGTTTCGTCGAGAACCAGCGCGCCCTGTCGCGCGCCATCAGTCAGGCCCACGCGCGCGGCCTTCGGGTACTGTTGGTCCCGCATCTGTGGGTGGAAAGCGGCGGGTGGCGCGGGGACCTGGATCCCGAAACTGACGACGGCTGGCAGCTGCTGGCCGAGAGCTACCGCAGGTACGTGCTCGAGTGGGCTCGCTTTGCGGCCAAGAACAAGGTCGACATGTTTTCGGTGGGGGTAGAGCTGAGGAGCTGGGTCACCACCACGCGCGCGCCGAGCTTCTTTCCAATCCTGCGGGACATTCGCGCGGCGTATGCCGGACCACTGACGTACGCAGCCAATTGGGACGACGTCGAGCAGACCGTGATCCTGGGCGAGCTCGACGTGATCGGCGTCAACGCGTTTTACCCTCTCACCGACAAGCCCGACGCCAGCGACGCCGAGCTGATTCGGGGCGGCCGAGAGGTGGCCAAGAAGGTCAAGGCGCTGGCCGAGCTGTGGGGTAAACCGGTGCTGTTCAACGAGTTCGGCTACACGGCACGCAAAGATCCAGCACTGCGGCCCTGGGAATGGCCGGACCAGATGAGCGGGATCGCGGCCGACGCACGCGCGCAAGCGGCAGCCTATCGCGGTCTCCTTTCGGGCATGCTCGAGACGCCGGAGCTGCTCGGAGGCTTCGTCTGGCGCCTCTACGCAGATCCCGATGATCTGTCCCAAGAAGCCGAATGGGGCTTCTCCCCCCGCGGCCGCGCCGCCGAGCTGGTCCTACGCGACGCCTTCTGGTCCCGCTGGTCCAGCGACCAAACCCGTTCTCGCGGCGGCCTCTTCTTCTGATCTCTCTCTCCCCTGACAACTGACAACTAATAACTGTTCTCCGGCAGCTTCACGCCGCGCGGCAGCTCGAGCGACGGCGTCTGGACCGCCGCCTCGCCACCCTCCAGGTAGGCGTAGCGCGCAGCGTTCGACAGCACCCGTGAGACATAGCCGCGCGTCTCCTCGTAGGGGATGCGAGCCACGAACAGATCGAGCGGCAAGCCCTCACCGCCGGCCAGCCAGCGGCTCACCGCGTGCGGCCCTGCGTTGTAGGCCGCGAGCGCCAGCGGCACGTTGCCCTGAAAGGTGTCGAGCAGCTTGCGCAGGTAGGCAGCACCGAGCCACACGCTGTCGTGAGCGTGGGTCAGCGCCAGCGCCCGATCCTTCTCGCCCAGCTCTTCGGCCATCTTTTGTGCTGTCGTTGGCATGAGTTGCAAGAGACCCACGGCGCCCACCGGCGAGCGCACCGCGGGACGAAAACCGCTTTCCTGGCGCATCACCGACCAGAGCAAGCCGCGCGGCAGCAAGCGCTCACGCTCTGCGCTGCTCACCAGCTCCGTGTACGGCCGCGGATAAACGCAATCCCACATCCAGCGCGAGCGGGGTCCCGGCGCGTGGTCCAGCCCCACGCGCGTCGCGGCGTCCTGCCCGACCGAGTAGCGCCGATCAGCAACCTCCAGCTGGCCGTACAGCTCGCAGAGCGCCTCGCCGGAGCGCGGCGCGTGACTGCGCGAGAGCCGGCGCTCCTGGGCAAACAGCGCCGCCGAAGCGTCGCGATCCAGACCCATGCGGTGCAGCGTCGCCACTTCAGCCGGCAGCTTGAGCTCGAGCGCTGCGGGAGTCGGCCCGGAGGGCGGCGGCTGCAGCCACGCCGGCACCTGAGCGCCGAGCGAGCGCAAGCGCGCGGCCGACATCAGAGCAGCAAACGTGAGCGGAAACCTGCGCACCACCTCTTGAAAGGCTTCGGTCGCCTTGTCGCGCTTGCCAGTCGTCAGAAAGGCGACTCCCGCCAGCTGCCGCAGTTGCGCCTCGAAACGCGCGTCTTTGGTGCGGGCTATCAGGCGATTGAGCAGCGGCTCGGCATCGACCGCTTGCCCGGCAGCCAGCAGCGCGACCGCGCGCTCGTAAGCGGCGTCCTCGAAGAACCGCGCCTTGCCGCCGCGCTTCTGCAGATACGCTCCATAGGCTGCCGCCGCCTTGCCGAAGGCTCCGGCGGCCAGATAGATGCGGGCGATGGCCAGCTCTGCCTGCTCGGCCCACGGTGTCGTGCCAAAGCGCTGCATCACCAGCCGGTAGCCCTGCTCCGCGCCGCTATCGTCTTGCGCCCTAGCGCGCGAGCGAGCCACATAGAAAAGCTCCTTGGCCGCGTCTTCGGTGCCAAGCTGGCTGGCCTTCTCGAAATGCTTCTCGGCGGCCACGTAGTCACCGCGCGCATTGAAGATCGCCGCGCCGCGTAGTGACGCGAAGACGCCAAGCCGAGTCAGGCTAGCCCCGAGCGGTTCGATGATGGCAAGCTCCGCTTCGAGATCCGCCACGCGACCGGCGCCGGCGAGCGCGCGAGCGCGCTTCAGGCGGTCTGCGGCCGAGAGCGGCGACTTGCTACCCAGCGCGGTCAGCTTTTGCGTGGCTGCCACGGCATCTTCGGAGAGCGGCGCCTCGATCACGACGAAGCGGAAGTCCGCCGCCGATAGGGCATCCTTGCTCAGCTTTTCGGCTGCGAGACCGCGAGCGAAACGCAGCGCTACCTCGCGCTCGCGGGCGGTACGCCCCTTACCCAGGCCGACCAGCCCCCGCTCGGCTACCCGCAGCGCGCGCTCGGCATCCCCCGCCTGAAGCCAGGCGCGCGAGGCGCTGGCCAGTGACGCCGCGTCCGCGCGTTGCTCGAGCAGCTTGGCGGCTTCGGCCGCCGGACCCGCCGCCAGCAACACCTGCGCGCGCAGCTCCTGCACCTGCTGCGCGAGCGCCGGCAACGACTGTTCGAGGCCGCTGAGCAGCGGCAGCGCTGCCGCCGGCTGACCGAGCTCCAGACGCGCCCGCGCCCAAGCGAAACGCACCTCCGCCGACTGCTGAGCCTCCTTGGGCAGCGCCAGGAAGGCACGCTCCGCCTCGCGGTAGCGTTCGGTGCGCAGGGCCTCCGCCCACGGTGGGGGCGGAATCTCGGGTTGAGCGACGCTGGCGCTCGGCCCGAGAGCAGCTGCGCCTCGCGACAGCGCCGGAGCGGCCTTGACCTCGCTATCGGGTTGATTGCGGCAGGCGCTCAGCACGAGCGCCAAGCCCAGCGCGCGGACGCCTACCAGCCCCATCGGTATTCGGCCCGCAAGAGCGCGTCGAAGCTGGCCGCTCCGGCGTCGCTGAGCGCATCGTCGGAACGCAAGGTGATGCCGAGCCCGAAGCTGCGCGACCAGCCGTAATCCAAGCCGAGCCCCATGCCGAGCGCGGCGGCGTGCTGCTCGAACGGCAAACCCTCGCGCGGAGCCTGATCGAAGCCCTGATAGCCCGCGTAGACGCCGGCCCAGGGCACCCAGCTCAGCACGTCGAGCTTGTAAGTCAGTCCAACCATGGCAGAGAGGGCGTTGGGATCCTGCTCGCTTCCCAGATGGTAGCCGCGCGCCGTCACTTCCAGGCGCGCGTCGAACACGTCCGAAAGTCCGTAGGCGGCATAGAGTCCAAACGCAGGGCTCAAAGATAGCCCGCTTCCGCCCGACACGCCGGCGCCGCCGCCCAGGTGCCATTGTCGCTCGAAGGCGCGCGCGCGGCCGGCCGTAGTGAGCGGCGTCAGCCCCAAAGCAACGGAAGCGGCGACGGCCACGAGCCTCATGTCGCCTTCTTACAGCATATTCACGGGGTCCACGTCGATAGCGACGCGCACTTTGCGATCGACCGGGGCGCGCGCCACCGCCAGCAGCGCGGCGCGCAGTGCGGCGCGGTCCTGCGACCGCACCAGAAAGCGATAGCGGTAACGATTGCGCAAACGCAGCAGCGGCGCCGGCGCGGGTCCGAGCACCTCCGCACCTTGCCCTTGGCTCCGAGCCAGGCGCGCCAGATGCTGAGCCGCTCCCTGTGCGTGGGCCTCCTGCATGGCGTCGAGCCGCACCAGCGCCAGCCGCGAAAACGGCGGATAGTTGAGCTCGCGTCGCAGCTCCATCTCCTGCTCTACGAAGCCGCGCACGTCGTGGGCGGCGGCCAGCGCGATCGCCGGGTGGTCAGGGCAGCGCGTCTGGATCAGCACACGCCCCTTGGCCTCACCGCGCCCCGCGCGGCCAGCCACCTGCACCAGCAGCTGGAAGCTGCGCTCGGCGGCACGAAAGTCGGGCATCGACAGCGCTGCGTCCGCGTTGAGCACACCCACCAAGGTGACATTCGGCAAGTCGTGGCCTTTGGTCACCATCTGGGTCCCCACCAGGATGTCGAGCTGGCCGTCGCGCATGCGCGACAGCACCTTTTCACTCTTGATGCCGGCAGCCACGTCGCGGTCCAGCCGCGCGATACGCGCGACCGGAAAACGCTCGCGCAGCAGCGTTTCGATGCGCTCGGTACCCGCGCCTTCCTCGCCCAGCTCGGGTGCCTGGCACTTTTCGCAGCGCTCGGGCACACGCGCGACGTGGTCGCAGTAGTGACACACGAGCTCGGCGCGGCGCGCCCGGTGCAGCGTCAAGCTGACCGAGCAATGCGGGCATTCGACGATGTGACCGCAGGCCTCGCACACCAAGCTCGGCGCAAAGCCGCGTCGATTCAAGAACAGGATGGCCTGCTGCCTTTCGCTCAGCACCTCTTCGAGCGCACGCGCCAGCGGCAGCGAGAGCAGCTTCTCCCCCGCGATACCCGAACCAATCCGGCGAATATCGACCACCTCCACGCTGGGCAGGATGGAGGCAGATCGCGCGCGCGCCGGCAGGCTGAGGTGCGTGAGCCGCCCCTCGCGCACCAGTGCGACGCTGGAAAGCGAGGGCGTCGCCGAGCCGAGCACGCACACCGCGCCAGCGCGGTGTGCCCGCAGCAGCGCCATGTCACGCGCGTGGTAGCGCACGCCTTCCTCCTGCTTGAAGGAGCCGTCGTGCTCCTCATCCACGCAGATCAGCCCCAAGTCTCTTACCGGAGCGAACAGCGCGGAGCGTGCGCCGACCGCGATCTTCAGCTCGCCCGAGCGCAGGCCGCGCCACATGCGATGCCGCTCGGTATCGCTGAGCCCGCTGTGCATGACCGCCACCTGATCCCCCAGCCGTGCTCGGAAACGCGCCACGAGCTGGGGCGTGAGCGCAATCTCGGGCACCAGCACGATCGCGCTCTTGCCGAGCTCCAGGCAGCGCTTGGCGGCACGCAAGTAGACCTCGGTCTTACCGGAGGCGGTCACGCCCTCGAGCAAAAATTGCGCGCGCTCGGCGGCGTCGAGGCGCGCCACGATCGCCGCGACCGCGCGCGCTTGCGCCACGTTGAGCTCGGGGGGCACATCCGGTACCACCTGCGCGGCGAGCAGCGGATCCGGTGGCGGCTCGCGCTGCTCGAGCTGCACGAAGCCCAGCTCACTCAAGCGTTTGACCGCCGCGCGCCCACCCGGCACCTGCTTCTCGACTTCCGAAAGCGGCAGCGCACCTTCGCCGAGGACGCTCAGCACCTGCTGCGCCTTGCCGCGCGGCGGCGCCTGCAGGGGCTGCTCGGCGGCCAGTGCCACGTACTTGACCCAACGTCCGACGACCTTGGCCGGCACCTTGCCGAGCTCGGCCTGCGTCGACTTGAGCAGCTCCGCCGCCGTGCGCTCCACCGCCGGCAGCGACAGCTCCATGGCGGCTCCAATCGGGGCCACGTAGTAACGCGCCAGCTCCTGCAGAAAACCCAGCAGCTCCTCCGGCAGCACCGGCTCGGCATCGACCACCGCGACGAGCGGCTTCAGACGTTCGAGCGCGATGTCCGGCTCGCGCTCGCCCGCTTCCAGCACGATGCCCAGCACCTTGCGCCGCCCCAGCTCGCACAGCACGCGCGCGCCGCGCTGGGCGCGTACGCGCAGCTCCGGTGGTACCAGGTAACTGAAGGCCTGGCCCAGCGGAGCCGGCACCGCCACGCGCGCTTGCCACACCTCGCTCATTTCATCACGTAGCCGGTGATGGCGGCGGCCATCAAGACCAGCACTACCCACGGCCACCAGGAAGCCTCGGCTTTGGGCTCGCGGGCACGACTGCGGCTTTTCACCATGGCTTCGAGCGACGACGGAGGAGGATCCATGCGCGGCAGACGAACCGAGTCGGTCGATTCATCCGGCGGCGGTGGCACGGCGCCGCGTCGCGGAGCGCGCTCACCATCGTCGTTGTCGCCGGCACCGGACACGATTGAACGATCCCAGCGCAGCCCAGGGCGGTCAAGCGTTGCCACGTCACGGGCCCTGAGCCTGCGCCGCGCAGTGTCTACTGGGGGGCAAGAGGTCCCGGCAAGGGTCGCGAGGCCCGAGAGCCCAGGTGCAGTAGTCGAGGAATACCACGCCGCTGACGTGGTCGAAGCGCGTCGGGTACGATAGCACCGGCGCCTTGCCTGGAGCGCGCGGTCCGCCTTGGCTCAAGTCGAAGTAGTAGAGGCGCGAGTGGACCGACAGGGCCGACTGCTGTAGCTCGATCACTCCGAACGGAAACACCGCGTCGAGATCTTCCGGATCCTGCCGCGCCGAAACGTCGCCCAGGCGCACCAGCGCTCCGCCCCAGGCGCGCAGCAGCTCGCGGTCTCGGCCCGCGGCCAAGCGATCGGCCAGCTCGAGGTCGATCGGCAGCGGCTCGGGCGCACCGGCGCTGCCCACGCGGCGCACGGGACAGGCGACGTCCACGCGCAGCTGCCAAGCGGCCACCACTTCGGGACAGCTCGCCGGCGCGTATTCGTCCAGAAAGCCCTGCACCTCCAGGCGATCACCGGGCGCGAGATCATCAGGCAGGCCGTCGGACCCTGGCTGGCAGGCGTTTCCCTCGTCGTGCGGGACACCGAACGAGACGAGCAGCAAGCCGGAGCCGGCGCCGCTTCGCTCCGGATCCGCTACGAACGCGCCCCACAAACAGCTGCCGGATTTGGCCTCGGAGAGCAGGAATTTCTGCGACGTGGCCCGGAGCTCGCCGAGCGACACCGCAAGACCCGGACGCACCCGACCGGCGTGCACCTCCTCGAGCGTCACCGGCTCGGCATGACAATCGCTCGGCGCCTCGGTAGCGCCACCCACCGGCGCGTCGGTGACGGGCTGCGAAACCGGGGACGCTCCGCCCTCGGGAGCATCTGCCCGCGACGGACCCGAATCAGGTTGCTCGGGCGCCGACTCCGCGTCCGCTTCGAAGGGCTCGCGGCCAGGCGGAAGCGCGACGTCTCGACAGCCGCCGAGCGCGATCGCCAGCCCCAAACCCAACAGCCACCTGTCCCGCATGCACGAGGGTCGGTCAGCCCTCGGGCGCGGTTGCTAACAATCGCCCCAGCCCCGCCGACTTCAGCTGGCAGGTTTGTCGAGCCCAAAGCCCTCGTGCAGGGCCCGCGGCTGTCTCGGGGTCGTCGGGGCCCCAGCCCCGCCGACTTCAGCTGGCAGGTTTGTCGAGCCCAAAGCCCTCGTGCAGGGCCCGGACCGCCAGCTCCGTGTACTTGGCGGCGATGATGCAGCTGATCTTGATCTCGCTGGTGCTGATGCCCTGAATGTTGATGCCCTCGCCGGCCAGGATTCCGAACGTCTTGGCCGCCACGCCGGCGTGCGAGCGCATGCCCAGGCCGACGATCGAGACCTTGACGATCTCGGGGTCGTACTCGACCTGGCCGCCGCCCAGCTCCTTGACCGCGCTCTCGATCAGTGTCTTCACGCGTGCCAGATCGGTCTTGGCGACCGTGAACGTGACGTCGGTCGAGCTTTCGGTGCCGCGCGACGGGCTTTGGATGATCATGTCGACCGACACGTTCTGCTCGGCGAGCAGTCCGAAGATCTTGGCCACGATGCCTGGCCGGTCGGGCATGCCGACCAGCTGCACCTTGGCTTCGCCCTTGTCGTAGGCCACGCCCGAGACGACGACCGATTCCAAACCTTCTTCGGAAGCAACCATGGTTCCTGTCTTGTCGCTGAAGGAGGAGCGCACGTGCACGGGAACGCCGTACTTCATGGCCACCTCGACGGATCGAATTTGCAGCACCTTCGCGCCGAGCGACGCCAGCTCCAGCATCTCCTCGAAGCTGATGCGCTCGATCTTGCGCGCCCCGGGGCAGATGTTGGGGTCGGTCGTATAGACGCCGTCAACGTCGGTGTAGATCTCGCAGACGTCGGCCTTGATGGCGGCCGCGATCGCAACCGCCGTGGTGTCGGAACCGCCGCGGCCAAGGGTGGTGATGTTGCCGCCCGGATCGATGCCCTGAAAGCCGGCCACCACCGCGATCTGACCGCCCTCGACCGCCTGGCGCAGCCGCAAGTCCTCGATGCTCACGATGCGCGCCTTGGTGAAGGCATCGTCGGTCTGGATGCGGATCTGGTGCCCCAAGAAGCTGCGGGCCTTGCCGCCCAGCTTCTGAATCGTCATGGCCACCAGCGCCGCGCTGACCTGCTCGCCTGTCGACGCCAGCGCATCCATCTCGCGCATGTCCGGCGCCTCTGAAATCTCGTGGGCCAGCGCCAGCAGGCGATTGGTCTCGCCGCTCATGGCGCTCACGATCATCACCACCCGATGCCCCTCGCGCTGCGCCCGTAGCCCCAGCTCCGCCACGCGACGCATGCGCTCTAAATTTGCAACCGATGTACCGCCAAACTTCTGAACGACGAGAGCCAAGGCGGGGACGCCCTACCGCCCAAAAACAGGGGAGTCAAGGCCGCGCCGCCCCCGGCGGCCCCACGGCCGACTCCGCTCGTTCCTGCTGGCCAACGACGCCGGTCCCGCCACGGCACGAACGCCGCCCGGCAGCCGGTTCCAACCGAGAGAGCGAGAGGGAATCAACAGGAAGGTGGGAAGGCGGGAAGATTCTTGGGGTTCGCGCTGCCGCCGGCGAGACAGCTGCGTCGTGGTTCGCGCAAGCGTCGTCTCGTGCGCGCCGCAGGCGCGGCGAACAACGAGCTCTCGCTTCCCGTCTTCCCGCCTTCCTGTTGCCTCGTTCTCGTGCTCGGTCGCGAACGCGGGCTCAGTACCACTTCCAGGCGCCGACGAGGCCGAAACCGGTCACGATGTCGTCGTCGTAAAAACCGGGGATGGCCTCGAGCGAGAGCGTGAAGTCGTGGTCCCGACCGCCCGCCAGCGCTGCGCCGATCCGGAAGTCGAGCGCCCAGCCACCTTCAAGCTCACGGCTCGAGCTCGAGAACAAGGGGTTGGGGCCGAACAGCGCGAAGCCGATGCCGCCGCTCACGTAGAGCCGCTCGATCGGCCAGTACTCCAAGATCGCTCCGTAGAAGTTGTGACCGATCTGGTCGTCATCCTTGAAGTACGACGTACCTGCGAAGCGCGCCGCCAAAGCTACTTCGGGGCTGACGAAGCCACCCAGCGTCAGCGAGAGCGGAGCGAGGCCAAACTCGGAGCGCGTCTCGCTGGTGCTGCTGGGAGCGACGCAACCGCCGGGAAGGGTGCTGCTGCAAGCGCTCACCGAATGATGCGGCACCAGCGTCAACGCCGCGCCGATGCCCAGATCACCCGTGAACCCCGAGTGCCTGGGCTTCGCCGCAGCCTCACGCGCCGCGCTGACGACGCCCACTGCCACCAGACTACCCAATAGCCAACCCTTCATGCGTTCGCATCTTAGGCGCAGATGGACCGAGCTGCCTAGTGGTCTACGAGCCGACGCGGGCCGACGCGCCGTCAGGTGCGCGGGAGACGTGCTTTAGGCGCGATTCGACAAACTGGGACGGTCGCTTTGCCCTAGGCTCGAGCTTCGCGGTCTTGGAAGGAAAGATCACGATCGTCAGGGAAGCCGCGAGCTACGAGAAAACCGGCGGGACGGGCGCCTGCTGCGCTCGGGTACGCATGAGCCGCCGGACATTTCGAGTGGTCTGCTCGCTCACACGACCACGTAGATACCCGCAAGGGCCCTACTCTTCCCGAGGCGATATCGCCCAAGTCGAGCCTAGGAGGCTGGTGTAGACCCGTCAGCTGTCAGTATTCCGCTGTCAGTGACTGCAGACTTTTCGGGATTTTAGGGGGGAGGCCTGGCCTGCGCGGGCAGCTGCCCGCGGGCGCCGTTCGACTTCTAAACGCAGAGGATTTCGCTTCTGCCGCACCTTTCCGCAAGGGATGGGGTAGTTGTGCTCATTAACGGGCATGAGCACGCAGCGCATCTTGGTCACGGGAGCCGCCGGCAAGGTCGGCCAGGTTTTCATCCGGCGGTTCTTGGCGGATCCGCGCTTCGAAGCCTTCACGGTGCGCGCGCTGTGTCACAACCGCAAGTTGCCGGTCGGCCCGCGGCTGGAGGTGGTGTCGGGCCCCATCGAGCAGCGCGGCGTCGTGGAAGAGGCGATGAGCGGCGTGAGCCACGTGCTGCACCTCGCGACGAGCAAGGAAAACCCCGACACCATCATGGACGTGGCGGTCAAGGGCATGTTCTGGATGCTCGAGGCTTGCCGCACCAGCTCCACCTTCAAGCAGTTCATCCTGATCGGCGGCGACGCCGGTATGGGTCACTTCTTCTACCCGCACCCCGTGCCGGTGACCGAGCAGCAGAAGCACAGCGCTTACCCCGGCTGCTACGCGCTCAGCAAGGTGCTCGAGGAAGTGCTGCTCGAGCAGTACTACATCCAGTACGACCTCAACGGCTGCTGCCTGCGCGCGCCGTGGATCATGGAGAAGGACGACTTCAAATACCAGCTGTCGTTCGGCGATGACGTATTCGGTGGTCCGCGCTGGTGCGACCTGGTCACCAAAGAACAGGCTGCCACTTACCACAAGTCCGGCGCGGTGCCGATCATGCTCGACCCCGACGGCATCCCGGTGAAGCGAAACTTCGTGCACGTCGAGGACCTGATCAGCGCCATCGTCACGGCCATCGACAGCCCGAAGGCCAAACAGCAACTATTCAACGTCTGCATGGATGAGCCGGTCGACTACGGCGCCTTGGCCGCATACCTGAAGAAGACGCGACGCATCGAAGGCGTCCCGGTCAAAACGAGCTACCGCTCCACCTGGCTCGACAACACCAAAGCCAAGTTCATCCTCGGCTGGCGCCCCGAATACGACCTCGCCAAGATGATCGACGCCGCCTACGACTACAAGCGCAGCGCCGACGACCCGCGCGTGATCTGGTACCCGGGCTGAGCTGGCAGGCGCCACCGCACGAGTCTAGATCGCGGCGAAAAACTCGGAAGCACGCGGAAGGCAAGTGCCAAAGGCCGCTTAGCCAAAGGAATTCGCGACGGCTCGACGCGGGGTGATGCTCGGACGGAAGCTGAATCGGAGTGGGCTGCCACCGCGCAGCTCGAATTGCAGCTGTCTGCCGTGGCGTCGATCGGTACCGCTGTATCGCGTGCGCTCGAAAGAGTGCCGTGGTTGCCTGCTCCAGAGCTGAGGTATCCCCGCAGATTGGCGGGCGACAATGGAGTGATTTCGATCAGTTAGACGAGGTGGCTAGCAAAAGCGCACGAAACCGGATCCTATCTGAGTGCGACCAAAGAAGGAGGCTCCGTGCGCTCATTGGAGATCTTACGGGAAACTCTCGGCAAAGGCTTTGGCTTTCTGCACGCGAAAAGACAAGCTGCGCTCTGGCGTGCGGTGGAAGCGCTGCTGATAGGTGGACGCTTGTGGCTCACCGCGCTCGGCCGCGACATGCCGGGGTGCGCCAAGGAAAAGCACCGGATCAAGGCGGTGGATCGGCTGCTGGGCAACCGTGCCGTTCATGCACAGATCGGCCGGATTTATCAGCTGATCGCGAGCTGGCTACTTCGCGGAATGACACGACCAGTCATCCTCGTTGACTGGTCGGGCTGCGGTCCAGATCGCTATCTGCTTCACGCAGGGCTACCGATTGGAGGACGCTCGATTCTGTTGCACGCGCGAGTTGTGTCGAAGCGGAAGCTTTCGAATCATGACGTGCATGACGGACGGCCTGCGGGCGATCTTGCCGGAGCACTGCCGTCCGATAATTGTAACGGATGGCGGTTTCCACTTCCGTTGGTTTGAAAAGGTTTCCAGCTTGAAGTGGGACTTCGTAGGCCGCTTGCAGGGGAGGCTCTGCGTAGCTGTCGAGGGGCGTGAGCAGTTGATTGCTGAGATTTTTCGCCGTGCAAGCAAGCGCCCGAAAGACCTAGGTACCTGTCCTGTGGGGCACAGACGCCAAGCTGCCTTCGGAGAGATGGGATGAAGCGGGCCAAGAGCCTGCCACGTCAATGCTGACCCTGACAGGCAAGGGCTTGAGAAGACTTGAGGAACCCCGCTGTTTCCGTTCTTCCGCCTCGGGCGCCGGCGCAGCGTCTGAACGCACGAAAGTGCATCGCGCGGACGATTTTTGTAGACAGGGTTGCGGAGCAAGGTCGCTGCTCGAAGCTCGCTCGCGTAGACATGACGGCTTGCCGCATCTCAGCCGCGCTGTGACCCGCGATCAGGAGCATGGATGACTTCGAACGCGTTCTGGCTCGCGAAACGCGCTCCTG
>DATEDZ010000064.1:0-18514 GCA_035281385.1 Polyangiaceae bacterium
CGACTCCACTTACAGCGACGAAGAGTTTCCGGCGAAGGTCGGCTGGGGCCATTCCACCTGGCAAGAGGGGATTCGGCTGTGCCGGGCAGCGGGCGCGCAGCGGCTGGGCATCTTTCACCACGACCCTGATCACGATGACGCTTACATGCGGGGCGTGGCGACTGCCGCCAAGGAGATCTGGAAGGGGGCGTTGGTGGTGCGAGAAGGCCGTTCGGTCCGGCTAGTGCCCGGACAGCGCACCCAGCGCTTGACCGCCGCGCCCTCGAGCTACGCCGACATCACCGCCCTGCGTTGACCATCGACTGGCTGCAGCTAAGCTCGACTTTGCCGAGGCGGGTGGCGTCGCGTAGCGCACGTCGCGACGGGTGACGGAGTTACGCAGATGTGGCGATCAGAAGCGCCCCAACTCCCGCGGAGGTAGTCCGATTTCAGTTTCAACCTTGATGGTGTCAGCGAGCGTGAAGTCTTGATCGACGAAGACGTATCGGTGTACCACACCGCCGTTCCTCGCAGCATCCGTCACCAGGCACGTGCCACATGCTTCCGCGCATTCGACGCCGCCCAGCGAAAAGGGCGCCCCGGTCAAGAGAGTCTTCACCTCTTCGGAAATGAAGTTGACACTTAATATGCGGTCCTGCGCTATCACCTCATTTCCCTCGACGGCGCCGAATGACGTGACCAGCAAAACATCAGCGCTGGCAAAGCCCCCGTCGAAACCCACCGGCTGGGGGCCGAGAAGGTCGCTGGTAATGACTCGCTCGATGCGGGGACGAGGGTGTAGGGTCACGAGCGCGATTCCGGAAGCTAGCGGATCGCTCGAGCCATTGGCATCGAGCAATGCGCTACAGAAGATGGCAATACGGTCGCGCGCATCGTTGATTGCCATGCCCGCGCAGTTCCGCAGCCCTGTCAAGATGAGGGTTGTGTCTACGGTGTCCGAGCCCGTATCCACCACGGCCAACCGAGATTCCGCGGTGGCTACGTAGCCTTCAACCGGCAAGGTAGTGAGCAGAACGAGCGCTTTGTCATCAGCGAGTGCGATCCTCGACGCGCGCGGCAGGTTGCTATCCGCCGCTTCTCCCAGGCTTACTCTCAAATCTATGGAGCCAAGGATATCGGTCGTTTGTCTCGACAGCACGATTATGTCGCTTCCCGCGTCGAAGGGGACGCGGCCAGGACGCCGGTTGTGTCCAAACCGTGTCACGTAAGCCTTGGAAGGAGATACTTCGGCGTAATCTTGCGGGTACGAGGCGAAACCAGTTCCGAGTGAAACATACTTGTTGATCCGGCCAGTCGAAAGGTCGACGAAGGCGAGACGAGAGCTGTCAGCTGCCCGATCGATGAGCACGGCATCAAGCCCAGCCTGACTTGAGCTTGAGCTGACCACGTCGCCGCTCAAACTTGGCACCAGTTCGCTCGGGCGCAACGTGCTCGCAACGAGAGAGCCCGTTAGAACGTCGCCTTGCACCGTCAAGAGCCCTACGTTCGTTGATTCATAATTCGATTCGACCACAACGAAACCGCGGCCACATTTCCCTGCTTCCGGAATTTCGATCTCGTTCCTAGAGTCGGGCGGTGCGGGAACGCCGCAGCTAAGCGTCAAGGCCGATAGCAGAACCATGGGGGCAGCGTTGAGGCGTCTCACTGCACCCGACTGGTCAAACTGAAGTAAACCCTGCGCCCAGGGAGCGGCGCCCCCACGATGTCGAACTCACGACTATCGAGAACATTGCTCAACGTCAAACGTGCGATCACCTGATCTGCCCTGAAACGCAAGTTGAACTCGACGTCCACGGTATTTTGTGCAGGGATTACGATTAATCCCGCGCTATCCGAGTATTTGGAGCCGTGATGGGTCATCCTGGCCAGGCACGCTACGTGTTCGATGAGCAGCGGAGCGGACGCCAAAACGCGGAATACCTCAACCGACGCGACACCAACCAACCGCGATCTGAACGGTAGGAAATCGTTCATCTCGCTGCGGTCCGGCGTCGCGTCTCGCGCGTCCATGACCGTTAGAGTCAGTTGTCCACGCACATGGCGGAGCACCTCAATCCCAGCCATTGCTTCCCCTCCGATAGTTCGCGCCAGTCCAACGTTGTACGGTGCAATCGCTCCTGGCCCCGACTGCCGGTACGCGATCATATCAAAAGTGGCGAGCGTGAACCCGAACAAGTCCGCGTCGAGCCGAAAGTCGCGTCCGTGGGCGCCTAGTTGCACGCCAAGGTCAAAGGTGTGGTTGCGCTCCCGTACGACGTCCGTGTTCCCACGCACGGTATCAGAAATGCCGTACAGTTCTCCGAGCGTGGGTGTTCTGCTGTACGTGCCCACGTTTGCGCGCATGGCGACGCCCTCGCTGAGCGCCTTGAAGGCACCGAACCTCCCGCCTGGCGACGCGGTGGTACTTCCGGCTCGGCTGTTTTCTCGCGTCGCATGGATTTCTGCGCTCAGAATCGCCGAGAATTCTGCCACATGTCCGAGGCGAAAGCTGGCGGTGATTGCGGGCCGCGCTGTCAGCCGCCTGCTCGCCATTTCCCTCGCATCGGATTCAACCACCCGAACCGTTTCTCTACCGAATGCAGAGCCAGCCGAGAAGGCAAGCGCGGGGGAAACCTCGTACTTTAGCCGCATGCTGTGCTCGATCCGGTTACCCTCGAGCCAAACAACGGGGCTTGTTACAACCTCGCGTAGTGGATCGGTGATGGCAGTAGTGGTCCGTAGCACTTGGCTCGTCCATGAAACAACGCAGGCGTCCGGCTGCTCTGAGCTGCCCCCGCAGCCCACGTTGCCACGCATCCCTCCGAGAAAGCGCTGGGTGTGGATTCGCGCGAGCTCATTGGGAACCAGTGCAATTCCGGGGGCGCCCTTCTCCCGTTCGTACGCGTGTAGCAACGTCGTAAGGTTGCCTAGTGTTCCAATGGAAAACCTGCCTATTGTCCACATGCTAGTGGTTGTCGCATCGGCATTTCTGTACTCGTAAGGTTTTTGCCCTGGTCCAGTGAATGAAAAGTCGTTCTCGGCTCCTTCACGACTGACGCCGACAAGTGCGCCCGCACCCTTACCCGCGGTTCCTGCGGATACGAATCCTGCCCGGTGTCCAAAACTACCGAGAGTTGCACCCGCGGCTAACTCCTGCTGACGCGGCAAACGGGGCTCGAACATTATCGAACCACCAATCCCGAGCCGGTCAGCATCGACGGGAGAATTCCCGCGAAACACCTGGATCCCCTGAATCATGAAGAGAGGAATAGTCGAGAGATCGGCGACACCCGTCAAGTCGTCGTTCAAGCGAATCCCTGCTAGATAAACCGACATTTGCGCGCTGGTCGTGCCTCGTATTCCAGCGGTTGTCAGATCCGCAGACGATCCGGATCTCGAGATTTGCACCCCGGGAGCGCGCGACACGAGCTCAGCGGGCGTTACGCCCGGCGACTGGATGTTGCGTGCCCCGATGGCCGTTGAGGCAACGGTATTATCTGGCGGTGCGCGAGGAGTTAGGGATCCAGAAACCGTGATCACGGTTTTGCTCTCTGGCTGCTGCGCCGCTACTGCTCTCGCGAAAGTGAGGGCGAAAAAAATGATCCTCTGCAGTGATGCTCTCAGGACCGTGGAGTTAACCCACTAACCTACCACAGTCAATCGAATGGAACGTAACGTAACGTACGGCCGAGCGTGTCAACAGGGTTGTTACGGCAATTCGTGAAGTCTGTGGATCCCCGGACTCCGGCCTGGCGCTGGACTGAGAAGCGCAGTCGGCGTTCGAGCTCGAGGAGGCAGCCGGTTCGGGTTGATGAACCGCTCATGGTGGCGAGTACCGGCTGCTATTGACGTTGGCGGTTGGGATTAGGCTTTCACGGTGTGCGTCGAGTCATCGTCCGGGAGGTGTCGTCTCGCTCGCTGTTGAAACTCGGTGGCGGTTCGCGATCTATCTACGCAGCTTTTTCTCGATCGTCCGATCGTCAGCGCGGCGTCATGCGGGGGGAGTGTGGCGAGCAGCTTTGTCATGTCATTGTACCGCGCAGTTTTCGGAAGCCCTTGTTGGCGTCGGTGGGCGCGCTGCGACACCAGGGCAGATACCCTGTTCCGTGGTCCCATCGCTTCGCGCTTGGTAGGACAGCGTTTGGCTCGAGGCACTCTGGCAGCGTCATCCGCATCACGGTCCGCGTCTCGTCGAGCCCGTCGCGGAGCGACGCTATTCCTTGAGGGGCGACTCGTTTGGCCCAAGTCCCACACGATGGGAGGTGTTGGACAGCACGGGTCGGCGTCATACTACGCAGCGCAGTGCTCGGCGTTTCGAGCGAGGAGAGAAACATGAAGGAAATGACGTTCCGGGTTTCGTGGGGAATTCCACTGCTCTTATGTGCCTGCTCGGCGCCGGATCCCGAACAGGCACAAGACGGCGATGTCATCACTCAGCTCGTGGTTGTTGAGCATGAGGACGGCTCGCTGACGGAGCACCTCGTTAAGACTTCCCGAAAGGCATTTCAGCGAGAGCTCGCGTGGAAGACCGAGGCGACGCAGGCGCTCGAGAAAGGGTTACCGATTCCTGCAGCGCCGGATCGATCCTCGGACGTTGTCGAGGAACTCGGGACAGTTCGTCAGGCGCTCTACTATGGAGACGAAGTCGAACCCTGCTACGGCAACTACATGTGGTTGTCTTCATCTTCCACCGGCAACTATCTGCCATCGAACACCATCTGTTTCCGGAAGAATACCATCGGTGGAGTCGGCGAAACGAATCTGTACCAATTTTACAATAGTGCCAGTAATCCAGCCTGCCCATTCGGTGACGAGCGCGTTGCACACTGCACACGAAGCTGGTGGGCAGGCGCTGACCCAGGCGGATTCCGTTCGCCAAGCGGCGGAGGGGCGCCGAGCTTCAGCGCGTACCGTCAGTGCAACGGGTGCGTCATCGGCAACTGGGGCTTCATGGGGTTCTTGTAGACGGTGAGAAGACAGAAGCGATCGCAACGGGGATACCTACCAATAATTCGGCAGACTCGAGTCGAGCAAAGTTGGCACCCAGACAAGGGGCGCCCGCCCCTTCCTCACCCCCGCGCCTCCAGCCGCACCTGAATCGGCCGCGCCGGAGCCAACGTGATGCGCGGGTGCAAGCGCACGGTGCGCGAGCTGACCAGGCGCAGGCGGAAGCGGCGCAGCAATGCGGCCAGGCACAGCACGGCCTCGAGCATGGCGAAGTGGCGACCGACGCAGGCGCGGCTGCCGGCGCCGAATGGGATGTACGTGTTCGGTCGGCGGCGCGCTTCGGCTTCGGGCAGAAAGCGTTGCGGTCGAAAGCGCTCCGGCTCTTCGAACCAGCGCGCGTCATGATGCAGGAAGTAAACCCACATCCAGATCTCCGCGCCCGGGGCGATGCGGTACTCGCCGAGCTGGACCGGCTCTGCGCATACGCGTGGAATCGTGTAGGCGGGCGGGTAGAGGCGCATGGTTTCGAGCAGCACGCGTTCGAGCTGCGGCAGCTTCGCCGGCTCGACCTGCGCCAAATTCGTGGTCGCGCTACCCAGCTCGGCATCGAGCTCGGCGTCCACCTCGGGGTGCAGCGCCAGCTGATAGCTGGCCCAGGTGAGCGCCAGTGCGGTGGTCTCGTGACCCGCCAGAAACAGCGTCACGACCTCGTCGCGCAGCTGCTGGCGCGTCATCGCGCCTTCCTCGTCGGTCAGGGCGAGCAAGTCCGAAAGCAACGAGCCGGGCTCACCGCCGCGATCGATGATCGGGAAGACCTCGCGATCTACCTCATTTCGCATATGGCGCCTCAGCAAGTTGCCCGGCGTCGGCACCCACTCCGGGAAAAACTTGGGCTGCACGACCTGTTCCTGCAGCACTCTGATGGCGCGCGCCAGACGCTCGCTGCGCCCGGCGAAATGCTGTCCGAACAGCGCCCGACACACGATGCGCAGCGTGAGCTGCATCATCTCGCGCCGCAGATCCAGCACATCGCCCGGGGCGAGCCGGCCCACCAACGTCTCCGCTTCCTCTGCGATCAGCGCCGCATAGCGCTGGATGCTCTCGTGTCTAAACCCAGGCTGGATGCGCCGCCGCTGCCGGCGCCACTCGTCGCCGTCGCTGGTGAGTAGCCCGTTGCCGAGTAGCTCCAGGTCCGTAGTCCGTTTGTGGAAGCAACGCGCCTGGGCGACCAGCACCTCGTGGATCAAGTCAGGGTGGCACGTGGAATAGACGTCCACGTTGGCCGCCTCCGCATAGTAAAGGTCACCGTAAGTGGCGAAGCGCTGGCCCACGGTACCGAGCACATCGCGCCGCAAGTCGTCCAGGTAGCGCAGCTCCTCGAAGATGTGCCTGGCGGCAGCAGGCCCTGGTGGGTAGCCGGGGTAGGTGACCGGTCCACCGACGACGTTACCCGCTCCGGCGCTCACGGCGCCGGGACCTTCTCGCCGCGCAGCTGCTGCAGCCGCGTGATCAGCGGGCCGTAATCGGGCGGGCGCGTCTTGGCCGGCTTCTTTGCAAGCTTGGCCTGCGCCGCTCGGCCCTGTAGCAGTTGCAAGACGTGGTTGAGCAGCGCGGACAGCTCGGTGCGCTCGGCGCTGCCCGCGACCGCGCTGTCGACGATCTTGCCGCTCAAGCGCTTGCGCAAGCTATCGAACTCGGCGCGTCGTCGCTGGCGCTCACCTTCCGACACGCTCGGATCGTCGAGGCCGTCGGCCAGCTCCGCATAGTGCTCGGTCAGGGCCCGTTCCTCGCGCGCCTCCTGCGCCAGCCGCTCCAGCGCCGGTGCAGCCAGCAGCTCGTGCAGCTCCTTCAATGAGACCTGATTTTGCAGCACGGTCGGCGTGCGCTGCGTCAGCTCGACCCAGGCCTTGAGCTTCAGGAGCTCCGGCATGCTGACCGTGGGTTTGACCGTCCTCAGCGAGGACTGCTGAGTGCGCAGCGCGCGAACGCAGGCGCTGGCGTTGGGCAGTGGCGGCGGGCTGGTCTGGCCGATGCCGTCGCGCACGCAGCGCAGTGCGGCTCCGAACAGCGGCTCGTCGAGCAGCTCCGGGCTCAATTGCGGGGCCTGCTCGGCGCTATTGGGGCTCAGCGTGACCAGGACGAGCGAGCCTCGCTGGTCGCGCGCAAACAGCAACAAGCTCCCGAAGCCCGCGCGATCCTCGGTATCGAACAGCGCTCCGGCGACCGCTTTGCGATCGTCGACGCCCAGGCCCAAAAGCTCGGCTTGCTGAGGTAGGCGCCAGCCCAGGCCCAGCGCCACCGGGCACGGATCGCTAGCGGCGACGACGCTGGGCAGCCAGCCGGTGGTCGCGCTCAGATCCTGCGAAGCACACCGCGCCACCTCGTGATAGCTGCGCTCGAGCTCGGCCGGCGACGCGGTGAGGGCCTCCTCCGGCAAGAGGATGCTCGGACGATCGTGGCGGCATGCCTCGCTCAGCACCCGGAACGTCAAGCTGGCCCGCTCCGCCGCTTGCTGCGCGTTTGCGGATCCATCGAAGCCCGGACCGCACGCGGTGATGGGCGCGGATAGCACCACGCGCAGCCGCCGGCCCGCTCCGACCACCATCAGCCCGCCCTCGGCGTCGAACCATGCGCCGGGCTGTGCGGCCACGACGGGTGCATCCGGGCGTGCTGGCCCGCTCTCGGGGTCTCTCGCAGGCGACGCGCCGCTGCCGCAGGCAACGATCACCAGTAGCACGAGCGAGCAGCTTGCCCTCACGGTCACGCTAGCCCTTATAGCGCACCCGTTCCGGTGGTAAACGAGCTATTGGAGCGAGTGGTCGCGGGGCTGCGCGCGCTCGAAGCGGCTCACCGCTTTGCGCCGAGCTCGATCCATGAAAGCGGCTATGCTGCGCCCGCGAAGATGTCTGACAAGTTGCGCGTACTGATACTGTTCGGTGGACGCTCCGCCGAGCACGAGATTTCCTTGCTCTCGGCGCGCTTCGTCGCACAGGCGCTCGATCCGGCGCGTTTCGAAGCAGTTTTGGTCGGCATCGACAAGCAGGGGCGCTGGCAGCTCGAGTCGCGCGAGTCGCTCCTGGCCGCCGGTAAAGACGCCAGCGCCATCGCGCTCGGCGCCGGGCTGCCGCAAGTATCACTGCCGCCTCGCCCCGAACCGAACGGCGCGCTTCAGCTTGCCGTGGAAGCGCGTGCGCCCGTCGGGGTCGACGTCGTGTTTCCGGTCCTGCATGGGCCGATGGGTGAGGACGGCACCGTGCAAGGCTTGCTCGAGCTGTCGGGGCTGCCGTACGTGGGCGCCGGCGTGCTCGGATCCGCGGTTGGCATGGACAAGGACGTGATGAAGCGGCTCCTGCTCCAAGCTGGGTTGCCGGTCTTGCCCTACGTGACGCTGCGACGCGCGGCCTTCGAAGCCGCGCGTCAGGTCGCCCTGGCGGAAGCTGCGCGGCTCGCGTTCCCGGTGTTCGTGAAGCCCGCCAACCTGGGCTCCTCGGTCGGTGTGAGCCGCGTGACCGAGCCGGCGGCGCTCGAGGCGGCGGTCGAGCAAGCCTTCGAGTTCGACAGCAAGGTGGTGATCGAGCAGGGCCTCGACCATCCCCGCGAAATCGAGTGCGCGGTGCTGGGCGGCGCCGCGCCGGTGGTCTCGGTGCCGGGCGAGATCGTGGTCGACCACCCGGACGGCTTCTACTCCTACGCCGCGAAGTACCTGGACGAGGGCGGCGCCACCACGCGTATCCCGGCCGAGCTCAGCCCGAGCGAGACGGCGCTGGCCCAGGAGCTGTCGCGGCGCAGCTTCGAAGTCCTGGAATGCGAGGGCATGGCGCGGGTGGATCTGTTCTTGAGCCGCGAGCGCGAGCTGTTCATCAACGAGATCAACACCATCCCGGGCTTCACGTCGATTTCCATGTACCCGAAGCTGATGGAGCAAAGCGGCGTCCCTGCGCGGGAGCTCGTGAGCCGGCTTCTCGACGATGCGCTCGCGCGCGCCGCCGAGAAGCGCGCCCGGAAGAGCGCCCGATGACCGACCCGAGCCTGAAAGGCGCGCTGTACTGGGACGCATCGCAGCCGGCGGGCCGCCGCGCCGAGGATCTGCTGAGTCGCATGACGCTGGCCGAAAAGGTGGGGCAAATGCCCACGAAGGCGAGCGCGCCGGCACCGATCGTCTCGATCTACGCTTCCGACGTCGTCACATCGGTGACACACCCAATACGGAGAGTACGTTGAAGCAGAGCCCAACTACAGACTCGCTCGCATCTCACTTGGCCTGGAGGAAGGCGGTCCCCCAATGGGAGGGCAGGAGGAAGAAGAAGAAGCGTCCTCGGGAGTGGAAAAGTCCATCACGGCCAACGGCGATCAGCGCGTCAAGGCGGACCGGCCCAACAGCAATCCCGGCAACTCCTTCGCGTTGTTCGAGGCAGGCGGCAGCGGCACGATGGTCGATGGGCGTGTCTATACGGCGGCGCACATCCTCTTCAACAATGCGGCCATACAAGGCACCAACGGTTGGCGATGCAAAGATGGATCAGTGCAGGCATCCTGCGCCGTTACCGGCTTTTCACGATGGCGGTTCGGCGGCAGGATCACGACAACGAACGGTGTCGAAACACAAACGTGGGCCAGCGCGTGGGCGATCTGCGGCTTCGTCAGCGTGCCCAACGGCTGGATCAACATGGTGTCAACTCCGTCCCACACCACGTTTGCACGCTGGGACTACGGGCTGCAGAATCTTGACGGGTGTGTACCCGCCGGGGCCGGCAGCATCGGTTGGTGGGTGACGAATCAGGCAACGCTGCGCACTCATCTCCTTTTCCAGGGTGGCTACGCTCAGCGGCTGCCATGCCCCGCTCTCACCACCGGTAGTTCCGCCGATTGCCCTGCAGGTACGGTGCAGTTGCGATCGAACACTCCGGGCAGCGCCTACAGCGGCGGGAGCCTCTTTTGGACGGACGGTGGCTTCTCTGATCCCGCGCTCATCGTAACGGGGGGATACATTCGGAGCGCGAACATGGACATCACACTCGGTCACAGCGGTGGCTCGGTCATCGCGTTTCACCCGCCCACCAAAGCTTGGTGGTCCGTCGGCAGCGCCTCCAACTCCGCCGCTGGCGAGTCAGATAACTGGTACAATCACTTAACTGCGGAAGTGCAGGCGTTCCTCTACCAATGACGGTAGGTGTTGAGCTGATCCGAAGGTACCGAATCGATGGATTGGTCTGGGTCTTGGGGCTCCCTGCGTTTTTGTGTGTCAACGTTCAGGCTTGCTCAGGGCGCTTGGAGAAGAATCCTGCACCGTCAGCCACCGCTGGTGCGGCGGGTGATTCCGAAGACACGAGCCCCAACGACCCTGCGAACTTCGCCTGCGTGTTAGGTGACTGCGAAACGATTGGTGAGCGGGTCGAACCGATGCCCGCCCCGGTATGTCCGACCGAAGAACCCGGCGAGGGCAGCGCTTGCATCGACGACGAGCTGCAATGCTCGTACGGCAGCTCATCGTCGGCATACTGTCGTCGCTATCTTGTCTGCACTGGTGGCGCGTGGGTCGTGCCAGCCACTCGCGTGTCAACCTGCATGGTCCAACCGCCCGAGCAGTGCCCTACTGAGCCACAACCAGGCGCAGCCTGCGTCTCGAGCGAAGTGAACGGCAACGTTTCCTGTGAGTATGGTCACGGTATCAATTGCTACTGTCTAGGAAATCCGGTCGGTGCCCCCAGAAGCAAGTCAGAATGGGAGTGCTACGGTCCTCCACGCAACGGAGCTTGCCCTGAGCTCCTCCCCAACATTGGCGAAGGCTGTGCCATCAATGGTCAAGCATGCCACTACGGCATAGTTCAGTGGGGGTGCCACGCGCCTTATGCGGACGTGTACTGCTATCAAGGCGCCTGGGAAGTGTCCTCGGCCATCTGCGCGCTATGAAAAGGCAGCAGCTCAGCTCGCTTGCGGCCTTGTGGTTGCTGGTGATGGCATGTGGGGAGATGACACGCAATTCGGTTGGTGACAGCGGTGCCTTCGGGGCAGGCGGCGCGATGGTTCGACACGCCGGCCGCGTCAACGGCAACGGCGGTATCAAATCGGTCGATGGCAGCGCTGGTCACTACGCGGCCAGCGACGCAGGCGTGCCCATTTTCGAAGTCGAGATTCCGCCGGAAGCCGAGCGGGCCTGTGAAGACTACCGCCAGAATCTCCTTAGCCTATTCCGTCGAGCAAGCAGCGGAGTCACCGAACAACGGTACACCTGACGATGCCTCGCAAGGGGGGTCAGGCATGGGTTTGGGCCCCTGTGGTCACTGTATCTCGCAGTGCTCAGTGGTGCCCGCGGACGACTGTGCGCCCCAGTCCGACTGCGTCGCCCGACACTGCACTTGCCCGGGTTGTGCCACGGCGGACTTGCCGCAGGGCAATTTCTGCCACTGTGCGGCCGCATGCATGGGTGCAAAAGACCAACACTGTCTCGAACCCTGGACCACATATGCAGTGTGCATTGAAACAGCGTGCGCTGAAGACTGTCCGGCTACTGATGGTCGCTAAAATGAATGCGCTCGAATGAGCGGCGGGTCCATCTGAGCCGTACTCGAGTCAGAAGCCATGCCAGCAGCAGCGCGAGAGGCGAGGTTGGTAATCGGGCTCGAGGGTCTCCGGGTCCGAGCACCAGTGAGCATTGCGCTTCCACCCGTCGGTCTCGGCTGATGGAGCACGGTTGCCGGCAGTCTGCGTCGCACATCCAACGTTCGGGCTCGACCCTGCAAAGCTCCGCGACCGCCTGATGCACTTGGGTAAACTGCTCCTGCGGCGCGTCCGTTAGGGCGGCGGTCTTGAGACATCCCTCCGGTGTCGGCTCGAAGTCAGCACCACCGCGCGAGAGCACTCCGACCAAACCTAGCGTCTCGTCGAGGGCGGCGCTTCCGGAAGCGCCTTCACTAGTATCCGTATTTGCTATGAAGTAGTCGCCCTCGACGCGTAGCGCTTGGATGGTCGCGCTCGCGTCCCATTTCATGGGTACTCCTCCGCCCGTTGATGCCGAGAAGATGGCCTGTCCCACCGAAAGTTCTGGTCGCTGAGTATACAGGGCAGCGGGTCGCCTTTTCCCGGTTACTGGGCGACTAAGGCGAATGAATGCGAAGTCCAGTCGTTGCGCAGCGCCGTCATCGAACACACCGACAGCTACTACACGTTCAACATCGAAGAGGGCTCCGTAATCGACGTCAATGGATCCTTGGCTCTCGTAGAGGTAGTCGAAAACTACGACCGAATCCGTGATTGGCGACATCGAAACGCAATGCTCGGATGTCAGTACGAGGTCGTGGTCCACCAATACCCCGGAGCAGAAAGCTGCAGCGGGCTGATCCGCAAAAGACTCACCCATGCAGAGCCCCAGCAGCTCACCCCACGTCGGTAGCTCCGAAGCACGCCCGTCGGCAACTCGCTCAGCGAAGTCCCGTCGCATCAGCGCGACCATCGAGCTCCGAACCAATGATCGCTGCGCCTCGACGGAGAGCTCGTAATACTCTCGCCTGCCGTCGACGCCGTAGACCACGGGCTGTGCTCGAGCGCCAGGCTTGCCATCAGTGCCCATCCCGCAACCCGCCAGGCCGACGGCCACGCCAACGCTGGCAAACGCCTGCCACGACAGCCACATTAATGCAGAATTGCGGAATTGGGTCCGAGGCTTCTTGTTCACCATCCCTCTCTGCTGTCCGAGGCCGCACGTCAGCTACCGCCCATTCTATGGGGTTCCAGATCGGTCGCCAACGCTGCCAGACGCATGCCCGGTCTCGGTCGGTAAAAGTGGTCCCGCGCCAGCGCGGCCCCGGGGAAGGGGTTCGGGAGCCGGAGCGGGAGCGGGCGCGGTCGGGGCTTTGGACAAGGCAAAGGCGGGGGCCGCACCGGCGCAGGACCTGGGCTCGGACTCGGCGAAAAGCCGCTATGTTGGTGAGCTTGCGGCGTCGGCCCTGTGGTTCGGTCGTGGAGCTCAGCAGGGTGTCGGGGGTCGGAGGAGTCGGAGCTCGTCGTCGGTGGTGGTGACGAGTGCGAAGGCGATCTCGGACATGAGGAAGGGCGCGAGCATGGTGCAGGCGATGCGTCGCAGTAGTGCGACGACGAGAACGGCACGCGGATTGGCTTCGATCCACGGGTGGTCGTCAAGTGAAAGGGGTTATGCTGCCGGGCTTCAGTCCAGGTCGATCACCAACCCGAGCTCCGCGGCGATTTGCTCCCAGCCCAGGTACTTGAACTGGGTCGAGCCGTCGTACTCGAAGCCGTTGATGTCGTCCGTCGACTCGGGCCCGGGCGCCTCGCCATTCTGATTCACGAACAGCCCGAACGGGAAGGCGTCGCCCAGCGGCTGCTTGGCGATGGCGTGGCCGTCGGTGTCACCAGTGCCCTCGACCTGAAAGGCACCCAGGTGGCGCGTAACCCGATCGCGGTCGAAGATGTGGAAGGTGTCGTTGCCCTGGCTCGAGGCCACGAGGTATCCCGAGCGTTTGCCCACCGCGTAGATCGCCAGGCCCTCGGCATCGGCTTCCAGGTGCTGGCCCGCCGCTTGATCGCTGCCAGGCTGGAACAACGTGCCCTCCGGTAGCTCTTCGGGCTGCTCCAGCTCGCACGAGAACTCGCCATCGTCCGGCACCGCCCAGTAAGGGCGACCGAACGAGATCGTGGGCTCGAACAACGCTTTCTGCGACACCGTCACGACGCGCGGGAGCAGGGGATGGATTTCGATGCGCCACAGCCCGACCAGTTCCTGGGCGGCGTACAGGACCGAGCGCTCGGCATCGACCACCAGCCCTTCGAACTGCACGTCGTCTTCGGGACTCTCGCGGCAGGGTGTCCAGGACTGCTTGCCGTGGCCGCGCTGCGCAGGAACCTTGAACACCGACGGGAAGCGCAGCTCGCGCACTTTCTCGTAAGTGACTCGACCGTCAGCAGTGGGCTTGATGTCGAACTGGGCGACGCTGTTGCGGCTGCGCTGGGTCACGAACGCCTGCACGCCGCGCCACGGTTCGAGCCGTGTCAAGGTGATGCCGTAGGCGGTGCTCTGATCGTCCAGCGGATTGTCCACCAGGCCACTCGAGGCGCCCGGAGATTGCAGCGGTGACGGGTTGTCGAAGCGCTCGGGGAAGGCGCGCGGCACGTCTGGCGCGGTCACGTCACGTAGCGGCTCGGCGGCGCCGGCGTCGATGACGTAGGCCCTGAGCCGGTCGCAACCGCGATCGGTCAAGACGGCCAGATCCACGTGCTTCGTGCGCCAGCCGGTGCGCAGCGGAAAGTCGTAGATCACGTCGACGTTGTTGAAGCGGCCAAACGTCTCGGCCGACTCGCTTTCCGGACAGGGGCTCGTCCCCGGCTCGGGCTGCGTCCCGGCGACGGGAGGATCTTCGGCAGAGACCGCCGGGCGATTCGGCGGCAACACCGTTTGCACGACCTGACCTCGAAGGTCGTACACCTGTAGGCCTCCGTCCTTGAGAGTGCCGAGCACCAAGCTCCACTCGGGATGCGTGCGGTTCACCCAGATCGCTGGGTCGTCGGCGTCCGTGGTACGCGGCGCCCCGTCGTACTGGTGCAAGACCGTGGTCTCGACCCGCGGCGTCAGCACCGGCAGCGCATCGAGCGCCGCGCTCGTTTGCGCAGTGGGATCAGCGGGCTCTGGCGCCGAACAACCGCTCATCAACGTGACCAGTGCGGAACCAAGAACCGAACGCTGCGACCAAGTAGTCATGTTGCCTCCGTCAGACGAGGTAGCCTTCGTAGCCAAACCAGGCCCGAGCGCGTGCGACATGTGCGCGCCATCTTCGTGATGCTCGTGCGCTCAGTCGCTCTTCGACGGGCCTCTGGTGTGCACGCCACACGAGTTGACACGCGATTGTCCTGGGTATGTTGCAATGCCTGCGATAGGCGCTGTTAGCCTGGCTCTTATGAAGCGCGTCACTCCAGCGATCCTGCTCTGCGCCAGTTTGCTTCTGACGTTGCGCGCCGATGCCGCCTTCCACCTGATGAGCATCGTGGAAGTATTTCCCGGCACCGCGACGGCGCCGACGGCTCAGTTCATCGAGCTGCAGATGTACGCGGCCGGCCAGAACCTGGTGGCTGGTCACAGCATCACGGTCCATGACGCGAGCGGTACGATCGTCGGCACGTTCAGCTTTCCTGGCAACGTCTCGAATGGCGCCAATCAGGCGCGCGTCCTGATTGCCACCAGCCAAGCCCAGACGACCTTCGGCGTCACCGCCAATCTCACGATGACCAGCAGCATTGCGCTGGCCGGGGGCAAGGTCTGCTTCGACAGCATCGACTGCGTGTCGTGGGGCAACTACTCCGGTCCACCCGCCGACGCGGGCACGCCGTTCGCTGCGGGCACCGGCCTCGTGCTGGGACAGTCGATGCAGCGCCGCCTCGACATCTCGGGTGGCGCCACGACTCTCGAGAGCACCGACGACACGAACAACAGCGCCACGAACTTCGTGCTTGCCCAACCGACTCCCACCAACAACGCTGGCCAAAATGGAAGCTTGCCTCCGGGGGCTCCGGCCGCGGTTCCCCTGCCGGCGTTCGGAGCGTTGCTGCTGGGCTCGTTCTTGCTGCTCGCCGGGGGGGTCATCGCGTCGCGTCGCCCCCGAGCCCCGTCCTGAGCACGGACCGGAGCGGGGGGCCCCGCGACCCACGAGACCGGTCAGTTCGTGTTCCGGCGCTGCGGTTGGGGCCTATTTTACAGTGAATGAAGGGGCTGAATGCGGCTGGACGCTGGAGAAGGGGCGTCGCATGATCCTCGTACGATGACCGAGTCCATTCGTACGGCAGCCGTGATCGGAGCGGGAGTCATGGGGAGCGCGATTGCCGCGCACCTGGCCGGGGCGGGCGTCAAGACGCACCTGCTGGACATCGTCCCGCCGAACTTCTCGGAAGAGGAGAAGAAGCAGCCCAAGGCTCGTAGTCGCTTTGCTGAGGGCGGGCTGGAAAAAGCGCTCAAGGCCAAGCCGGCCGCCTTCTACGATCCGGAGGCGGCGCGCCTGGTCCAGACCGGCAACCTCGAGGATCACCTGGAACGTCTGCGCGAGTGCGATCTGGTGATCGAGGCCATCATCGAGGACCTCGGTATCAAACAGAAGCTGTTCGAGAAGATCGCGCCGGTGCTGTCGCCCAGCTGCATCCTGGCCTCCAACACCAGCGGTCTGTCCATCGCGCAGATGAGCGCCGCGCTGCCGGCGCAGTTGCGCTCGCGCTTCCTGGTCCTGCATTTTTTCAATCCCGTCCGCTACATGCGGCTCTTGGAGGTGGCGCCCGGGCCGGAGACTCCGCCGGAGCTGGTGGAGCGCATGGCGCGCTTCGGGGAATGGCTCGGCAAGGGCATCGTCTACGCCAAAGACACCGCCAATTTCGTGGCCAATCGCATTGGCGTGTTCGCGCTGATGTTCACGCTGCGCTCCATGCTGGAAGAGGGGCTCACGGTCGAACAGGTGGACAAGATCGTCGGCAGGCCGATGGGTCGCCCGAAGAGCGCCGCGTTCGACACGGCGGATCTGGTCGGTCTCGACACGCTCGCGCACGTCGCCAAAAACTGCGAAGTCTCGCTGGTAAGCGACGAAGAGCGCGCGGTGTTCGCGATGCCGGACGTCGTGCAGCAGCTCATCGCCCGCGGCAGCCTGGGTCGCAAGAGCGGCGCCGGCTTCTACAAGAAGGTGGGTAAGGACATCCACGTCCTCGACCTGAAAACCCTCGAGTATCGCGCGCAGGAGAAGGTGCGCTTCGATTCGCTCGGCGCCATCAAGAACGAGGAGGACCCGGGCAAGCGGCTGAAGATGCTGGTCAATGCCGACGACGTGGCAGGCCGCTTCGCCTGGAAGGTGCTGGCGCGCACCCTGGCTTACTCGGCGCGCCGCCTGGGAGAGATCGCCGACGACGTGGTCAACGTGGATCGCGCCATGCGCTGGGGCTTCAACTGGGACCTCGGGCCTTTCGAGGCCTGGGACGCGATCGGCGTGAAGGAATCAGTCGAGCGCATGGAAAAGGAAGGCATCGCGCTGCCCGATTGGGTCAAGGAGCTGGCCAGGTCCGGAGGCAGCTTCTACTCCGGCGGCGCGAAAGAGCCGCGCTTTCACGACTACCAGAAGCGCACCACTGCCCCGGTGCCGTTCGGCCCGAAGGAGATCCGCATCGCCGCGCTCAAGGAGTCCGGTAAGGAGCTGGCCAAGAATCTGGGAGCGTCGCTGGTGGACCTGGGTGATGGCGCGCTCGGCATCGAGGTGCACACCAAAATGAACACGCTGGATCCGGACGTGATCGGGATGTTCGAAAAGGCCGTGGCGGTGGCGGAGAAGGACTTCGAGGCCATCGTGATCGGCAACGATGGCGAGCACTTCGGCGCCGGCGCCAACCTGATGCTGATCATGATGGCCGCTCAGCAGAAGGCCTGGGACCAAGTCGAGAAGATCATCCGCGGCCTACAAGCCTCGCTGCAGCAGCTGCGCTACTCGCGCGTGCCGGTGGTGGCGGCTCCTTTCCAGTACACGCTGGGCGGCGCAGCCGAAGTCGCCATGGCCGCTGATGCCTGCCAGGCTCACGCCGAGACCTACATGGGCCTGGTGGAGGTGGGCGTGGGGCTCATTCCCGCCGGCGGCGGCTGCTTGCGCCTGGTCGAGCGCTTCACTGACGAGGCAGCCAAGGTGAAGGGCGTCGATTTGTTGCCGTTCATCGGTGAGGCTTCACTCAACGTGGCGACCGCCAAGGTGGCGACCAGCGCCGACGAAGCGAAGAAGCTCAGGTACCTGCGCCAGACCGACGGTATCAGCCTCAACCGCGCAGAGCTTCTGTACGCGGCCAAATGGCGCGCCCTGGGCATGGCGCGCGCCGGTTATCGAGCGCCGCGCGCGGGCCAGCACAGCGCCGCCGGTTACGATGCCGCCAGAACCATCAGCGCCCGCATCTGGGGCATGGTGGAGGGCGGCTACGCCAGCGCGCACGACGCCTTGATCGCGAACAAGCTCGGACACATCTTGTGCGGTGGCTTCGTGGCCGCCGGCACCGAAGTGGGCGACCAGCACTACCTCGACCTCGAATGCGAGGCGTTCCTAGCGCTGTGCGGCGAGCAGAAGACGCTCGACCGCATCGGCCACATGCTCATGAACAACAAGCCTTTGAGGAACTAAAGCCATGGCGCAATTCCCTCTCAATGTCGTGATCGCTAGCAGCGTGCGCACCGCCGTGGGCCGTGGCATCAAGGGTACGCTGCGCAATACCCGGCCCGATGATCTGGCAGCCTGGGCCATGCAGGCCGCGGTGGCCAAGGTGCCGGGCTTGAAAGCCGACGACGTGCAAGACGTGGTGCTCGGCTGCGCCATGCCCGAGGCCGAGCAAGGCCTGAACATCGCGCGCAACGCCGTGTTTTTGGCGAAGTTCCCGAACGCGGTGCCGGGTGAAACCATCAACCGCTTCTGCGCCAGCGGGCTCCAGGCCATCGTGCACGCGGGCCTGCAGGTGCAGGCGGGCCTTGCCGACGTGGTGATCGGCGGCGGCGTCGAGTCGATGTCGATGGTGCCGATGGGCGGCAACAAGGTCAGCCTGAACCCGTCGCTCATGGATAGCTATCCAATCGGAAGAGCGT
>DATEDZ010000065.1:0-9376 GCA_035281385.1 Polyangiaceae bacterium
CCTCCTCCCACGGATGCCACGCCGGTGCCGCCGCCCGCGCCTGCCCCCACGCCGCCGCTGGAGCCGCCGCCCGCACCGCCGGTCGACGCGCAGCCGGTCGAGCCGCCCGGTGCAGACCCGGAGCCGGATCTGCCGCCGGCCGAAGCGTATGCGGAAGCGGGCGACGCCTGGTACGACACCATCGAGTTTTCCGCGTTCGTCGACGCGTACGCTAGCTTCAACTTCAACTTTCCCAAGCCTCAGTTCGGCAAGAACACGCTGCGCGCTCACGACCAGAACAATGGCTTCTCACTGTCGTGGGTGGGCGTGAATGCCAGCTATCCGGCTGATCCGGTGGGTGCGACGTTGAGCCTGCGCTTCGGCCCGACCGCGCGCCAGCTCGGTACCAGTTGTTTGGAGGACGATCCGAGCAAGCCCAATTGTGACTCGGGCTTCGGCCTCGAGAACGTGAAGCAGGGCTTCGCCTCTTGGAAGCCGGGCGGCGCCGATAGCGCGATCACGCTGGATTTCGGCAAATTCGATACGCCGTTCGGTGTCGAAGTCGCGGAGAGTCATCTGAACCTGAACTACACGCGCAGCTTGCTGTACTGGCTGGCGCAGCCGTCGTTCCACACCGGGCTGCGCGGCAACTTCGTGGTTGCCGACGCCTTCGACTTCCGCGTCTTGGCCGTCAACGGCTGGAACAACAGCGTCGACAACAACGTCGGCAAGAGCTTCGGCGTGCAAGGTACGCTGCACGTGCGCAACACTGACGGTGCCGACATGCTGACAGCGTCGCTCGGCTACATGATCGGGCCGGAGCACGACGACACCACTCTCATCGAGTGTGGGCCGGGTCTGGCGTTCTCGCCTACCGCGCCCACGGGTTGTGCTTCGGCAGGCAGCTCTGAAGAGATCGAAACCAGCGGGCGGGTGGATCGCGCCAGCTCCAATACGGACGGTCTGCGCCACCTGATTGATCTGGTGGTGGTCGCGGACCCGATCGAACGCCTGCGCCTGGTGCTGAACGCGGACTACGGTATCGACCGCGTGCGCAATATTCATGACCCCACCAAGTTCGATAGAGCCAGCTACTGGGGTGTGCTCTTGGGCGGGCGCGTCGCCGTCGTAGACGAGTTCGGCATCGCGCTGCGCGGTGAGTACATCGCCGACCCAGACGGCTACTTGAGCGGGTACCTAGCCCACAACGAGGAGATCGAGCTGCTGAGCGGGACGCTCACGCTGGAGGTCTTGCCCGCCGATTTCCTGACCGTGAGGCTCGATAACCGCATCGATTGGTCGAACAAACAGATCTTCAATAAGGAGATCCGCGACCTGATCGGCACCCAGTTCACCACCACGCTCGGCGTCGTAGCTCATACGGACTGACACATTTGCGGGTCGGCCCCAGCTGCGTACACTTGGGGCGCGGCCTTCATGCACCACGTGCTTCGTACCAAGGATCTCGAGCTGGCCATCGATCAGGTGGTCAAGAGCTACGACGGACCGAAGGAAATCAACAACCTGGAGAGCGCGGCGCTGCCCAACAAGCGCGCTATCGTCGAAGCCTACAATCACATCAAGCCGGTCATCTATCTCGGCTTCTACAGTCTGCGCTCCTTGCGGCGTGAGAACCTGCGCTTCGCCATCAGCGAGCACTTGTATCCGGCCTACGAGATCTTAGTCGAACAGATCGAGCGCGCGGTAAGCTACGAGACCAGCGTCGGCCGCGCCAAGGGTTTCCCGCCTGGCTGGAGTGAGGAGGTCGTGCTGCGCCTGTTCCAGGCGCTGCCCGGGGTGCGCCTGCTGCTCAACACCGATCTGGTCGCGGCGTTCGAGGGGGATCCGGCGGCGCGCAGCGTGGAAGAGATCGTGTTCAGCTATCCCGCCATCGAGGCCATCACCGCCCACCGTGTGGCGCACGTGCTGTATCGCGAAAACGTGCCGATGATTCCGCGCATCATCGCCGAGTACGCGCACAGCCGCACCGGCATCGATCTGCACCCGGGCGCGCGCATTGGTGAATCCTTCTTCCTGGATCACGGTACCGGCACCGTGGTGGGTGAGACCAGCCGCATCGGCAAGCACGTCAAGCTCTATCAAGGTGTCACGCTCGGTGCGCTGAGCACCCGCCGGCGCGACGCGGAGACCGAAGGTTTCAAACAGCGCCACCCCACGCTCGAGGACAACGTGACCATCTACGCCGGCGCCACCATCCTGGGCGGAGACACCGTGGTCGGTGAGGGCTCGGTGGTGGGCGGCAACGTCTGGCTGGTCAGCTCCGTCCCGCCCGGCTCGAAGATCTTCGGCCGCGCGCGGGAGTAGGAAACGAGACGTGCTCCCGCAAGACGCCAGCACTCGCTACGCGGCCTGGCTCGTCGATCTCGACGGCACGCTCTACCGGCAGACGCCGGTCAAATTCGCGATGGCGGCGGAGCTGCTGCTGTTCGGTTGGGGCTCGATTCAGACGCTGCGCACGTTTCGCCATGCGCACGAGGCACTGCGCCAGCAGTCGTACGGTAGCGCGCTGGCGCTCAGCCCCTTTCAGCGCCAGCTGGAGCATGCCGCAGAGTGTCTCGGGCGTCCGAGCAGCGACGTGGAGCGCATCGTGCGCGAGTGGATGTTCGAGCGCCCGCTCAAGTGGGTGGCGCGCGCCAAGCGCCAGGCGTTGCTCGATGCGCTGCGCGGCTACCGGGCGCAAGGCGGCAAGACTGCGCTGGTCAGCGACTACCCCGCCAGCGGCAAGCTGCGCGCGCTGGGTGCGCTCGAGCTGTTCGACCTGGTGATCTCGAGCGGTGAGGACGGCGGTCCCAGCAAGCTCAAGCCGGATCCGGAAGGCTACCTCAGCGCTGCCAGCCGCCTGGGCATCGAGCCCGCGCGTTGCCTGGTGATCGGTGATCGCGACGACGCGGACGGCGCGGCGGCGCGCGCCGCCGGGATGGGTCTTTGTATCATTCGTTAGGCGAGCGCACCGTTACTTCGACCTGGTCGTAGCCGAGCGAGTGCACCAGCGCCTCGACCGTACGCCGGGCGTTGTCCCCGGCGCGGTTCAAGAGCCCTGCCTGACGTGCCGACTCCACCAGCGTGCGCTCCGCTTCCTTGCGCGCGCGCGATTCCAGATTCTCGCGCCGGTCCGCGAGGGTGCCGGTCTTGCGCGAGTGCACGTAGGTCTTTGCGTTGTCGAGCGCCGCGTGCAGCACCTCGGGCGCGGGCAGATTGATGCGCGCCGCGCGCCGCGCGGGGTCCACCACCACGTCCGCTGCGGTCAGCTTCTGCAGATCGACGCCGCCCGTGACCTCGGCGACCGCGACCAGCAAGATGGCGTCCTCCGTCGAGATCAGGCCCCACAGCTTCGACTGCTTGTCGCTCAGGTCGATCACACGCTCCATGTGAAAACTGGCCGACTCCAGCCGAGCCAGATCGCGCACCGCCACCAGAATGTCTGGTGTTGGCTGCACGACCGTCACCGACGAGCTCACCTGCGGCAAGAGCGGCGGTGGCGCCACGCTGCAGGTCTTGATGGTCAGGACGCCTATCCCGAGCCCCAGGCACAACGCGCCGCCGCTGACCAGGAACGGCAGCAGTCGACGCCGCGGAGTTTCGGAAGCCATAGACCAAACATACAGCGGACCCACCAGCCTTGCGTTCCGTGCTGGGGAGATTATTATCAGTCGAATGATAAACAATATTCCGTCGCGATGGATCCTGCTGGCGGTCCTGGGGAGCGCCGGCCTCGCTTTGGGTTGTCAGGTGGCCCGCGGCGCGGAGCCGGCCTCGCTGCAGGGAGTCGTCGAGCTGGAAGAGACTCCGATCGGTTTCGAGCTCGGCGGTCGGCTCACCCAGCTGCTCGTCAAGGAAGGCGACGTGGTCGAAGCGGGCGCGGTACTGGCTCGCATCGACGATACGCTCGAGCAGAGCTCGCGCGCGGCGCGCGAGAGTGAAGCGCAAGTCGCCAGGCAGCAGGCCAGCGCGGTCAAGGCTGGCGCTCGCGGTGAAGAGGTGCGCTCGCTCGCGTCTCGAGTGGCCGCGGCCAGGGCCACCGAGGAGCTTTTGCAGAAGCAGGCGACGCGTGAGCGCACGCTGCTCGAGAAGGGCGTGATCGCCGCTGCCGCGGTCGACGACATCGAAGGTCAACTGGCCAGGGCCACTGCCGAGCGCGAAGCGCTGGAGCACAGCCTCAAGCTGCTGCGCCAGGGTGCGCGTCAAGAAGACGTCTCGGTGGCCGAAGCGCGCGCGCAGGCGGCGCTGGCGGTGCTGGAGCTGAACGATGCGCGCCTGGTGCGCCACGAGCTCAAATCTCCGATCCGCGGCACCATTCTCGACGTCAATTTCGAGCCGGGCGAGGTCGTGGGCGCCGGCAGCCCCGTCTTCACCCTGGCCGACACGCACCAGCCCTATGTCGACGTGTTCGTGCCGCAGGCGGAGATTTCGCGGGTCAAGGTCGGCCAGGGCGCGCGCATCAAGGTGGATGCGCTGAGCGTCGAGCTACCTGGCAAGGTGGAGCACATCGCGCGGCGCACCGAGTTCACGCCGCGCTACCTGTTCAGCGAGCGTGAACGCTCGACGCTGGTGGTGCGGGTGCGGGTACGTATCGAAGACCCGAAAGAGCAGATGCGCGCGGGGGTGCCCGCGTTCGTGCGGCTGAGCGGAGGGCAGTGACGTGAGCGAGCCAATCATCGAGACGCATTCGCTGTCGCGGCGCTTCGGCTCGCTGGTGGCGGTGCGCGATGTCTCGCTCAGCGTGACGCGCGGTGAGATCTTCGGCGTGCTCGGGCCGAACGGGGCTGGCAAGTCCACGACCATCCGCATGCTGTGCGGCATCCTCGACCCGAGCGGCGGTTCCGGCAAGGTCGTGGGTTACGACATCGCCACGCAAGCCGAGCTGATCAAACAGCGCATCGGTTACATGACCCAGCGCTTCAGCCTGTACGAGGACCTGAGCGTGGTCGAAAACCTGACGTTTTATGCCGGCATCTACGGCGTACCGCGCGCCGGGCGCCGGGCGCGAGTCGATCAGGTGCTCGAGCTGGGCGGCCTGGTGGACCGTCGCAAGCAGATCGCCGGGACGCTCTCGGGCGGCTGGAAGCAGCGCGTCGCTCTGGCCAGCGCCACCATCCACGAGCCCCCGCTGCTGTTTTTGGACGAGCCCACGGCGGGCGTGGATCCGGTGAGCCGGCGCGAGTTCTGGGAGCAGATCCACCGGCTCGCGTCGGAAGGCACCACCGTGCTGCTCACGACGCACTACATGGACGAGGCCGAGCGCTGCCATCGCCTGGCCTTCATTTTTCGCGGTCAGGTGCTGGACGTCGGCACGCCCGAACAGATTGTCGAGCGTCGCGAGCTCTGCGCGCTCGAGCTCGAGACCGATCGGCCGCGTGAAGCCGCCGAGCTGCTGCGAAAACAGCCCGAGGTCGACGAGGTCGCGCACTATGGACACGTGCTGCGCTTGACCACGCGCAGCGGCGTCGATCCCAGCGCGTTCACGCTCGGGCTGCTGCAGCAGCACGGCATCGCGGTGCAGTCCTCCGCGCCCAGCCGCGTCAGCGTGGAGGACGCGTTCGTTTCGATGGTGCGGCAGGACGAGCTCGCGCGCACGCAGGCGGCCTGAGAAACCAGATGTTCGCCCGACCTTTGGTGATCGCCTGGAAAGAGCTGCTTCAGCTGCGGCGTGATCGCATGACCCTGGCCATGATGGCGGTGTTGCCAATCCTGCAGCTCATGCTGTTCGGCTACGCCATCAACACCGACGTTCGGCACATCCCGACCGTGGTCTACGATCAGGATCACAGTGCGGCCTCGCGGGAGCTGGCTCGCAGCCTGGAGGTGACCGGCTTCTACGACTTGCAGGGCGAGGTGCGGAGCTACGAGGAGATTGAAGTGGCGCTGCGCTCCGGGCGCGCGCGCGCCGCGCTGGTCGTTCCGGTCAGCTACGCCTCCAACCTGCAGTCGGGGCGGGCCGCGCAGCTGCAGCTGATCGTCGACGGCTCCGATCCGCAGACCGTGGGTAGCGCCATCAACACCGCGTCAGGCCTGGTCGCGGCGCGCTCCAGTGAGCTGATGCTGGCCCAGCTGTCGCGCAGCGGTGCGGCGACCGGCACGCTCGCGCTGCAGCCGATCCAGCTCGAGCCCAGCACCTGGTACAACCCGGAGCTTCGCACGTCGGTGTTCGTGGTGCCGGGTCTGATCGGGGTGATCCTGACCATGACCATGGTGATGCTCACCGCCATGGCCATCGCCCGCGAACGCGAACGCGGCACGCTCGAGCAACTGATCGTCTCGCCCGTGCGGCGCGTCGAGCTCGTGCTGGGAAAAATCCTGCCCTACACCGTGATCGGCTACGTGCAGATGTCGCTGATCCTGCTGGCGGGGCGGCTGGTGTTTCACGTGCCGCTCGTGGGCTCGCTGCAGCTGCTCTACCTGCTGGCGTTCGTGTTCATTGCCGCCAACCTGGCGCTGGGTTTGTTCTTCTCGACCCTGGCCAGGACTCAGCAGCAAGCCATGCAGATGTCGTTCTTCTTCCTTCTGCCCAACATCCTGCTGTCCGGCTTCATGTTTCCGTTCGAGTCCATGCCGCGCCCGGCGCAGCTCATCTCGCAGGCGTTGCCGCTGACGCACTTCTTGCGCATCGTGCGCGGCATCACGCTCAAGGGCGCCGGATTCGAAGACGTGCGGCAGGAGTTGGTCTGGTTGGTCGGCATTTTCAGCATGCTGGTGCTGCTCACCTCGCTGCGTTTCACCAAAAAATTGGTCTGAGCCTGCATGCCCCGTCCCCGCAGTGACATCGCCCCCCGCATCCTCCACGCTGCGCGCGCGCGTTTTCTGAGCGATGGCGTCGATGGCGCTTCGCTGCGCGGGATCGCGAGCGACGCCGGTACCAGCATCGGCATGGTCTATTACTACTTTGCCACCAAGGACGAGCTGTTCTTCGCCGTGGTCGAGGAGCTGTACGAGAAGCTGCTCAAGGACATCGAGGCGGCCATCGCGCCCGACGTGCCCGTGCCGGATCGCATCGAGCGGCTGTACCTGCGCGTGGCGCGCCTCAGCGAGGAGGAGCTTTTGGTGATGCGGCTCATCGCGCGCGAGGCACTCACCTCGAGCACGCGCTTTGCGCGACTGCGCCAGCGCTTTCAAACCGGGCATATTCCGCTGATCGCGCGGCTCATCGTGGACGGCTTCACGGGCGGCGCGTTCGACCCGAAGCTCCACCCGATGGTCGCCATGCTGAGCGTCGCCGGCATGGGCATCCTGCCGCAGCTGATTCGCCGCGTGCTCGACGGCATCCTGCCCTTTCCGGGCGCGCCCGCAGGACCGGAGCTTTCCAAGCAGCTGGTGCGCGTTTTGTTCGCTGGCACTGGACCGGCGACGGGCCTCGCCAAATAGTGCTGAAGCCGAAGGGCTGAATTCTGAGGTAGGCGCGGCGGGTCGCTAGGTGGGTCGATTCCTGCGATGCAGAAAAAGGTACGTCGATGCCTGCCCTCGGCGGGGCGGCTCCTACACTGCGGCAGCCGACTCAGCTGGACGCCGGCTCGCCCGCCTCACGATCGCGTGTTACCGTATGGCTCTGCCTTGCGGGAAAACGGGTGGCAACGATGGCAAAAACTTCAGGCGTTTGGTCGGTGCTGGCAGCGCTCGTTGCGCTGACCTCGATGACGGGCTGTTTCGGTGACCCTTCGTTCGGTCCCGATAGCTATAGTCCTGTCCCTACCGCTGCTCAGCAAAGGTTCGGTACCAAGCTGTTCAAGGGTGAGGTCGTGCGCTCACCAGGCAAGGTCGCGCCCATATCCGGCGGCACCTTGCTCGTGACGAAGGACGGCCACGCCGTCGCGTCGGATCCGGATCGCGATCAGGTGTACGTGGTCGACGTCGGTGCGAAGAGCGTGGTCACGGTCGCGCTCACCGAAGGAGACGAGCCGGGTCGCGTGGTGGAAGGTCCGGTTGGCACGGCTTACGTGGCGATGCGCCGCGGTGGCGCGATCGCCGTCATCGATATCGCGGGCGGCACCGCGACGCGCGTTCCCGTTTGCGCCGCGCCGCGCGGCCTCGCTTACGACGAGGCGGGCTCGAGCTTGTTCGTGGCGTGTCGCTCCGGCGTGCTCGCTCGCATCGACACCGCCAGCCACGAGGTGAAGGACAAGTACCAGCTCGATCCCGATCTGCGTGACGTGCTCGTTTCTGGCGACAACCTGGTGATCTCGCGCTTCAAGAATGCCGAGGTCATGGTGGTGAGCCGCAGCGGTGAGGTGCTGCGCCGCGCCACGCCTAGCACTCCGAATAACGGCTCGTCACTCACACCTCGGGTGGCTTACCGCACGCTCGCGGCTCCGTCCGGCGCCGTGCTCGTCGGGCACGTGGACTCCAGCAATACCCAGCTGCCGTCCGGCGCCGGCGCGTACTACGGCGCACCCTGCGGCGGTTCCGTGGCGGACCTTTCGGTGTCCATGCTCGACCCGAATGCTCCGGGCGCCACCCTGACCCCGCAGCCAACCGTCAAGACGCAGTCCAGCCAGACCATGGGCGGCGTAGGCGGCCCAATGGATCTCGCCTTCACGGTGGACGGCACCATGGTCGCGATCTTGGCGACCGGCAACGCCTGGACGGCCGACAGCCAGATGCAGAAGCCGAATCTGTTCATCGCTCCGTCCACTGCCCTTTCGAACAACGGGCTGGGTCTCACCTGTGGCGCCACCAGCGGTGCGACGTCGTCAGTCGTCGCTCAGGGTGAGCCAGTGGCGGTGGCGTTCGACGAGGGCAACAACTGGATCGTGCAATCGCGCGAGCCGGCACAGCTCGAGCTGAAGAACGGCAGCATCATCAAGCTGGCGCAAGACGGTCGCGCCGACACCGGCATGCAGATGTTCCACGTCAACACCGGTGGCGGTATTTCCTGCCAATCTTGCCACCCCGAAGCGGGCGAAGACGGCCACACCTGGAATTTCACGATTGGCCCGCGGCGCTCGCAAGACCTGCGCGGCGGAGCCAGCGGACGAGCGCCCTTCCATTGGTCGGGTGATCTGGCCGACTTCGATCATCTGTTCGAAGAAGTCATGATGAAGCGCATGGCGCTGGCAGCGGACGTAACGGCCGAGCAGAAGGCGGCTCTGCGCGACTGGATCGACACGGTGCCGTCGGAGCTCAGCGCCGACGATCTGGACGCCGAGGCGGTCGAGCGGGGTCGCGTGTTGTTCTCGAACGAGCAGGTCGGCTGCGCCAAGTGTCACGGCGGCGGCGACTACACCGACAACCTCGCCCACGACGTCGGAACCGGCGGTCTCTTCATCACGCCCTCGCTGGTCGGCATCAACTCGCGCGCTCCGCTGTTCCACGACGGCTGCGCGCTCACGTTGACGGGCCGCTTCGGCGTGTGCGGCGGCGGCGACTCCCACGGCATCACCTCGAA
>DATEDZ010000066.1:0-44269 GCA_035281385.1 Polyangiaceae bacterium
TTTGGCAATCGCGCTCACCAAGAGCTCGAGCACCATGCTGGCGTCGTCGAGCCGTTCCTCGAGTTGCTCGGCGACTTCCCAGAGCTTGACCGCAAGGACACTGACGCCTCGGCGCTTGGCTTCGGTCTTGGGGGCTTCGGACTTCGGAGGTACGCTGGTCATGCGAAGGCCGGCCGCCAAGCGTAGCCGCTCAAGGGGGGATCCACACAGCATGCTCATCCGAGCAGGTGGGATACGTCAGAGACGGCGGTTTTGCAGGTGGACCGCTGGCACTCGACCCCCAAATTCGACCAATTGTGACAGTCGCTTGAACCAGGCTCCAGGCTGCGGGCTCACTATTCGTCACATCGTTGCGCCCTCGGGCACCGCTATCGAGCACGGGAATATTGACCAATATTCGCCGCGTAGCGAGCGGCCGCTGCAACTGCTCTCTAGCGCGATCTGATGAATGCTGAGAGGCTCCGGCTTCCGGAGCAGAGCTCTCTCTTTCGCTCGGGTTTGTTCAACGAGCGTTTTAACGCCGATCTTCCACCCCGATTTGACCTGGGTCACCCTCTCAGTCTGAGCATCGCCGGCGTGCATGGCTACGTCGGACTCCCCAAAAAGCGAACGAGCTCGGAGACAACGCGTTCAGGGTCATCCCAGTGCACGAAGTGACCGGCGCCCTCGACCTGGTGGACGGTCAGATGCGGCACGCGCCCGGGCAGGTCTTGGAGAAGGCTCGGATCCAGCGCTGGATCACGTGCGCCCCAGAGCACCAGCGTGGGGGCCGCGATCGTCCCAGGACACTTGATCGGGTAGCGAAAGGCGGCGCGGTAGTAGCTCAGCGCGGCGCGCACCGTGCCGGGCCGCAGCAGCTCCCGGCGTCCGGCCTCGATGTCGGCCTCGCTCAAGCTGTCTTTACGCGCCACCAGCTTGCGCAGCAGCCACTGGAAAATCCAGCGGCGCGTCACGAGCCACTCCGCGATGCCCCGCAGCTGAAAGAACAGCACGTACCAGCTGCGCAAGAGCTGAAGGCTGCGGGTCAGCGCCCGCGCGTAGCTCTCGGGATGTGCCGCGTTCAGCACGACCAGGTGGCTGACCTGCTCGGGGTGCACGGTGGCAAGCAGGTAGGCCAGGGTGCCGCCCCAATCATGCCCCACGACTGCCACGCGCTCCTCCCCGGTCCAGCGCACGAGCGCGGAGATGTCCTCGAGCAGCGCGGAGGAACGGTACTGCTCGATACCCTCGGGTTTGTCGGACAGGCCGTAGCCTCGCAAGTCCGGCGCGATGGCCCGAAAGCCGCGCTGAGCGAGCGACTCGCACAGCTCTCGAAATCCGCGCGAGGAATCGGGAAAACCGTGGAGGAGCAGCACGCTCGGCCCGCTTCCGATGACCCGCACGTGGAGCGTCGCGCCCGGCGTGCTCACCATCTGAGAATCGATCATTTCTGGTATAGGCGCTTCTGGTATAGGCGCTGCGAAGCGCGCAGGAGCCACGGCAGGGCCGAGGGCGCCAGGCGTTTCATCACGTAGAGCAACCAGGCTTCGGACGTCACGATAGTCATGGCCCTACCACTTCTGATGCCACCGGCGATGGCACGCGCGACGATTTCCGGCGCATGCCCGCGACGGCGATAGAGCGCTTGCAGCGAGCGGCGCTCCGCCTCCACGTCACGTACACCACGAATGCGCGCCTCGTCCAGGATCGACGTGTTGACGATGCCCGGGCAGACCACCCCGACCGTCACCCCAGAGGGTAAGAGCTCGGCGCGCAGCGCTTCCGAGAGTCCCATCACCGCGTACTTGGTCGCCCCGTAGGCCGCAATTCCAGGCAAATTACAGTATCCGGAGGCGGAAGCGACGTTGACGATGCTGCCTTTGGCGCGCAGCTGCATGAAGGGCGCGAAGGCACGCACGCCGTTGATGGTGCCGCCCAGATTGATGCGCAACAGCCAATCCCAATCGGCCGGCTCCGTATCGAAGAAGCCCGCCGAAACGCCGACCCCGGCGTTATTGACGAGGCAAAAAGTCGCGCCTAGCTCGCGTTCCACCTGCTCGGCGAACGCCTGCACCTGGTCGGCTTCCGCAACGTCCACCTTGGCGGCCAGCGTCGCCGGCGCACCGCACGCCCGGCAGTCTGCGAGCGTCTGCTCCAGGGCCGCCTCATCGACGTCGCAACCTGCGATTTTCATCCCCGCCGCAGCCAGCTCGAGCGCGGTGGCGCGCCCAATCCCCTTCGCCGCCCCGGTGATGACCGCAACCTGACCGCCCAACCTCGCGCGTTTCATGCGCCGTCGCAAAGGTAGTTGAGCGCTCGCAAGCCCGGCAGGAAGAAGTACTCGCCGCCGCGCACCTGCACGAATTTTGGCAGGCCCTCGTAACGCAGCCGGACCGGGCGCGCCTGGACCGAAAAGATGCGCGGCACCGGCTGGTCGTCGAAGTCCTTGGCCTCCTTGCCCACGAGCGGATCGCGCTCCGCGGAAAGACCGCCAAATTTGCAGCTATTGAGCCAGGTCTGCTGGATGAACTCGAACTGCCTGTTCAGATTGGCGTTCAGTGCGACGAAACACAGCCCGCGCTGCCGCCCGTCGTCGACGCGCGGCATGCTTCCGTGCAGCTTGGCGCCGTAGGCCCGCCCGCGCCGCACGACGCGGTGCAGGTTGGCGTCATGTAGACCTTCCTTGGCGGTATCGCCAAGCATGTCACGCGGATTGGCGCGCCGAATGTGAGCCCCCAGCGGACAACGCAGACCATCCGGATCGCGATCGCGAAACCGAATGTCGTTGATATCGGCTTTGGGAGGCTGCTCCGCCTCGGGCGCTTCGACCAGCGAAACGCCGTTCGGCCAGCGCCCCACGAAGCGCGCGGCGATGAGCTTCGCGCGCTCGGCGACGCTTTCCGCGCCTTCCGCCAGCGCGGCGTCCCAGCAGTAACTCCAGAACGACGCCACGTCCTGCTGCAGCTTGCGCAAGACCAGATAAGTGCCGTTGTGCCCGAAGCTGACACGGTCACCGCCGATCGGAAAGGGATGCTCACGCGTGCCGCTGCGCCGGCGGGCGCTCGGCACGTTCGTCAGCTGTCCATACGCGTTGGGGTAGCCGAGCAGCAGCTCACCCGTCGCCAGTTTGACCTCACCGGGCTTTCGCTTGCGACCGGTGCCTCGGATCAGCGGCTGCGCCAGGCCGTCGGCGAAACCGAAATGTTCCTTGCCGTCCTCCGGCAGGTGTACGGGCTCCACGCTGTACTCGACGCCATGCTTCTCGAGCAATTTCTCGAGCTTCCCGCCGCGCTCGTCGAGCTCCCGTTCGGTGCGGGCGTAGAGCATGGCAAGCCCGTCCACCGGCGCGCTCGGTCCGCCGAACTGCCAGTTTTGTGGGTCATCGGAGTAACGGTCACCCAGCACGTTGGAGCGCTCGGGATGCGCCATGCCTTGCACGAACTCTCGTGAAAAGGTCTCGAGATCCTCGGTCATGCCGAGCGCCGCCAGGCCGCGCGCCGTAAAAGCCACGTTGAAGCGATACTGGCCCCCTCGGTCGTCCTGTCCGGACGTGACATCCGTCAGCACGCGGCGGAGCCACTCCCGCCCCTCCGCGCCGCCGAAGCGCAGCAAGTAGAAGCGCGAGCGCGGGTGATCCCGGTAGGCATACAGCACCAGGCCTTGGACGTCAGCTCGCTGCACGGCCCTTCCTCATAGCAGACTGAGCAGCTGCTCCGAGCTGCTCGGGGTGAGCGGGCCGCCCAAAAGCTCGCGGATCTTCGCGTTCTTGAGCACGTCTCCGACCGACAGCGTCGGGTAGGCACTGTACCAGACTTGGGTCGGGACCTGGTGCGCGCGAGTCCAGGCCTTGAACGCGCCCTCGTGCCGGGCGCCCTGAAATAGCAGCAGGCGCGTCTTGGGATACCAGAGCGTGTTGGTCCAGATCATGGTCAAGCCCATCGAGGCCTTGTCGATGAAGTCACCCAGGTAGGCCTCCCAGCTGCCGTCGTAGTTGCTGAAGAAGAGCAGCCGGCGATCCGGCAACACGACCCAGCGCGCGAAATGGATGGTCTGAATGCCGCCCAGTCGCCCCACCAAACCGCCCGCCACCGCCAGCGCCGTGACCAGCAGCACCATCGTGCGCAGCGCAAACGGCCTGTACCAGCCCGACTTGATCGGCACCAGATGCGTCAGACCATTCTGATCGACGCGGTCTTCCTCCAGACCGATGAAATCCCGCATCTGCTTGAGCTCCGGCGTCTGGAAGCTCGGCTGCCGCCGCCGCACCAGCGCATCACGCAGCTCGAAAAATGGAGCCAGCAGAAACGCCAAGAGCACGCTGAACGGTCGCTGCAAGGCCGTCGCGATCACGCTCGGAGGATTGGACGGTAGCCCGCGATCCACGGGGCCGAGCGTGAGCCCGTGCGTCGCCGCCAACGCGCGCGCCGTCTGCTGCAGCTCCAGGGCCAGCTCCTGCGCGCCTTCGGCCTGCACGATGGCGCCGCGCGCGCGCTCCTTGAGCCGTGCTTCCAGAGCGAGCTTGAGCGCGGCATCTCCCCGCACCACCGGCACGCTCAGCCCAGCGTGCGCGACGTAAAACGCCGCCGCGCGCAGCGAGGCGTCCCGAAAGAAGCTCGTGAGCTTGCCAAGGTCGCTGGAGCCCGGATAGCCCTCGGCACCGGCAAACGCGCCGTCGAGCAGCGGGCCGAGGCAGGCGCGCAGATCCGCCACGTGCTCTTGCAGCTCCCCATCGAAGTTGCTCTCGAAAGCCAGCAGATGCTGGTCCCCCATGAAGTTACCGTCCTCATCGCGCGACGGCGGCAGCAGCACGATGCGCGCAAAATGCGTGGTCGTCGAGCGCTCGAGCGCACGCTGCAAGGTGCGCTTGTTTTCGCGCAGCCAGGCGTCCGACGCTGCCTCGTTGCCACTCTGGATCGCTGCGACGACGGTGAGGGCCTGCTGGCGGACGACGCTCAAGCGCTACGCTCCTCGAAAACCCGGCGCGCTCATGTCGAGGCAACGCTGTACGTTCTGAATCCCTTGGCCTACCAGCTGCTCTGTGCTCGCCTGAAGCATCGCGCTACCTGCTTCGCCTCCGGCTAGCGCGCCGCGCCTGGCCTTGGCACAGCTCGCTAGATAGCCCATGTCTACCCGCGTCAGCCCCGAAATCGCAAGGTCCAGCGCGGACAGCGCGCGCTCGGGGCTGCCGCGCAGGGAGAATAGGCAGCCGAGCACGTGATGGCCCATCGGCGCCGCGTAGTCCGGTCGGTCGGCAAGCAGCTCCTTGGCACAACGCTCGGCCAGGGCGAGCAAGGCCGTCCGGTCACCGCCGTCCTCGGCAGCCGCGATCGCGCACAGCGCACGCTCGAAGGTGGTGCAGACACGCATCATGTGCACGCGCAGAAACTGCGCGGCCTTGATGCGGGCGAACTCCACCTCCATCTCCTGATGCGCGACCTGACCGCGCCCGCGGTAGCGATTGGCCGAGACCCGCGACACCAGGCCGCCCCAGTGACCGCCGGTAAAGCGATCCGAAAACTCGCCGCCGAACTTGGGAAATTCGCGCGCGAGGCGGTCGGCGGTATCGGGGTCGTCGGCGGTGAGCGCGGTGATGGCTGCCGGGTAGACCATGTGCATCAGCGCGAAACGATCCGCGCGTTCCTGCGCCTCGCGCAGCACCTCGGGCACGCGCCGCGCCGCCTCCTTCAGCTCCCCGCACAGGATGAGCGCGTTCATCGACCACGCCACGGCGTTGGCCAGCTCCCAGTGCACGCCGCGGCAGCGCTCGCGGATGATCACCTCGGCCGCATCCAGCGTCGCCTGCGCGGCGCGCCATTCTCCCGAGAACACGCGCACCAGGCCGGCCGCGAGCTTGGCCAGCGCGATGGCGTGCGGATCGTTGCTGCGCGTCGCCAGGCTCTCGGCAGTGCGCACCAGGCCCTCGATACTGTCGCGGCCGCGTACGTCCACCGCGGCGCGCCCCGAGGCCTCGATGGCCAGGGCGCGGCAGATCCGAATCGGCTCACCGCCTTCGAGCGCCAGCAGCAGATGCCGCGCCCCGAAATCGGCGGCCCGCACCACGTCCAGCATGGCAAGCCCGGAGCTCGCAGCGAACGCGACGTCGATGCGCTCGAGCTCCCCGGCCGGCACGCTGGCGCGCGGCTCGAAGCGCGGGCCACGCAACAGCAAGCGCGCGCGATGGGCCACCAGCGACACGATCGCGGCGGCCGTCGTTTCCGGGTAGCCGAGCTTCACGTCGGACAGCGCCTCGCGCAAGAGACGCAGCCCCTCCGACTCACCGCCGCTTTTCAAAAAGTGCTCGGCTGCCAGGCGGCGCAGCGCCGTGCGAGAACCAGCTGGCGCGTGGTGCACGGCGCTCGCGAAAGCGGCCGCCGCCTCGGCTCCGCGTCCCGCCGACAGCAGCGCGTCACCCACGCTGCGTTCGAGCTCCCAGCGCGGCGCTTCGACCTCCAGCTCGATCGCGCGGCGGTAGAGCTGGGCCGCGCGCAAAAAGGCCAAGCCGCGCTCGGACGCCTGCGCCGCCGAAAGCACGTGGCGTCGGGCTCCGTGAAGCTCTCCGGCGGCCAGAAAATGCTCGACCAGCGCGCCCGAATCGGCCACGCCCGTAGCCTCGAGCTCGGCCGCTAGCTTGCCGTGTAGCGCGCGCCGCCGCTCGACGCTGATGCCACCGAGCAAGCAGTCGCGAATTCGACCGTGGTAAATGTCGAGTAGCTCGCGTTCGCCACTCTCCACGGTGCGCGTCAACTTCGCGACGCGCAGGCGCGCGCGCAGCGCGTCCGATTCGCTCAGTCCGACCACGCTTTCCGCGACCGGACGCTCGAGCGGCCCGCCCGCGATGCAAAGCACCTCGAGCAGCGCGCGACCTTCCGCCGGTAGCTCCGCAACGCGGCCCTCGATCACCGCGTCCAGCGAGATCAGGCCGCTCGTCTCGTCGGCGACCGCGGTGCGCTGCCAGGCCGACAGCTCCGAGACGAACAGTGGCAGCCCCTGCGACTCCTCGGCGATGCGCCGCACGACGTCGGGTGACGACTGCGCCTTGTCGCCCAGCGACAGCGCCGCCAGCTTCTCGCAGTCTTCGTAGGGCAGACGCGAAAGCTCGAGCCGTTCGACGCGGATGCCACCTTCCAGTCGCCGCGCCAGCTCGAGCAGCTCGCCCAGCGCCGGGCTCTTGCCGACCGACTCGGAACGAAAGCTGCCGATGAGCAGCAGGGCCGGCGCGCCGGGCGCGTGCAGCAGCTGCTCGAGCAGCGCCAGGCTGTCGACGTCGGTCCACTGCAGATCGTCGATGTGCAGGATCAGGGGCCGATCGTCGGCGATGGCCCCCAGCAGCGCGCGCAGCGCCATGAAAGCGCGGCGCCGCAGCTCTTGCGGCTCCCCCACCTCGGCGCGCTGTTCGGCCCGACGCTCCAGCGCCGACACGTTGCGCAGCACCGGAAACACACGCAGCAGCTCGGCCGCATGCGTGGGCAGCACGGTGGAGATCTCGGCCTGCGGCACCAGCGAAAGCCAACGGCTCAGCTCATCGACCACGCTGTCCAGGCCCTTGAACGGCACGGCCTCCCGTTCGTAGCAGCGACCCGAAAGCAGCAGCGTGCGCGGCGTCTGCCCCACCTCACCCAGAAAGCGCTTGATCAGCGTAGTCTTACCGATGCCCGAGGCGCCGGAAACCAACGTCAGCACCGGCTCGCCGCGTGCCGCGCGCCGCAGCGCTTGCCGCAATGTCGAAAGCTCGCTCTCACGGCCGACGAACGCCCGCGATGAGCCGGTGGTCGTCGACGGCCTGAGTGAGCTGCGGCTGCGCGCGCCGAGTCGGCTCACGCGCAGCCGATCGAGCAGCTCGGCCCCCTCGGGCCGGTCCAGGGGATCGGGAGCCAAAAGGTCGAGGCACAGCGCACCGAGATCGTCGGGCACCCCGGCGACGATCTCGCTCGGGGGCCGCGGACGGCCCTGCTGCTTGGCGTAAAGCACTTCGTCGGCGGCGCCGTCGAAAGGCAGCTGGCCAGTCAAGGACTCGTAAAGCATCACGCCCATCGCGTAGAAGTCGGCGGGCGGGCCTACCTGGCTGGCGCGGGCCTGCTCGGGCGCCATGTACGCCGGCGTGCCGAGCACCAAATCTTCGACGCGCTCGGAACCTTTGCGCAGGTCGCCCACGACGCCGAAGTCGAGCAGCACTACACGGCCCTGCAGCGTGACCATCACGTTGGAAGGCTTGATGTCACGATGCAGCTGGCCCGCGCCGTGAATGGCCAGCACGCCCTCCAACAGCCCAACGAGCGCCGCGCGCAGGCGCGTCTCGTCCCCCACCAGCTCACCGGTGTGGGTGATGGCCAGCAAAGTATTGGCGTCCACGTCGCCCTCGCTCACGCTGGCCTCGATAGTCGGCGCGCTGGATACCAGCGGCTTGAGGACCGAGCCCGAATCGGTGCGGGTCAGCTGGCTGCCCGAGATGCGCGTGATGCCGCGCACATGGCTGACGAAGTCGGTGCCGTCGAGCAGCTCCATCGTGAAAAACCACTGGTCGCCTTCGGCGAACAGCTCGTAGAGCTGCACCACCGACGGATGCGCGATGTCGGCCAGCGAGCGAAACTCGCGTTTGAAGCGCAGCAGCGCCGCTGGATCCAGGCGGGTCATGGTCTTGAGCGCGACCGCCGACGAACGGCGCACGTCGCGCGCGCGGTACACCACACCCATGCCGCCCTCGCCGAGGATGCTCTCGATCACGAAGCGGTCGTTGCCTCTGAACTCGCGAGCCGCACGTTTCGTGGCCAAAATAGGCCTTCCAAGCTAGCCGCCGCTCGGGCACCAATCAACACCGGCCCGCGTCTCAGTGACTCGTTTTGTACAGTGGTGAAGAAAGGCCTACGCGGCTGTCTCGTCGCTCGTTGGGGCCCCGCCCCGGCTGTCTCGTTGTTCGTTGGGCCCCGCCCCAACGAGCCAAACGTAGTAATACCCACACTGTGGCAGAGCGACCGTCGCGACCTTCGATGGCACCCAAGCCCAGGGCACGCACCGCGCTCGAGCTTCACGCGCGCTACTTCGACCCTGATCACGATGAAGCGGTCACGCCCCGACAAACGCTCAAGGGTATGACCGATCTCGGACTGCCGTGGATCGTGGCCGCGCCCCTGACCCTCGTGATCAACGGCTTTCTGGGCTACCTCACGCGCCAGAAGGCATCGCTCAGCATCTCGGTGCCCCACATCGCGCGCGGCAAGCATCCCTTCGAGTCCGGCGTGTTCGGTGAAGGGGGCAAGCTCGACGAGGGGGCGTTCGCGGAGCTGTTCATGCCGCCGCACGCCCGGCAGCCGCGCGACTGCCTGACCTATCCCGAGCTCCGCGCGCTGTTATTGAAGAACGGCGACCCCAAGCGCCCCTTCGGCCTGATTGGCTCGCTGCTCTCGCGCATGTTCTCGGCCGCAGAGGTGTTCACGCTGTTCTGCCTGGCGGCGGATCGGCAAAAGCTGATCGGCGACCAGGTGCTCCCGGCCATGAGTCGCAAGAACCTGCGACGTTTCTACGAGGGCCGCTTGTTCCCCTTGCTGGCCCGGCGACGCCGCATCGTGCTGTCGCGTGACGCTTGAGCGCGCCCTTTTGGCCGCGACTGCGCCAGAAAGGACGAGCCGCCCTCGGGTGGAATCAAACAATCCGGACCTCGTCCGATCAGGTCGCCCCGGCCGGCTTTGCGCAGCGCTTCGCGCGCCAGGGGTTGCTGCTTCGGGTCCCAATAGAAGAGAAGCGCCTTCATCAGGCGCTTCTCTCGCAAATCGCGTGCGCTATGCACGGGCTCCGAAGTGAACGGATCCAGCCCGGTGTAGTACATCGACGTCGCCATCGACATGGGCGTAGGAATGAAGTCCTGCACCTGCCTCGGCCGCATGCCCTTGCGCTTCAGATACAGGGCGAGCTCCACGGTGTCGAGCAGCGTCGACCCCGGATGACCGGTGATGAAGTACGGCACCAGGTATTGCTCCTTCCCCGCGCTCTCGCTGGCGCGACAGAACGAGTCGGCGAAGCGTTCATAGCTCTCGATGCCCGGCTTCTTCATCTTCTCGAGCACGCGCGGATTATTGTGCTCGGGAGCCACCGATAGCTGCCCGCCGGTGTGGTGGGCGGCCAGCTCCCGCACGAACTCCGGGCTGCGCTCGGCCAGGTCGTAACGCACGCCCGAAGCGACGAAGACGCGCTTGATGCCCGGCACCTGCCGCACCTGCTGCAGCAGCTCGATCACCGGCTGATGATCGGTCACCAGATTCTTGCAGATGCCGGGGTGCACGCAGCTCAGGCGCCGGCAAGCGCTCTCGGTGCGCTCGTCCTTGCAAGCCATCTTGTACATGTTGGCGGTCGGCCCGCCCACGTCACTGATCACCCCGGAAAAGCCGGTCATGCGCGTCAGCGCTCGCACCTCGCGCAGCACACTGTCCGCGCTTCGGCTCTGGATCACCCTGCCCTCGTGCTCGGTGATGCTGCAAAACGTGCACCCGCCGAAGCAGCCGCGCATCGTGACGATCGACTCCTTCACGGTCTCGAAAGCCGGCACCTTTTCGGCGCCGTAACCCGGGTGAGCCGCGCGCTCGAACGGCAGGTCGTAGAGCGCGTCCATTTCGGCTTCGGCGAGCGGCAACGCGGGCCGGTTGAAATACACCGCCTGGCGGCCGTGCACCTGTAGGATGGGGCGCGCGTTCTGAGCGTTGGTTTCGACCTGGAAGCGCTGGGACATGGTCGAAAACGCACGCTTGTCCGTGAGCACTTCTTCGTAGGAAGGCAACACCACCGGCAAGCCATCAGGCACGAAGCGACTCGGAGACGCCGCAATCCGTCCCCACTCTTCGGGATCGTCGATCACGTGGGCGGTACCGCGGACATCCTTCAAGTCCTCGACGCTCTCACCGGCGTCGAGCCGTCGCGCGATTTCCCAGGCAGCACGCTCACCCATCCCGAACACCAAAAGATCCGCTTTGGCATCGAGCAGGATCGACCGGCGAATCGAGTCCGACCAGTAGTCGTAATGCGCGATGCGGCGTAGCGACGCTTCGATGCCGCCCAGCACGATCGGCGTACCCGGAAAGGCCTGACGACACAGATTCGAATACACGATCGTGGCGCGGTTCGGGCGCATCTCGGTGCGGCCGCCGGGCGAGTACTGATCCTCGGAGCGCACCTTCTTTTGCGCGGTGAGCTTGTTGAGCATCGAGTCGAGATTGCCAGCGCTCACGCCCACGAACAGCCGCGGCCGCCCCATGCGCGCGATGTCATCGGGCGTGCGCCAGTCGGGCTGCGCGACGACTCCGACTTTGAAGCCGCGAGCTTCCAAAAAGCGAGCGATCAAGATCGGACCGAACGCGGGATGATCGACGTACGCGTCGCCGGTCACGATCAGGATGTCGAGCTGCGCATAGCCGCGCGCCTGCATCTCGGCGCGTGTGGTCGGCAGAAAGCCGCGGCGCGCCACGGGCGGCGCGGCCTTACCGGGAATGCGGAGCTGAACGAGGCTCACGGGCTGCGGTGTAGCAGGTGGCGGCAGAAAGGCGCCGCTTTTGGGTCACCTGCGCAAAAGTTGCAGGGTGTTTCGCGGGTAAAGTCATGGAAGTCAGCGAATTTCGCCCTGGTTTGGTGGCGTCCGCTGCGGCCCTGACCTGGCATGTCTTCTGCTGTTTCTGACCCAGCGCATGAGCACCACCAACCGCTCTCCCAGCCCGTCCGCCGCGCGCCGGAGCACCGCATTCACCGGCGCGTGCCGGTCGGCATCGCGGCGTGGGTCGTGCTCGACGACCAGCGCTTCAGCGCGGAGTGCGTCAACGTCTCGATGGGCGGCGCCGCGGTTCGCACTGATGCGCGCGTCTCGACCGGCAATGTCGTCGAGCTCGAGCTCTCACTCGGCACCGACGGCGGCTCGTGCTCGATCAAGTGTGAGGTCGTCCGCGCCACCCGCAGCGAGCTCGGGCTCCGCTTCATGGCCCTGGACCGCGCCTCGCTCGAAGCGTCGGGTCGCCGCGTCGACACCCCGACAAGGCCGCAGGCGCCCCCACTTGTCGGGCAGCCGAGCAATCAAGACCGCCACGCCGCGTCGACACCCCGACAAGGCCGCAGGCGCCCCCACTACTGCGCGTTCGCGCAAGAAACGCTTTCGAAAACGTCCGAGCTCGCGATCGCTCAACTGAGCGCGAATACGGGACCCGAAAATCGCCGGGCTAGAATCGATTCATGAGCAGCCGGGGCTTCTGGAAGCTGGACGACATCGCGGACAGTGCGCTCGAAGGCCGACTGAAACAGCTCATCGATTCGGGCACCCATACCGAAGCCAGACAGCCAGCACTGCAGCGCCGACTCTCCAACGCCACTCAGTCACCCCATCCCGGCCTCCCGTTAGTCGAGCGCGCCGAAAGCTTCGCGCAGCCGAAACAGATCCGGCTCGAGCACGTAACCGCCGATGCCGACGCGAAACGAGATGGTGGTTTCGTCGCCCCATGGCCACCACAAGCCGTACACCACGAGACGCCCGGTGGTGTCGCCGGTGAACAACCTCTGATCGGTGCGCACGCCGCCCGTGTTCTCGGCGATCTCGCGCACCTGCGGTGGCGCATTCACGACCGTCTTCATCGTCCATTCGTTCGGGAAGTACTGAGCCACCACCGCGCGCGCATCCGCATCCAGCTCACTACTGAACGACGACGCCACGCACGAGAAACGACTGTCCCAACTGAAGCCCCCCTTGATCCACGCCTTCTTGAAGCGCCCACACATTTCGAACAGGGTTGCCGATGAGGAGCCACCACGAGCTTCCATAGCCGCCAGCCTAGCCGGTTTCGGAGAAAGTGGCAGGTTTGTGCCACGATTTCCAGCCACTAGCCTGCCGGTCTCGTGGCAGCGCGGGGCCCCGACCCGCTCGTGGGGTAAACAATCCCCATTCCAGTGGGCACAGATCCGGGCAAATCCCGGCCCCGCTTGTTGCGAGGCCCAAACTCCTCTACGAAGCCGCCCGGCCGCCCATGAGCAGAAATACCGTCAGCGATTTTGTGAGCTTCGAAGACCCAAGCCTGGGCCGGAAGTGGAGCAGCAAGAAGATCCCCTTCTCCGATGTCTACGAGGCGTACATCGACGGCCAGCTCGACATCCCGGCCGACAAGTGGGACGACTTCTTCAAGACGCGCCACGAGACGATGTCGTTTCGCCTGACCGACTCGCACATCCGCTGGGCGTTCACCAACTTCCTTCCGGAAGTGACCATCCACTCCAAGTCGCAGGACGCGCGCATCGTCGGCGAGCACTACAACCGCGGCAACGACTTCTTCGAGTGGTGCCTGGGCGAAGCCATGGTCTACACCGCCGCCTCCTTCGAGACGCCGGACATGCCACTGGCGCAAGCCCAGTACCGCAAGATCGACCGCGCCTGTAACAAGCTGCAACTCAAAGCGGGCGAAACCCTGCTCGACATCGGTTGTGGCTGGGGCACCTTCGTGGCGCGCGCCGCCAAGGAATTCGGTGCCAAAACCTACGGTGTGACGCTAGCGCAAGAGCAGGTCAACTTCGGCACCGAGCGCATCCGGCAGTACGGCGTTGCCGACCGCGCCAAGGTCGAGGTCTGCGACTACCGCAACGTCCAGGGCCCGTTCGACAAGATCGTGAGCCTGGAGATGGTCGAGCACGTCGGGATCAAGAACCTGGTCGGCTACTACCAGAAGGTGCACGAGCTGCTGAAAGACGATGGCCTGTTCGTCATTCAGTGGACCGGCATTCGTAACCTGTACAACCCCCAGAACCCGCTCTCGGCGCTCACGCTCCGCCCCGAAGACTTGATCTGGGCCCTGTTCATGAACCGCTATATCTTCCCGGGCGCCGACGCGAGCCTACCGCTATCCGGCATGATCCGGGCGGCCGAGGACGGCGGCTTCGAGGTTACCGACGTCGAGAACATGAGCCCGCACTATGTGCTCACGCTCCGCCACTGGCGCGACATCTGGCAGAGCAACCGCGAAAACGTCATCAAGTCGTACGGTGAGCGCTGGTACCGCCTCTGGTACTTCTTCCTGCACTGGTCCGCACTGATCGGCGAGCAAGGCTCCGCGTTCACGTACCAGATGCTGATGCACAAGAACTCCGACAGCTTCGACCGCAAAGCCATCCAGTTCAGCTCCGGCAAATACTGGCGCTAGGAGGCTGGTGTGAAACACCAGCAGTCCCAATCGGCGCAGCCGCTGCGTGGAGGGGAGGCTCAAGAAGCTTTGCTTCTTGAGGGGAGGAGGCGCGTGCCTCCTGCCCCAGGAAGGAATCTAGCTGGGGCAGGGGCCCCAGCCCGACAAGACATGCAGGTCTTGGAAGAAAGATCACGATCGGCGAGGGTAGGAACCACCCACGAGAACAAAACCGGCGAGGCCGGCGCGCGTTGTGGTCCAGCCCGCGATAGTCGCCGGACCCGGCGGCAAAACCTGCTCGAGGCCGACGGCTCAGCAAAACTTGACTCATCTGTCACGGAAGACGGCTCTCAAGGAATCTAGGAGGCTGGGTTTGAAAAACACCAGCCTCCTAAGGCATCAGATCCAGGCTGAGGCCGGCATCGAAGCCGCCGCGCCCGGTACGTGAGCTGCCGAACGCGGCTACGGCAAAGCAGCTGCATCCGTGCCGGTAGCGCGCAAACGCATGCACCGCGAGCCATTGCTCCGAGATGGGGTCGACGTCAGCGCCGCCCCCCACTTGGGCCACGGACCAGAAGTCGAACGTCAGCGTCGCGCCGGTAGTGACGCCGGAGCGGTCGTAGGCTCCGGCTTCGTGAAAGCTCGGCAGCAGCTCGCCCCCCGCCTGAGACGCGGCCAGCGACGTGGCCTCGTCGGTGCGCGCCTCGATATAGCCGATCAGATTCGTCCCTCCGCGCGCGCCGAGCCGCAGCTGTGCCGTGCCCTCGGCCGCCCGTACGCGTGGCTCAGCCACACCCGAGAGTCGCAAGCCCGCCCAGCGCGAGTCGGCGCTCCACACGCTTTCAGCAACGGGCTCTGGATCCTGCGGATCGCCCGCCAGCCCTCCTCCGAGCCAGAGCTTGCCCGCTGCGCCACGCAGACCACGTCCGAGCGCGGTCTCCACACCAGCGGTAGCGAGCACGAAATCGGAGCTCTCGCCGTCCCGATACTGACGCTCGGCGCGCGCCAACACTTGGGGTGCGACGACGTGGCTGAAGGACGCGTAACGCCGCTTGAGCGGCATGGATGCCGACAGCCCCGCACCCGTCCGCAGCTTGGAGACGGCTTGCGCAGGGAGCGATACCAGCTCGGCCTGCTCGAAACCCGCCGCGCGGAGCAGCAAGGGCCCCACCGGCAGGGACGACTCGAGCGCGCCCCGCTCGAGCGCACGGGTCTCGGAGCTCGAAACCCGCGGCTCACCGAGCAGGGCCCAAGAACCGGCTCCCAGGTCGAGCGTGTAGCTCGAGCGTTTGCCGAGCGCACCACCCGTCGCGACGAGCCCGAAAGGGCCGATCGACACCGGATCAGCGAGCCAATCACCGCGGCGTCCCGCGGCATCGACGCCCAGGGCAAACATGGCCGAGCCCACGCTGCCGGCGCCCAGCCGCGCATGATCGTGACGCCGGGCTGCAGCTTCGAGCGAGGACAAAGCGACACGGCCGCGCTCACCGCGAGAGGCATCCACGTCGTAGGCCCAAATTGCGGCGGTCTCGCCCGATGCGGCGGCGTGCGCGTCGAGGCTGAGCGCGCTGCCATCGAGATAATCCCAACGCACGAAGGACGTCGATTGGGGCGTCAGCAGGCGAGCGTCAACACGGGCGCCACCCTCCACGTAACCGAAGGCTCCGATATCGAGAGCGCGCGCAGCGGGCCGGCCCTGATTCGAGTCGAAAGGCAGGTGCAAACCGCTACCGATCAGTAGTCCGTCGTCGCCACGCCACTGCACGCTCGGGAAGGTCACACCGAGACGATCCGGCGACCGCAACCACAGGTACGGTAGCCAGATCAGAGGCACATCGCCCGCGCGCAGCACGGCATTTTTGACCAGCACGTCGCTCGGCGGAGCGATCGTGACCGAGCTGTAACCCAGCGTGACCGGCGGCGCTTCACAGCTGCAAAAGGCGATATCGCCACCGCCCTCCACACTGACGCCGCGCGGCCCCCGCCTGAGCCGAACTCGCTCACCGCCCAGCTGGTAGCGCCCCACCGTCACGACCACGTCGCCCGAGAGCGACAACTCGCCGAGATCTACATCGACCTCCAGGTGGCGCGCCGAGAAGTCGACGCGAAATTCGCGACCGCCCGCACCGGGCGGCACCGGGACCTCGGCGTGCGCCGGCGCCGCCAGCCCGAGCGAAAGCACCGCGCCGGCGCTGGCGCCGAGGCAGAGCTTGCCGCGGCTAGAAGCTCTGCGACGTGTGAGGTCCCTGGACGCTTCGCTTCTTGGGCGGCGACAGAAGCTCATCGGGGGTAAAGGTCAACGAAGCGTAGAAGCCGGCGTCCGGGTTGTAGAAGATGCCGCGGCGCCGTCCGTCGGCACCCAGTTGGTTGGCGGCGCTGCCATAGCCGAGCTCCAGCGATAGTCCGGTGTAGAGGCGGAAGCCGAGCTCTGTGTTGAACTGCGTGCGAACCAGGTAACGCGTGTCGTCCTCGCCGACCGCGACGGTGGTGCAGCCAGTTGCCACCACGCCGCAGAGCTCGACCTCCTCAGCCACATCGTACTTCCACGCTGGCTGAAAGCCGAAGTCGGTAGTCCACGACACCGCCTCGCCGAAAGCCAATTGAAAGCGCGCCGAGAGCGTGAGCTCGTCGCGGATCAGGCTCGCGCCAGAAAGCTGATCACCCGGCAGGCTGCGTCCATCGGGCGTGAGCCGAACGCGCTGGAGCCCAGGATTGGTTGGCACGGTGGCGCGCGCGAACCAGCGCCGGTAGCCCACCGCCAGCCGCACCACACTCGACAGGTCCGGCTTGAACCGTCCCCGAAGCAGCGGAGTGGCCTTCGTGAGCCCCAGCACCGCGCCGGCCCCGAAGTAGCGACCGGACTCGAAGCTCGCCTCAGAGGTCGGTAGCACCAGGCTCAGGGGACGAATCTCGCCAAGCAGCGCGTCGCTGGCGGTCGGCCCGAGCAGCCGCCGCATGTAGACCAGCAAGAGCTCGGTGTCGCTCAGCGACCACTCGCCCCGCTGAGTGGTCGAATCGCTGTTGGTAAACTCGCGATAGATGCCGGCATCGCCGCGCAAGCTGAGGCGACTACCTGGTTGGTCGAGGAAGTAGTAACGAGGGCGAAGGGCGAAGCCCATCGTGTAAGTGGGATTGCTCGACTGCGGGTCGTCCCCGATGCCGAACGTTTGAGCCGAAACGTTGTGCTCCCAGGAGGCCGACGACCCGTGATAGGCCGGGGGCTTCTTCTCCTCCTCCGGTTTGGCGCTCGCCGCGTCCGCAGGAGCCTGGGCGGCGGCGGGCACGCTGGTGAGCAAGCCGAAGGCCAGGCTGGCTATCTGCGCTCGAGCGCGCCACGGGGCTAGAGCCGCCATCACGGGAGGCCGAAGGCTAGCATCGGCGGGCCTCGGGCGTCCCCGCTGTCGCTTCGGTCCCGCCCGCGCTACCATCCGCGCCCCCATGCCGAACGCCCTCCCAGCCACTGAAATCACCGCCCTTTTGGGCCGTGGGACGCATTTCGAGGGCAAGCTCTCGTTCGACGGCCGGGTACGCATCGACGGCAGCTTCCGGGGGGAAATCAGCAGCTCCGACACCCTGATCGTGGGTGACGGCGCCGAGGTCGAGGCGGAAATCCTGGCCGGGACCGTCATCATCAAGGGCGGCAGCGTGAGCGGCAACGTCCGGGCCCATCGCTCCATCGAGCTCTACGTGCCCGCCCGAGTCTCCGGGACACTCCAAGCCCCCGAAGTATTCATGGACAAAGGCGTTCAATTCTCCGGCAGCTGCACGATGGCGCCACTCGAACCCCTTCCACCTGGGGTGCAATGACACGTGAACGCAGGGTGTATTCGTTTTGCAACAGCCTGACGCCGCTTGCGGCATGGCGATCAGGGGCCCATGTGCCAAAGGACTGTTCAAGCGGGAGCGGAGGAACGAAACTTGGGCCGAAGTCGTAACCTCGTGAGAGAGCTGGGTCGTCACAGTCCTGGCAAATTCGTCCGGCATGCTCCCTGCACCTCTCGACGGTAGCGCCCCCCATGAAAGCCCTTCGCATCCTTCCCCTCGTGACCCTCCTGGCCGTCGGCTCGGGCAATGCGCTCGCCAGCTCCCCCACCGACGTGACTCGCTACGACGTGCGGCTGCCCCAGAGCACCCGCCCGGCCGGCGGCGCCCGCTGCGTGGTCTCGGCTTCCCCGGAGCTCGTAAAGTCCGTCGTGCAGGACTACGGCCGTTACGCCGGCTACATCAAGCCTTTCGACAAGAGCCGCGTGGTCGGCAAGAGCGGCGACAAGACCGACGTCTACCTCGAAGTCCCCATCCTCAAGGGTGCCGCCAAGATCTGGGCGGTGGTCCGCTTCGATGCGCCCAAGAAGATTGGCGACACGGAAGTGATCACCGGCAACATGGTCAAGGGCAACGTCAAGCAGATGCACGGCGTGTGGAAGCTGCGCCGCACGCCCGAGAACGATACCGAGCTCAAGTTCGAGTTCCTGATCGTCCCCAACGTGCCCGTGCCCGATTCCCTGCTCTCGTCCGAAGCCCGCGGCGCTGCGTTCAAGGCGGTATCCGGTCTGAAGGGCGAGGCGCTCAAGCGCGCCGCCGGCAGCTGAGCCACCGCGCCGGGCCTCGCGCCCGGTCATTGCTGGTCACAGCGTCGCTTGACCGTGCCGCTCCGAGCCAGTAGCCGCTAGCGCGTGCGGCTAGAGCTCGTCCCGAGTGAACGGCAGGTCGAGGCGCTGGCGCGCCACGGGCAACGCGTCGCCACGCTACGCGAGCTGATCTCGGATCTCGCGGCGCGCGCCGCGGCCGGCCGCGAGCGTGCTGGGCCTGAGGTCACGCGCTTGATCGCGGAGAAAGCCGCGAGCGAGCCGGAGCTGGCGGAGCTACTCGACTCCGGCGTTGGGGCGCTGCGGCAGCTCGGCGTGACCCAGCAGCAACTCTCCACACTTCCCGGTACCCGCGCCAAGTTGTTCGCCGCGACGCTCGAGCGCGCCGATACAGCGCTCGAGCGGGCGCAACTGCGCGACGAGCGCGGTGATGTGTGGCTGGCAGCAAGCGCGGTCGACGAGTCGGTGCTGCAAGGTATCACCGAGATCTCGGTGGTGGCCTGGGCGCGCCTTTCGGCAGGCGAGCTCAGATTGCTCGAGCGCCTGCATCAGTTGCTGCGCGGTCGCGGCGGAGGCGTGAGCGTCCGCTTTCCCGGCCTGAGCGGCGACGAGTCGCGCCGGGCGGTCGAGGACGCGCAAGCCCGGCTCGAAGCGCGCTGGGCGAGCGAAAATGATGCGCCCGCCATCCTGTGCAACGAGGAGCGCGCGGCATCGAAGCTCTCGCTGCGCTGCGTGCGGGCGCCCAACGCCACCAGCGAGGCACGCGCAGCAGTGCGGGCGGTGCAGGAGCGGCTCAGCGCCGGAGGCCGGCTCGACCGCATCGCCATCGTCCCGCTCGAGATGTCCGAAGCTTTTCTGGAGGAGCTGCGCTCGGCGCTGTGGGCGGCGCGTTTGCCGTTCAGCGAGCCGCGCGGACGCCCGCCCATCGCCGGGCCAAACGTTCACGCCACGCTCGAGCTACTGCGCCTGGTGGGCGGGCCGATCCGGCGCGACGCCTTGCTGGACGTGCTGGCGGCCCCGGGGCTGCGCAGCGAGCGCTGGTTCGGGCCGGACGGGCGGCGCGCGCTGCATGTGCTGCGCGAGATTCTGGCGCGCACGCCGGTCGGTTTCGATCGCAGCGGCGAGCTGTTACTCGAGCGCGCCGTGAGCATCGCCGAGAGGCGAGGCGAGCCGGTAGCCGATCAGGCCGCCGCCGGACTGTCACGCATCATCGACGACCTGCGGCGGCTCGCCGGCCCGCGCACGCGAGCCGAGCTGGTGCGCGCCTTTTCGGATCTGGTCGAGGAGCTCGGGTTGCTGCGGCTCTCGGCGCGCACGCTGGGTCTGGCGCTAGCCGAGCGCGACGCCGGTTCGCCGGGGCTGCTCACCGCGCTCTCCGACGACGCGCGCGGAACGGCGGCGCTGTCGGTCGCCATGGGCCGGCTGGTCGAGGCGGCAGCTCGCCTGGATCTCGGTCGAGAGCAGGTGACTCCGCACCAGCTCTCGACCGAGCTCACGCGCGCCATGGCCGGCGTGGGCCAGGCACGTGGCGCGGCGCGCGCGGCGGCGATCGCGATCGCCCGACCAGCGGAGGTGGCGGGGCTTCAGCTCGACTTGGCGGTGGTGTGTCGAGCGTCGGCGGCCTGTTTTGCCAAGACCGGAGCCCATGGCGCGGCGCTCACGCTCGGCCACGAGCTGTGCGAAGCCCTGCCACGACAGCAGCGGCCGGCCACCGCGCGTGACGCCGAGGCTGCGACTTTGGTCGCCCTCAACGCGCTGCTTTACTCCGCCGAGCGCTGTGAGCTGATCTGGTCGACCAGCGATGGCACGAGCGAGACGCGCGAGGCGCGTTTCGTGGAGAGCCTGGCGCGCGCGCAGCCCGCGCTCCGCACCCTCGACGAGCCGGGCTCGTCGCTCGCGCCCGGCGCGCGGCGCATCGTGGCACTGAAACCGGCGTCGAGTGACGTCACCACACGCGCGCAGGTCGAGCTGGAGCGGCAGGCTTACTTCTTCGAGCACGGCACGCTGGGCGCGCTGACCGGTCAGGTGTCGGAGCTTTCGGGCTGGGTGGACCCGGGCTTGCCGCCGCTCCCAGTAACGAAGCTCGAGCGCTACGCCGACTGCGCGTTTCTGGGCTTCAGCTCGATCGTGCTGCGCACGGTCCGCGACGAGAGCGTGACCGACGCGCTCGGCGCGCGCGAGCGCGGTGTGCTCATCCACGCCGCCGTCGCCGAGGCGCTGTCGGCCATCGCCGGCCGGCTGGATCGTCCGGAGGAAGAATTGCTGCCGGAGGCGCTTGCGGCCGCCGCGCGCTCGCTTTCGGCCCACACCGGCTCGGCGCTGCGCGGCGCCGCGTTGCGCATGACGCTGGCCGACGTGCGCAGTTTCGTGCGCTGGTCGCTGCAGAATCGGGAGCTGGGCTTTCGCTACGCCGAAAAGAGCTTCGGCGACGCCGAACGCGACGGCTGGTCGCCGCTCGAGCTGGGTCCGTATCGAGTGTCGGGGCGCATCGACCGCATCGACGTCTCGGCCGACGGCCAGCGCGTGCGCGTCATCGACTACAAGTCCGGGCAAGCGCCGTCGAAGAAGGAATGGCACGCGCTACAAGGCTGGCTGTACGCGCACAAAGTCGCTACCGAGCTCGGAGCGAGCCAGGTGCAGAGCCTGTATCTCGGGCTCCGGCGCCGGGTTGCGTTCCCCAAGCCGGTCTTCGAAGGCGCGCCCGACGCTCCGGAGCTACAGGAACGGCTCTACCACGCCCGGCGCGCGCTCGAGCAGCTGCGCTCGGGTCTGATCCCGGCCGCGCCGAGCCGACCCAGCAAGTGCGCCCGCTGCGACACGCGCGACATTTGCCGGCGACCGCTGTCCGCGCCGGTCGCCGAGGACAACGGGGACGAGTCATGATACCGGGGCTAGCGCACAACGCGGTAGTCGCAGCCAGCGCCGGCACCGGCAAGACCGAGCTTCTCACCAGCATCTACCTCGCCCACTGCCTGGGCCTCCACGCCGGAAGCGAGCTGGTGTCGCCCACCCGCATCGTGGCGACCACGTTCTCACGCGCCGCGGCGCGCGAGATCCGCGAGCGTCTCGAGCGACGCTTTGCCGGCGTGCTGGGCGAGGACGTCGCCGAATACGAGCAGCGGCTCGGTGCGGAGCTGATGGCCGTCGCCCACGCCCGCGGCCTTTCGCGTCCCGAGCTGCAGCGCCGTGCGGCCCGCGCGCTCGACGACCTACCCGATGCGTCCATCGACACCTTGCACAACTTGTGTGCGCGCATCCTGCGCGAGCACGGGCTCGAGCTGGGCATCTCACCCGCCTTTTCGATCCTGGAAGAGCAGCGCTCTCTGGAGGAGACCGAGGCGGCCATCGACGAGGTTCTGAGCGATGCGCTCGCAGGATCGGACGACCAAGCCTTGGGCGCCCAGCAGCTGCTCGATGCAGCAGGCGGGCTCGATCGGGTGCGCGGCTGGCTCGTCGCCTTGTTCTCACGACTCGACGACGAGGGCCTCGACGCCGTGGAGCTCGAATTGCCCGATGAAGCCAGTGCGGCCCGGCGCGTCGAAGCCCAGCTCAACGAGGTCTGCAGCGCGCTGCTGCCCGAAGACTCGGCACGCTCGGTCCATGCCCGAGCGGTGGTCGAAGCACTGCTTCGCCGCCCAGCCGGGCTCGATGCGCAGCGCCTGAGCGAGGCCTTTGCGGCGCTGGCTGGAGAGAAGAAGGGGCCTCGAACCGAAGCAGCGGCTGCGCTGCGCGAGCTGCTGGAGTCCGCAGGCAGCGGCACCAACCCAGAGAAGGCGCGGGCGCTCGTGCGCTTCATCGTCGAAGGGCCCGAGCTCGGCGCCAGGTTACGCGCTGTCGCGGCGGTAATCGGCGCGATCCAACGGCGCTTGCGCGAGCGCCACGTCGCCGAGCGCAGCCTGGGGTTCGGTGACCTACTGCGGTTGACACGCGACGGCTTGCGCGAGCACCCCGAGGTCGCCCGCGCCGCCGGCTCGCGTATCACACTGCTACTGGTCGACGAATTTCAGGACACCAGCCGTGTGCAGTGCGAGCTGCTGCTGCTCCTGCGCGAGCGTCCCGAGCGCAGCCGTGCGCGCGCCCCCGGGACGCTGCCGCAAGCCGCCGACATCTTGCCGCAGGGGCTGGTCGTGGTGGGCGATCGCAAGCAGTCGATCTACGGTTTTCGCGGCGCCGACGTCTCGGTATTTTCGGAGCTGGCGACCAGCCTGGCCGGCAGCGCAGCCGCCGAGCTGCTCGACCTGCCACCGGCGGCTGCCGCGTCGGGCGCGAGCGCAGCAATGGCTGAGGTATCCACACTGGTCGACAGCTACCGCTCGGATCGAGCCATCGTGAGCGCAGTCAACATCGTGTCGGAACGCGACTTCGCCCCGCGTCTCGGCCAGAGCTTCGAGATCCGCTACGCCCGTGCCGAGGCGCTGCGCGTCCCCGCCGCCCGCGGCGCCGTGGCCGATGGTTCGTTCACGCTGCTCGTAGACGATGACCGCACGCCCGAGGCCGAGCCCTTCGTGATGAAGGCGACAGGCACCATGCGCAGCGCGCTCGCCGTCGCCGGCTATTGCGCGCGCGCCGTGCATCAGGGTCGGCCACTGAAGAGCCTGGCCGTGCTGGCACGAAAGCGCGCCACCCTTCCGCTACTCGGCTTCGCGCTCGACCATTTCGGCGTGCCCTACGTCGTCGCCGGCCGCGATCTCTATGGCACGCCCGAGGTGCGCGACGTCTTCGCGGCCTTGCGCTTGAGCCAGGCGCCGCGCGAACGTCACGCCCTGGCAACCCTTTCGCGCAGCCCGCTCGGCGGGCTGTCCGATCAGGCGCTGGTCGAGCTCAGCGATCCGCGACGCGGCCTATTGCCCCACACCGACTGGGACCTCGCTCGGCTGTCACGCCCCGAAGACGTGCAGCTCGTCACGCAGCTCAAGCGGCGCCTCGAGGCCTTCCTGCGCATCGCCCCGCGGCTGTCCCCGCGCGACGCCATCCACGACGTGGTCGAGCGCTTCGAGCTTCCGAGCGTGCTCTCGCTGCTGCCGCGCGGCGCGGTACGCCTGGCCAACATCGGTCGGCTGCAAGAGATCGCCGCCAGCCACGGCGGCAACCTGGCGGCGTTCGTGCGCTTCGTCACGCGCCAGATCGCCTGGGAGCTCGACGAGACCGAAGCTGCCCTCTTCTCGCCCGACGACGAGGCCGTGCGCCTGCTGACCATCCACGGCAGCAAGGGCCTGGCATTCCCTACCGTGATTCTGGCCGACACCGATGCCACCGAGCTGCTCGTCCCGGGCCCTGTCGGTATCCTGCGTCGCCCAGACGCCCGCCCAGTGCTGGTCGTGAAGCATGCCGGGGAAGACGGCCCGATCGTGACAGGCACGCAGACGGCGCTGGCCGAGGACTTCAAGGCCCGAGCCCAGGCCGAACGCCAGCGTCTCAGCTACGTGGCTCTCACGCGGGCGCGGCACGAACTGGTGGTAGCGCTGCCGTCGAAGCCCCGCAGCGGCACGCTAGCCAAGACCGTGCTGGAGCTACATGGCGAAGGCGCCTTCGGCGGTGTCGATGGCTTCGCCGAGCTACAGGTGAGCGAGCTCCTCGTAGAAAGCAAGCTGGCGACACCCAGCAGCGTCGCTCACATCGATCCCCCCCTTCAGCAGCAGCCGCTCGACAGCGGCGCGGTCGTGCTGGGTGTGACGGCGCTGAGCGACTTCCAGATCTGTCCGCGGCGCTTCAGCCTGCTCCAGCTTCAGGGCCTGAGCGAGCCGCGGCGCGGCGGCGCGCGCCACCTGGCCGAGCCGGAGCTCGACTCGCGCCTGGCCGGCATCGCTGCGCACGCGGTGCTCGAGCATTTCCCGCTCGAGCGCTGGGGCGAGCCGCCTGATCTCGCCGAGCTCGGGCGCGCCCTCGAGCAGGCCGGGCTACCCAGCGGGAGTAGCACCGGAGAAAAGACGCTCGCCGGGCTGTCCCGTTTTCTAGGCGGCTCCTACGCCTCCCGCGTGCGGCGCGAAGCCGTAAGGGTGGAGCGCGAGCTTTCCCTGACCGTTACGCTTGTGCCGCGGGAAATGCCGAGGAAATCGCCGCAACTCGAGCTGTTTGGCGCGCCGGTGGGCACACCGCTGGTGATCAGGGCCACGCTGGACCTGTTGGTCGAGCTTTCGGACGGCAGCCTGCACGTCATCGACTACAAGCGCACGCGCGGTGGCGGTGGGGATCCCGCTCGCTACGGTCCGCAGCTAGCCCTCTACCGCAGCGTGGTGCGCGAGCATTTCGGCAAGCTGGCGCGCGTCGGGCTGCTGCACCTCCTGGGTGACGCCACCGAGCCTGAGTGGCTCGACCCTACCGAGATCGAGCCCGGCGCGGTCGCGCGCGCGTTCGTCGAGGCGCGCTCTCGCGACGCATGGGGCGCGGTGCCAGAGGCCGTCTGCCAAGCGGTTCATTGCGGTTTCATTTCGAGCTGCCATCCGAGCGGCGCGTAGCCGTCGAGCGCTTTTTTCGCCCGCGTTTAATCTGTGCTGGTCCCACTCGAGCTTGCGCGTCGCGTCAATCCGTGCGACACGCGCTCTAAGCGCTGCCTTGCGCCTGACCCAAGCTCCCCTTCAACCTATACTAGCCGGCCTGCCATCCTCGGCGGCTTCAACTTTCACGAAGCTCGTCTTCCCTCACCCACTCATCGATCATGCCGCTTCCGCCTCGCCAAGGACTCTACGACCCACGCTATGAGCACGACGCCTGCGGCGTCGGTTTCGTGGCGAACATCAAGGGAGAGGCGTCGCACGACATCGTCAAGAAGGGTGTCGATATCTTGCTCAACCTCGTGCACCGCGGTGCCTGCGGTTGCGATCCGCTGACGGGGGACGGCGCGGGCATTTTGCTACAGGTCCCGCATCAGTTCTTCAAGCGTGCCTGTGAGTCCGCAGATATCGAGTTACCGGAAACGGGCCGTTACGGCGTGGGTCTGGTGTTCTTGCCGCGCGACCGCAATGATCGCCGCCGCTGCCAGCAGATCCTCGAGGACAAGATTTTCGGCACCGGTCAGCGATTGATCGGCTGGCGTGACGTGCAGGTGAACGAGGCGGCACTGGGTCCGCTGGCGCGCGCCAGCGCGCCGGTGATCCGTCAGGTGTTCATCGGCTCGAGCATGGACGACCAACAAGCCTTCGAGCGCAAGCTGTTCGTGATCCGTCGCTGGGCGGAGCGCACCGTGCGCGAGTCGAGCATCCCGGGCAAGGGCTCGTTCTACATGCCGAGCCTCTCGTCGAGGACCATCGTCTACAAAGGACTGCTCCTCGCCGAGCAGCTCACCGGCTTCTATCAGGAGCTCGAGGATCCAGACATGGTCAGCGCGCTGGCCATGGTGCATCAGCGCTTCAGCACCAACACTTTTCCGACCTGGGAGCTCGCACAGCCGTTCCGCATCCTGGCGCACAACGGGGAGATCAACACGGTGCGCGGTAACGCGGCCTGGATGAGCGCGCGCGAGCAACTCTTCAAGGGCGAGGTGTTCGGCGAGGACGTGCGCCACATTTTGCCCACCATCACACCGGGCGGCAGTGATTCCGCCATGCTCGACAACGTGGCGGAGCTCTTGCTGCAGGCCGGCCGCTCCCTGCCTCACGTGATGATGATGCTCGTGCCCGAGGCATGGCAGAACGACGCGCTGATGTCGGAGCACAAAAAGGCCTTCTACGAGTACCACTCGTGCCTGGTGGAGCCGTGGGACGGTCCGGCCGCGCTGGCATTCACCGACGGCAGGCGCATCGGTGGCCTGCTTGACCGCAACGGCTTGCGCCCTGCCCGGTACACCGTGACCAAGGACGGGCTGGTGGTGCTGGCTTCCGAGACCGGCGTGCTCGATTTCGCGCCCGAGAACATCGAGCGCAAAGGCCGGCTCGAGCCCGGCCGCATGTTCCTGGTCGACACCGAGAAGGGTCGCATCGTCGAGGACGAAGAGATCAAGGACGAGATCTGCCGCAAGAAGGCCTACGGCAAGTGGATCCGTGAGAACAAGATCTCGCTCGACGACATCGACGCCTCGCCGCCGACCGCCACCGGGCGTGAGCACACCACCTTGCTGCAGCGCCAGAAGGTGTTCGGCTACACTCAAGAAGACCTGCGCTTCTTGATGGCGCCGATGGCCGAAAAGGGCGAGGAACCGCGCGGCTCGATGGGCACCGATACGCCGCTGGCGGTGCTGTCGGATCGCCCGCAGCTGATGTTCGCGTACTTCAAGCAGCACTTCGCGCAGGTCACCAACCCCGCGATCGACCCGATCCGCGAAAACCTGGTGATGAGCCTTTCGGCCTACATCGGCGGCGAGGGCAATATCCTGTTCGAGCTGCCCGATCAGGCGCAGATGCTCGAGCTGCCCGATCCCATCCTGACCAATCAGGATCTGGCCAAGCTGCGCGAGACGCCGCTCAGCACGGTGCGCACGCCGCCCACGCTGCCCATGCTTTACCCGGTTTCGGAGGGCGGCGAAGGCTTGAAGGCCGCTCTCGACGAGCTGTGCCGCCAGGCCTCACTGGCGGTTCTCGATGGCCATGGCCTGCTCATCTTGAGTGACCGTGGCTCGACCGAGCACATGGCGCCGGTGCCGAGCCTGCTCGCCACGGGCGCGGTGCACAACCACCTGATGCGCAACGGCACGCGCATGAAGGTGGGCATCATCGTCGAAACCGGCGAGGCGCGCGAGGTCCATCACTACTGTCTGCTGTTCGGCTACGGCGCAGGCGCGGTGAATCCGTACCTGGCCTTCGAGTCGATCCACCAGCTCGCGCAGAGCGGCGCTCCGGGTCTCAAGGACCCGCAGTCGGCGCAGGACAAGTACATCAAGGCCGTCAACAAGGGCTTGCTCAAGGTGATGAGCAAGATGGGCATCAGCACCCTGCAGAGCTATCAGGGCGCGCAGATCTTCGAGGCCATCGGGCTTTCACCCGACCTGATCGATCGCTACTTCACCAACACCTCGAGCCGCATCTCCGGCATCGATCTAGACGCGATCGCCGACGAGTCCCGGCGCCGCCACGAAACCGCGTACCCCAAGACCACGGAGCCGGCGCCCTACCTCGACCTGGGCGGGCAGTACCATTTCCGCACGCAGGGCGAGCGGCACTTGTGGGATCCGAGCACGGTCTCGAAGCTGCAGCACGCCGTGCGCATGGAGGACGTGAAGAGCTACAAGGAGTACTCGAGGCTCATCAACGAGCAGCCGGGCGGCCCGATCACGCTGCGCGGTATGTGGGAGTTTACGTCGAGCGGCCAGGGCGTGCCGCTCGACGAGGTCGAGCCGGCGACCGAAATCGTCAAGCGTTTCGCGACCGGCGCCATGAGCTTCGGCTCGATCAGCGCCGAGGCGCACGAGAACCTGGCGATCGCCATGAACCGCATCGGCGGTCGCAGCAACACCGGCGAAGGCGGCGAGCGCGACGAGCGCTACATCCGCGACCCGAGCGGCGACTCACGCCGCAGCTCGATCAAGCAGGTCGCATCCGGCCGTTTCGGCGTCACCACCTATTACCTGGTCAACGCCGACGAGCTGCAGATCAAGATCTCGCAGGGCGCCAAGCCGGGTGAAGGCGGTGAGCTACCCGGTCACAAGGTCGACGGCGTCATCGCCAAGACGCGGCACTCCACACCGGGCGTCAGCTTGATCTCCCCGCCGCCGCACCACGATATCTATTCGATCGAGGATCTGGCACAGCTGATCTTCGATCTGAAGATGACCAACCCCAAGGCCCGCATCAGCGTGAAGCTGGTCGCCGAAGCGGGCGTCGGCACGGTCGCGGCCGGCGTGGCCAAGGCACACGCGGACGTGATCCTGATCTCGGGGCACGACGGCGGCACCGGTGCTTCTCCCCTCACCTCGATCAAGCACGCCGGCATTCCGTGGGAAATGGGGCTGGCCGAGACCCATCAGGTGCTGGTCAAGAACGACCTGCGTAGCCGCGTCGTCCTGCAGACCGACGGCCAGATGCGCACCGGGCGCGACGTGGTGCTGGCGGCGCTGCTCGGCGCCGAAGAATTCGGCTTCGCCACCGCGCCGCTCGTCGCGAGCGGCTGCATCATGATGCGCAAGTGCCACCTCAACACCTGCCCGGTCGGCATTGCGACGCAAGATCCCGAGCTGCGCAAGAAGTTCGAGGGCAAGCCCGAGCACGTGATCCGCTTCATGTTCTACGTCGCCGAAGAGGCGCGCGAGATCATGGCTTCGCTCGGCTTCCGTAGCATCCGCGAGATGGTCGGCCATAGCGAGCGCATCCAGCCCAAGAAAACCGACCACTGGAAAGCCTCGCGACTCGACTTTTCGGACGTGCTCACGCCCATCACGCCGGGCGCTGGCGTGGGGGTGTGCAAGCTCCAGGAGCAGGACCACGGCCTCGACAAGTCGATCGACAACAAGCTGATCGAGCTGTGCCGTCCGGCCCTGGAAAACAAACAGCTGGTGCGCGAAACCATCGCGGTACGCAACGTGGATCGCACGATCGGTGCGATGCTGGCCGGTGAGGTGGCGCGTCGCTTCGGCAAAGACGGCTTGCCGGACGCCACGATCAGGCTGGACTTCAAGGGCTCGGCCGGCCAGAGCTTCGGCGCTTTTGCCACCGCGGGCATGGAGCTGAACCTGGAGGGCGACGTGAACGATTACGTCGGCAAAGGCCTTTCGGGCGGCACCCTGACGGTGCGGCCGCCCGCCGGCGTGACGTTCCGCGCGGACCAGAACATCATCTTGGGCAATACGGCGCTGTACGGCGCGACCAGCGGCAAAGCCTTCTTCCGGGGCATGGCCGGTGAACGCTTCGCGGTCCGCAACAGCGGCGCCAGCGCGGTCGTGGAAGGCGTGGGCGACCACGGCTGCGAGTACATGACCGGCGGGCGTGTGGTCGTGCTCGGCCGCACCGGCCGCAACTTCGGCGCCGGCATGAGCGGCGGCTACGCCTACGTGCTCGATGAAAACGGCGATTTCGAGAAGCTCTGCAACCAGGGCATGGTCGAAATCGAGGAGCTCGACGCCGCCGACGCGGCCTTCGTGGCCGGGATGATCGAGGAGCACCGAGCGCGCACCGGCAGCGTCAAGGCCAAGGAGCTGCTCGCTAACTGGGAGCAGACCGTACAGCTCTTGATCAAGGTCGTGCCGACCGAGTACCGCCGTGCGCTCGAAGAGCAGCAGGAACTGAAGCACAATGGCCCTCAGCGTCCGTCGATGCTTCCGGCCATGCAGGCCGAGCCGAAATCGGGTGTCATCGCGGGCGGCTGAGGCCTCTCTTCTTGGATTCGCGAGGAAACGAACGTGGGCAAGATCACTGGCTTCATGGAATTCGAGCGGCAGGACCCGTCCAAGCGTCCTACCGCCGAACGGGTGCGTGACTGGCGCGAGTTCGAGCTGCCGATCGTGCAGGACGATCTGGTCAAGCAAGGCGCGCGCTGCATGGATTGCGGCATCCCGTTTTGCAACACCGGCTGTCCGCTCGGCAACTTGATCCCCGATTGGAACGATCACGTCTACCGCAGTGACCCGCAGCGGGCGATTGACGCCTTGCACGCCACCAACAACTTCCCGGAGATGACCGGGCGCGTGTGCCCTGCCCCGTGTGAAGCAGCGTGCGTGCTCGGCATCAACGACGATCCGGTGAGCATCAAGCTGATCGAGCGCTCGATCGCGGATCGTGCTTTCGCAGATGGTTTCGTCAAACCGCAGCCGCCGCGCCAGCGCACCGGCAAGAAGGTCGCGGTGGTCGGTTCTGGCCCGGCCGGCATGGCGGCGGCACAGCAGCTGAACCGCGCTGGCCACACGGTCACGTTGCTGGAGCGCGACGACCGCATTGGAGGGCTTCTGACCTACGGCATCCCCGACTTCAAGATGGAAAAGTCGCTGGTCGACAAACGCGTCGAGCAGATGAAGGCCGAAGGCGTCGTGTTTCAAACTAACGTCGACGTTGGTCGCACGATTTCCGCTGACCAGCTACGCGCCGACTTCGACGCGATCGTGATCTGCATCGGCTCGCGCAAGCCTCGGGATCTCGAGGTGCCGGGCCGTGAGCTGTCGGGCATCCATTTCGCGATGGATTTCTTGACGCAGCAGAACAAGCGCGTGGCCGGCGACGTGGTCCCGGACGAGGGCGCGATCCTGGCGACCGGCAAGAACGTGATCGTGATCGGCGGCGGCGACACCGGCAGCGACTGCATCGGCACCTCGCACCGCCAGGGCGCCAAGAGCGTCACCAGCTTCGAGATCATGCCGCAACCGCCGGAGGAGCGCGCCGGCAGCACGCCCTGGCCGATGTGGCCGCTCATGCTGCGCACCTCGTCCTCGCACGAAGAGGGCGGCGCGCGCGACTGGAGCGTCTCGACCGAGCGTGTCAGCGGCAGTAACGGCAAGATCGAGAAGCTTCACTGCGTGAAGGTCGAGCTCAAGGGCGGCAAGCTCGAGCGCGTGGCGGGCAGTGAGTTCGAGATCCCGGCCGATCTGGTGCTGCTCGCGATGGGCTTCGTGCACCCGGAGCACCCCGGTATCGTCGAAGGCCTGGGACTGAGCCTCGACAAGCGCGGCAACATCGCGGTCGACGGCTCCTTCATGACCAACCAAAAAGGTGTCTTCGCCGCCGGCGACTGCCAACGCGGCCAATCCCTCGTCGTCTGGGCCATTGCAGAAGGCCGCAAGGCGGCGCGGGCAGCGGACTTGTTCTTGATGGGGCGCACGGAATTGCCCTGAGGCGGGGTTGGGGCCCCGCCGACCCACGAGACAGATGGGCCGCACCGAATTGCCCTGACCGACCTCATCCGTCTTCCAGATTACAAGGAAGCGGGGAGACGGGGAGTACTGCGGGATTTTGGGCGCAGCATCGATAGGACGCTTGCGTTGCATCCCGCGTCTCTGAATCGATTGATCCTCGAATCAGAGTGCGACGCAGGGTCGTTTCGCCTTGGCGCCAACCTGCTCGCTCCCCGTCTCCCCGCCTCCCTGTTAAATCCCCAGGAACCAGGCATGGGACGCAGGGTGCTGGTGGTCTTGGGAGGTGGTCTGGTAGCCTGGTTGGTTGATTGGCCGCGGCGAAGAGCAAGACGAAGCACGGTCCAGGCAGGCGGCGGAGTATTCAGCCGTCGGCGCCGGAGGTGAAGGTCGGCTACAAGACCGCCGGGCGCGACACCATGGCAGCCATCGAGGAGGAAATGTCGGCGCCGAGCCTGAGCACCGCCGAGGCGCCGGTGATCGAAGTCTCGGAGGCGCCGGCCGGACGCGAGACCATGGCCGCGATCGCCGAAGAGCTCGCCAACGAGATGCGGCCGCGTCAAAATACGCTGCCTTACGCCGACAAGATCTCCAACGCACCAGGCGCCAAGTCACCGAGCCGCATGCCGGCGGCCCCGGGCGCGTCGCGGGCCAGCGATGGACCGGAGATCACGGTAGCTGGCGAGTCTGGCGCCGTCCCGAGCCCGCGCATCACACACGACGGCGTGGAGATTTTCGAGCTTCTGACCTTCATCATTCGCGGCAACAAGGTCGGCGACCTGTCCACGGACGCGCTGCGCCGCCGCTTCGTGCAGGCTCACCTGCTGCATCGGGTACCATCCGGATCCATCGACGTGGTCGAGCGCATCGAGGTCACGCCCTGGACCGCCAAGGGCACCATGGTCGTGCGCATCTGGTGCAAGGCCTAGCTCGCCGCTCAGCAGTCGTGCCCCACGGGCCTGACACACATGCGATGGAGCTAGTCTGGTGAGTGCTCAGTTGCAAGAATGGCCCGGTAGCCCACCAACACTTGTTAGCACGTTCGAGCTATCCCGGGGCCGCCGAAATCGCCTCAGCGATTGTAGTTCTGACGACCTCAATCAGCTCGTCGCGGCGCTCTTCACCGTAGGGGCGCGGATCGATCGGCGGGTGGATCACTACCTCGACTTTGCAACCGTTGCTGATGTGCCAGCCCTTGGACGGCAGCACTGCTCGCGTCCCGCTGATGCTGACCGGCAGGATGGGACAGCCGCTCTGGAGCGCCAAGTGAAAGCCGCCCTTGCGAAATTCCCCGAGCTCACCGGTCTTGCTCCGCGTGCCTTCGGGCGCGATCCAGATCGAGGTGCCGGCGTGCAGGATGTCGGTCGAAGCGCGGAGCGTCTGGCGCGAGCGCTCACGGCTCTGCCGATCCAGACAGATGAAGCCGGCGCTCTTCATGGCGCGGCCCCAAATCGGCACGCGGAACAGCTCCTTTTTCGCCACCATGCGGATGCGCCGCTGGAGCGCTTGATAGATCACCGGGACGTCGTACAGCGATTGGTGATTGGACATGATCACGAAGCTTGCACCCGGCGTGGCTTGCTCACGGCCCTTGACGTAAAGCTCGATGCTGGCGCGCCGCACGATGCGGCCCGACCAGCGGGCGAGCCGCTCGTCCACGACCTCCGGAGTAAGCGTGCCCCACACTCCTTGCCAGATCGTCGGCACGCTGATGCGCAGCGTCTGCCAGATGGCGTGGGCGATGTGCGGCGCCGTCACGCAGCCTATTGTGCCCCAGGCCTCTTGGTTTTGCTGCGGGGCAGTGCGCCCGACGGCGAGCCAGAATCGCCCGACGCAACGTTACTACTGCTGAACAGTTTTTCCTTCTTGGGTTGCGGGGGCGTCACCCCCGGCGGCACGAGCTCCTGCGTGACGTAGTAAGCGTCGAAGCTCGAAAGCTCGTCCTGGGGCCTTCCGGTCAGCTCGTGATGATTCATCAAGAAGTCGCGCACCCCGCCCCAATAGCCGCGGAAACGGTCTTCCACGATGCGGATGTGGAAGTAGCCCCAGGTCAGGTTCATGCGCGGCGCGCCGGCCGGGTGCAGCTCGAAGACTGGCGGCCCTCCGGTGAGCGGATCGAGTGAGCGGCCGTTCTTGGTGCGACCGTCGATCACCAGCCGGCCGTCGCGCTGCGGGGGAACCGGAGCGAACATGCTCCAGCCCTGAAAGATGCGGGGGTACTCGATGACGGCCTGCAGCAGCGCCGGTCTACCCTTCGGCTTGAGGGACTGCGGCACGGCCTCGTTCTCGATCAACACCTGCGTGACGCAGACCACGAGCATGAGCGCCACGCCGGCCTCGCGGAAGCTGATCGCCAGCTTGCGCCCGACCAACCTGGCTCGGCTCGGCTCCGGCGCGCGGGCATTACCCTGCCTGGGCAACGCTTCGGTACCGAAGTCGGTATCGAGCGTCTCGGGCTCGACGGCCAGCTGCGCCAGACGCCGCTCCACGCGCTTGCGGATGCCGGGCAGCCCGAGCAGCCAGAACGGCACGCGCCGACACCATAGCGCGTCGCCGACCGCCAGCAGCGCCTGGTAGCCACCGACCGTTTTGGCGCCGTTCACGCTGACTGCTAGCGTCTTTTGGGCCTTCTTGGGAGAATCGGCGTCGAGCGCGCGGAACGTGACCAGGCCCAGCGCATCCAGCCGCTTGACCAGACGACACAGGGCCAGCGACGCCCCTGACTCGGGATTGAAGTGCACCACACAAGGCGCGCGCCGGGCACGCACGCGTTCAAGTGCCCAGGCCCACGCCTGAGTCGGCAGCAAGGCGCAGAACACCACCACCATGGCCCATGAAAACGAGCCGAGCTGCAGCACCGCATCGATGGAGAAGTGGAGCAGCACAACGAGGCCGAACGCCACGAGCCGCGTGATGTGCGTGCGCCAAGGTATCAGCAGGAGCAGCGGTATCGCCCCCTCGATGACCAGCGTGCCGTAGGTGAGAGCCTTGATGGCGCCGAGCGGCAGGACGCCGCGCAACCAGGCCCCGAGCCAGGTGACCAGCCGGTCCTGCTGCAGGAAATAGTAGACCGCCGTCCCGTCACGCCAGGGCGGGCCGTGCTTGTGAATCGTATTGAAGAAGTAGATGGTGGCCCACTGCAGAAGCAGCGCAGTTACGGCCAGCGAAACAACCGGTGCGACCTCGCGGGGCGGATCCAGGCGATCATTGAGCGCTTCGGCGTCAGTCTCGCGCCGCTGCCGCAGGGAGGCGCGCAGCGCGTCGATGCTGAAGCGGCGCCCCAGCGGCAGAAACACGCTCCACACCAGTAGGATGTTGAGCACGACCGAGCCACCATTTTCGATCAGGATGTTTCGGCTGTTCAGGCTGGTGGTCAGCACCAGTGCCAAGATCTGCATCAGCTTGGTGCGGCAGCCGACGAGCAGCAGCACGCACACCAGGAGATGCCCGAGCATGAGCACCTTCACCTCGAGCGGGCTTCCGAAGGCGAAGTAAACCGAGAATAGGTGGTCGGCCATCGGGTGAAACAGCGCGAAGTGATTGCTGAGCCAGCCCGAGTTCGAAAGGTGCGACGAGACCTCCGGCAGCTTGAGCGCCACGTCGAACAGCAGCAGCGCGCCGAGCGCGATCCGAAACAGGCCGAGCGAGCGTGGATCCGCCGCGGCATAGAGCCGTGTCAGTTGTTGCGCGAAGCCCTGCGCAGGCGCTGGGACCAGCACGGTAGGCGGCGGGACCAGCTCGTACTTCTGTTTCATCGCCTGGCGCCTTCCGAGCCGGCCTTGCCGAGCCAGCGCTTGGCACCCGAGTCCTTGACTAGGCCGTAGCTGACGAGCTTTTCCGGAGGTAGCGGGACGCCGCGTTTCTGTCCCGGCTTCGGCGACTTATCCTGAATCCACCACACATCGAAACTGGCCAGCTGATCCTGAGGACGTCCCGAGTAGAGGTGCTGGTTGACGAGGTAGCTGCGCAGGAACTGGCGGCGACCGGCGTTGTGTTGCCAGCGGATGTGGTTGCTGTAATCGCACCACAGCTGGTCGTGCCCCCAGCCGCGCGGTGACTCGGGATCGAACTCGGGCTCTTCACCGGTAAAGGGGTCGAGCTTCTTGCCATCCACGGTCCGGCCGTCGACCACCAGGCGACCGTCGTCGTACGGCGGCTCGGGCGCGAACATGCCCCAACCCTCCAGCATGCGTGTGTAGCCGATGATCTGCGTCATCCACTCGGGCCGCTGGATGCGCATGCGGCGGTTCATGAATGGGTTGGCCTTGGCCACCTCGGTCGACAGCACCACCATCAACATCACGATCAACGTCTCGCGCCCCACGACCCGCATGCTTCGCAGCTCATCGCCCATGCGCCCGAGAAGGGGCGTGCTCGCGGGCGGCGCGGCGTGAGCCAGCGGGGTGCCGCAGGCGCCGAGCCCGAAGAAGCTCGAGATCTCCAGCCGGCTACGTGCCACCCAGCGGTACAGGCTCCGGCCCAGCAGCGAAAGGCCCGGCACGTACAGCCACCACACCAGCAGGATACCGAGCGGCAGGGCGCGGGCGCCACGCCTGACGGCCTGCTCCTCCACGTGGATGCGCCCCTGCCCGTCGACCACGACCACGCTACGCTCGACCAGCTTCGGATCCACTCCGGCCGGCAAGCGCTCGGTTTCGTCATTGCCAATGAAGGTGATGCGCTGCCAGGGATCCAGGCGCTTGAGCAGCCGGCAGAGCCACAGGCAGATGCCGCAATCGGCGTCGAACACGATCGTGACCGCGCGTGCTTTACGGCCGAACCAGCGCCCGAGCCAGCCCAGCTCCTCTTCACCGAATAGCATCAGAAAGAACACCGCCATGGCGTACGAGAACGGGCCCAAGCGCGACAAGAGCGCGATGCTGCCGTGCAGCCCGAGCGCCAGCAAGAATGCGATGCGGCGCAGCTGCTTCTGTCCGAATGGCACCAGCAGGATGAACGCCAGCGTGCCTTCGACCAGCAGCGTCATGCGGGTCAGGACCTGCAGCACCACCAGCGGCACGTGCTCGCGCGCCCACACGCCGACCTGGGTAACGATGCGGTCCTGGTACAGGAACCAGTAGATGGCGCTGTTGTCTTTCCAGCCTGCGCCGGTCTTGTGCACGCAATTGAAGAAGTAGATGACGCTCCACTGCAGCAGCAACCCCAGCACCACGAGCGAGATGAAGCGCGGCGGAGCTGCGGTCTCCCGCCGATTCAATGCCGCGGGAGAATGCTCGGGCTGCTGGTGCCATGATCTGAGAACGGCGTCGACCGAGAAGCATTGCCCTAGCGGCAGGAACACGGTCCAGATCGCCAGCGAGTGGGTCACCACCGAGCCACCATTTTCGGTGAACAGATTTCGCGAATGCAGGCTGGTGATCAGCAGCGCTGACAGAATGTGAAACAAGCGCGTCTTGTAACCGAGCGTGAAACAAACGAAGACGACGAGCGTGAGCGCGAACGCCACGTGCACTTCCTCGATGGTCGAGAACACGTGATAGATCGAAAACAGGTCCTGCCCCATCGGCGCGAACAGCGAGTAGTGATTAGGCAGCAGGCCGTCGTTCGAGAACAACAGCCGCGCGGAGGCCCAGCGGTAAGCGAGCTCGGTGATCAGCAGTACGCCGAAGCAGATGCGAAACAGTCCCAGCCAGCGCGGATCGATGCTGCGGTAGCGCTCGTTCAAGAGCTCGAGCAGCTGCGACAGCCGGCTGGGCGTGGACGCCGGTACCGTGGGTGGCGGCGCGCTCGCTTCGGGGTCCCGAGCAGCCTCCTCTTCGGCCTCGGCCTCGTCCCCCGCGCTCTCGACTTCGCCATCCTCACTCGAAGCCGCTTCAGGTTTGTCCTTGGAATCCATGTTTCTCGGAGAACGCTCCCGCCGTATCACCTGGCGCCGCGAACTCTATCAAAAGCGCCGCCAGCGTCTCGGCGGGTAGAGCGAGGTTGGGAGCCCGCGGTGCGAGACAGCGCGCCCGCGGTGCGAGACAGCGCCCCCGCCGCGCGAGACAGCCGCGCCCCCCGCAGCAAACAAACGTCAGATATACCAGGCACTTACTGAAGTTCGTCGGCCTTTCGACCCGAGCGGTATCGTGGTATTTCTTCAAAGCTTGTGGGCTTGCGCGCTTCGACCAAAGTCGCGCCCTGGCCACTGCCCCCAGGACTTTTCATGAACGTCAGCTGCATGTCGTGCTCGGCCAAATATGCGGTTCCGGACGAGAAGGTACGCGGCAAGAAGGTAAAGATCACCTGCAAGCACTGCGGGACCGGCATCATCGTTGACGGTACCAAGCTGGACGCTTCCGGCGCAGCCCCGACCAGCTCGGTAGCGCCGGCTCCTGCAGCCGCTTCAGAGCAGCCGGCGCCGGCGGCCGCGGCACCTGCGCCCGCCGCGGCACGTGCGCCCGGCCCAGCGTCGACGCCTGTTGCCGAGCTGGCCGCCGCGACCGAAGAGCCGAGCTTTGACGTCGCCTACCCAGACGAGCGGCAGGAGACCATTCCGATCAGTGAGATCGTCGAAAAGTACGCGGCCGGAACGCTCGACGACGATGCCTTCATCTGGCGCGAAGGCATGGAGGATTGGAAGGCACCCTGGGATACTGCCGAGATCGCCAGTGCGCTCACGGCGCGCGGGCTGAGCAAGAAGGCGCCCGCCGCTCCGGCGGACGCCGGCGCGCCGTTCATCGACGAAGACGAGGCGACACGCGTTCAGAGCTCGCCTTTCGACGATCCCAGCAGCAGCTCGGTTGGCGTGTGGCGTGAGCCGGCCAAGGATGTGCCCAGCTCTCCGGAGTTGGCCTTCGAGCTGCAGCGCAGCCCCCTGCCCTTCGAGCAGCCCGAAGCAGCAGGCACCCCCACACCCGCCATCATGGCGGCTGCGGTGAGCCCCCAGCCCGCTGCGGCCAGCCCCAAACCCACCGCGGTCAGCGCCATGCCTGTCGCGGTCAGCCCCAAGCCCTCGGCGATCGCGGCCGCGGCCGCCGCTGCCAAGCCAGCCGCCGCGCGACGCAGCTCTGCCCGCGGGGGCGGCGACTTGTTCGGTGAGCTGGCGGCCGCTGGCAGCGAGGAAGACGAATCGCTCGGCGTCGAGACCAAGGACACCACCGCTCCCAAGCTGACCGGTGCGCGCAACGAGAGCTCGGTGCTGTTTTCGCTCGATGCGCTCGTCAAGCAAGAGTCCAAGCCGGTTGCCAAAAAGAAAGAGGCGAAGCAGGAGGACGCCGCCGCGATCCTGCTCGGCACCGATTCAGGTCCGAGCTCGATCAGCAACATCGGCACTGGCTCGTTCGGAGCTGCCTTTGCCGCTCCCGATTTCACCGCGCCCGTGGCCGCTCCTCCCCTAGAGGTGCGCGCCAGCGACCCGGTCGAGTTACCGACGGCCACTGCGCAGCCCGCCAAAAAGTTGGGCGCGGGCCTTTACATCGGCATTGCCGCGGTAGTGCTGATCGCGGGCGGCGCCTTCGCCCTGCGCGGCATGATTATGCCTCCCCCGGCTCCTACCGCGAGCGCCTCGCCGACTCCTCCGCCCATGGCCGAGCCCGCACCGACGCCCGCCACTCAGGCGATACCGACGGAGGCGACGGCAGCAGCTTCCGCGGTCGCCAGCGCCGCTGCCACGCCCATCCCCGCAGCAGCGGGCGGCGCAGCCCCCAAGCCCGCAGACGCGGCCAAGCCCGCGGATGCGGCCAAGCCCGCGGATGCGGCCAAGCCCACAGACAAACCGGCGGACGTGCCCAAGCCCGCGGATAAGCCCGCCGAGCCCGCAGCGAGCGATGCCCCGCCCTTCGACAAGGCCGCCGCGATCGCCGCGCTCTCGGCCGCCGCGGGCAATGCGAGCAGTTGCAAGACGCCTGACGGACCGACGGGCGGTGGGAGGGTGTCGATCACCTTCATGCCGAGCGGCCGCGCCACCAACACGCAGGTCTCCGGTGATCTCGCCGGCACGGCCGTCGGCGGCTGCGTCGCCCGCTTGTTCCGGGGCGCGAAGGTTCCGGCCTTTTCCGGCGACCCTGTTACGGTGAGTAAGTCGTTCAGCGTGCAGTGACGCCAAGTGGTTAGTGGTCAGTGGTTGGTGGTCAGACACAGCCTGAGCGGTTCTCGCACGAGAGCGCTTCTCGCACTAACCACCGATCACTAACCACTGTCACGGATGCACGTACACCAGCGTTCCCTCTTCGAATCCGCCCTGCCCCGAATAGGCGCCATGCCAGTGCTCGGGGACTTGCGGGCTACTCCAGAAAAACACGTAACGGGCGTCGATCGGAGCCAAGTTGATACAGCCGTGAGAGCGGGCGCGGCCGAAGTCGTCGTGCCAGTAAGCGGCGTGCAGCGCGTAGCCGGCCTTGAAGTACATCACCCAGGGCACGTCGCGCAGCTCGAACTCGTGATCGGCGACGTCCGAGTCCATGGTGGTCGTGATGTGCTTTTGATAGATGCGAAATTGGCCGGTCGGCGTGCTCAGCGTCTTGCCCGGCTCACCCAGCCCATCGCGCCCCGTCGACACGAGCGTCACGTAGACGGGCTGCGCGCCTTCGTACAACACCAGCACCTGGTTCTGAATCGAGACATCGATCCATTTGCTGTCCCCGCGCGCCCAGCCCGGTAGCTTGCTGCTCTTGACGGCTGTCTTGATGTCCGCGCTCGGCACCCAAGCGCCGTCGCGCGTCTCGACCATGCGCTCGCCGCGCAGCTCCTTCACGCCGCCCGTGAGCGCGATCAGTGAGCGGCCGACGATCTTGTCGCCGTCGACCAGTCGGCCGTTTTCGAGCCGGTAGCTCTTGACGCCCTCCTTGCGAGCAAACGCCACCGGCAAGCCGATTTTCTTGATCTCGTAGCCGTGGAAGGGTGAGCCCGAATCGGCCTTGAGCTTGTCAGCCGGAATCAGGCGCGCGTCGGTCGAGATCGCGAAGCGCCGGTTCTGCGACTCCGCACCGGCCACGAAGGTACCGATTAGCGAAACGCCCGCGTGGCGCTTGAGGCGGTTGGAGATCACCGCGTAGCTCGGCACCTTGAAGCTCGAGATGTTCGGGATCTTCCTGCCACCCTCCAGCCACCACGGCACCTTGTCATCGCCCTTGCCGCCGAAACGCTCTGCTTCGCCGAGCGGCTTGGCGTGGTCGGGAATGCCGCCGATCGCGATGCCGCGCTCGTCGAGCGGCACGTCGTTGGCGCCCACGTCGAGCTCGTCCCACTTTTCCTTGAGCCTCGTGTGGTTGCGCAGGTGGCGCTCCAGGCGCATCTCGTACTGAAACTGCTCGTCGTTGGTTGGCACCTTCATGTACGAAGGCGCGATGGCGCGCACGAACGCGTACGGGTAAGGCATGGGCCTACTGCGGTCCGGCTCCACGTCGATGGCGCGCACCAGCGGGTGGTCGAGCTTGACCGTGGCGTTCGCGCCCACACAGGCAAAGCCGAGCGGCCGCACCGCGTACCAGCCCTCGGGGCAGCCGTCCTTGGTGACCGGCGCCGCGGAACGCGCCGCCTTGGCGCCCAGCCGCAGGTAGCCCACCACCTCGGCTTTGGGGTCGGGCTTGGCATAGATAGGAGCCTGGAGCGTGATGGGGGCCAGCTGGGGGCCGTCAGCGGGCGGCACCGGGACGTGCGACCAGTCGCCCTTGGCGGGGACAATGCCACCGTTCTCGGGCTTGACCCGCATGGCGGTCGGGTCGTCGCGGGACAGCCAGCTGTTGCCTTTACAGGCGGCCAGCGCGACGGCCAGCGCCGCGACCAGGACCGGCGTGGCCGAGAGCGGTAACCTTGCCATCCCTTGGCCATGCCAAAACCCGCCAGGGTGGCCAAGAAAGCGGCAGAAAGTCTTGCGCTAGGCGCTCTGTCAGGGAAGGCTCCGTGGCTCCCCGAGAGCAGTCTACGGAGCGACAGAGCGAGAACCATGGCCAAGGACACCCTCACCATCACCGACAACCGGACCGGCAAGACCTACGAGGTGCCGATCAGCGACGGCACGATTCGCGCGCTGGATCTCCGTCAGATCATGGTCGACAAGGACGACTTCGGGCTCATGACCTACGACCCGGCGTTCATGAACACCGCATCGTGCAAGTCGTCGATCACCTACATCGACGGCGACAAGGGCATCCTGCGCTACCGCGGTTACCCGGTGGACGAGCTGGCCGAGCATGCGTCGTATCTGGAGGTGGCGTACCTGCTGATCAACGGTGAGCTGCCAACGCAGGCCGAGCTCGACAAGTTCACGAACGACGTCACGCACCACACTTTCGTGCACGAGAACGTGCGCACGTTCATCGACGGTTTCCGCTACGACGCCCACCCGATGGGCATGCTGTGCGCCTCGGTCAGCGCGCTCAGCACGTTTTATCCGGAAGCCAAGCACGTGATGGATCGCGACATCCGGCGTGCTCAAATGGTGCGCCTCATCGCCAAGATGCCGACGCTGGCAGCCTGGAGCTACCGGCACAGCATGGGCATGCCGTTCGTCTACCCGTCGAACGAGCTCAGCTATTCAGCGAACTTCCTGCAGATGGTCAAACGCATCGCCGAGCCGAAGTTCGAGGTGCACCCCGAGATCGTCAAGGCGCTCGACGTGCTGTTCATCTTGCACGCCGATCACGAGCAGAACTGTTCGACGAACGTGATGCGCTCGGTCGGCAGCTCGCGCGCCGATCCGTACGTGGCGGTGGCCGGCGCGGCGGCGGCGCTCTACGGCCCGCTCCACGGCGGCGCCAACGAGGCCGTGCTGCGCATGCTGCGCGAGATCGGGTCGCTCACCAACATCCCCGCGTTCATCAAGGAAGTGAAGAGCGGCGTGGGCAGCCGCCTGATGGGCTTCGGTCACCGCGTCTACAAGAACTACGATCCGCGCGCCAAAGTGATCAAGCGCCTGGCCGATCAGGTGTTCGACATCGTCGGCAAGAAGAACCCTCTCTTGGACGTGGCGCTGGAGCTCGAGAAGATCGCGCTTTCGGATGACTACTTCGTGTCGCGTAAGCTGTACCCGAACGTCGATTTCTACTCGGGTCTGATCTACGAGGCGCTCACCATTCCGGTCGACATGTTCCCGGTCATGTTCGCCATCCCGCGCACCTCGGGTTGGCTGGCGCAGTGGGAAGAGATGCTGCTCGACAAGGACCAGAAGATCGCCAGGCCGCGCCAGATCTACACCGGCTACGACGAGCGCAAGTTCGTGCCCATGAGCGAACGCAAGGCAGCGGCTCCTCCGCCCGAGCTGAAGAGCAACGCGCGCGAAACGGATTAGGCCGCGATTTGGCGGACGAGCGGGACAGAAGCGACCCGGGTTTGGGCCGGCGCTCGGCCCCGACTCTCGACGAGTTCAGACCCTCGCGGTCGCAGCTCACCGGCATGGTGCTGGCGGCCCGCTACAAGGTCCACGGCTACCTGACCCGCGGCGCCACCGCCCGCGTGTATTTGGCGGAGGACCTGATCGAAAAGGTACCAGTGGCGATCAAGATGCTGGCACCCGAGTCGCACACCAACAGCCCAGAGCTGTCGCACCGTCTGTTACGCGAGGCGGAGGCGCTGCGCGGCATCGATCATCCGAACGTCGTGCGGGTGCTCGACTCCGGCCAGACCGCCGGCGGTGTGCCTTATCTGGTGCTGGAAGCCTTGCCCGGCGAAACGCTGGGCGACTATCTCCGGCGTCAGGGCACGCCCGCCTTCGAGCTCGCGCTCTCGCTGGTGCGGCAGGCGGCGCAGGGCCTCTCCGCTGCGCATCGCGCGGGTATCGTGCATCGCGATGTGAAGCCCGACAATTTCGTGCTGCTGGGTCCGAGCGGCGACCCCTATGGCTTGAAGCTGATCGACTTCGGCATGGCCAAGCTGGACATGAACAGCACGGCGGGCGGTCCGGCCAGCAGCGCCAGCGGCAGCCACACCATCCTGGGCACCGTAGAGTACATGGCGCCTGAGCAAATCCTGGCGGAGCCGGTCGACGCGCGCACCGATGTCTACGCGATGGGCGTCGTGATGTTCCGGCTCTTCACCGGACACCTGCCCTTCGAAACCAGCCTGCCCGCTGATCTGTTGCGCCATCAGCTGTTCACGCCCGTGGCTCCTCCTTCCTGGCTCGAAGAGACTCTGGATCCGCGCCTGGAGCACATGATCCTGACCGCAACCCGCAAGAACCCCGAGAATCGTTACGCGAGCATGCATGCGCTCGTCGACGACCTGGACGCACTGATCGGCGTCTCGACCTCGGACGTGACGCCGCCGCCGCCCCGAGTCACCCCCGACGTCTACACGCCCTGCACCGAGCGCGGTAGTGAAGCCCTCACCATCCTGGCGGAAAAGTTCGGCCGCTATGCGTCACTGCCACCCTGAGCAGCGGCCCAGTTGACGTACCTGGTCCGTCGTGACGAATATGGGCCGTTTCAGAGGAGCCCGACATGACCAGCGCCAGCGACAAATTGAAGCAGATGGGCGACAAGATCGCCGAGAAGCGTGAGCAAGCGAGCGCCATCGGCGCCGTGTTCAAGTTTGCTCTGGAGGGCGATGGCGGCGGTAACTTCATCGTCAACCTCAAGGACAACCCCGGCGTCACCGAAGGCGACGGCGCGGCGGAGTGCACGATTCGCATGACCGCGCAGGACTTCGTGGACCTGACCGAGGGCAAAGCCAACGGCCAACAGCTGTTCTTCACCGGCAAGCTGAAGGTCGAGGGCGACATGAGCCTGGCGCTGCGCCTGCAGCCGTTGATGGATATTCTGAAGTAGCAGCCTGCTACAGGCTTGTATGGCGAGCGAGAAGCAGCGAAACCTCGAGATCACGTGGCCGCTATTCGGCGACGCGCAGCCGTTCCCCGAGGATGCGGCGCGCACGGTCACCGATTTCGAGCCGCCGGCCTCGGATCTGCAGGCGCTGGAGTCGGCTGAAGAGCAGCC
>DATEDZ010000067.1:0-25474 GCA_035281385.1 Polyangiaceae bacterium
TTCTTCGCGTCGTATCCTTCCGGATGGACCGGGAACTTGGGAGTCTGCGCGAGCTTCTTGCCCTTGCCGAAGGCACGGGCCCGAATGGCGCGTCGTCGTTCTGTCTGCCTCGTCGAAGAAACCATCGGTAGCTACCTTGAAGTCCTCTCGGCCCATGGTTCGGGCGAGAGGGCGGGGACTATGGTTTATGGGTTCCGGCTTGTCAAGCCGGGGGGCCGGCGCTTCAGCCTCTGGCGCGGGGGAGGGTTTTCGTACGTCCGAATAAAGTTCAAACCCGAATCCTAACCACCGGTTCAAAGACCGGTCCCCGGTCGTCCCCGCCGCTCGTCGTAAATCGGCTGTAGCAATCGCGAGCGCAAAGCGCGAGCTGGATCCACCGCCCCCGACTTTGGCGCCAGCAGATCACGATCGGAAGCGAGAGGCGGGTCGAAACCCCGGCGAGGCCGGGCGCAAAACCCGTGATGATACCCGCGAAGTACGCAGGACGCGTGGGTCGCCGAGGTGAAACACAAAATGCACGATCAGGCCGCCTACGGCGGCCTGATCGTCGTGGTGGCGCTGAAGGAATCCTTGGCGAAGGGCGTGATCCGGGCCTTGGAGAGCGCAGCTTGGATGCAGGCGCCCGATGGGCCGCCGGCACGGACGCTCAAGACGTGGCCGTCAGCGGCGAACACGACGGTCGCCGTGACGGGGTCGGTCTGGCCGGCCAGGCAGGCTTGCGCGCCGCCGCGCACCGAGCTGAGCGCAGTGCTGACCGCGCCGCCCGAAGGCGTGAGCGGCACGTTGCCGCTGCTGCCTTGCGCGGGCTTGAGCGCAGGCTCGGGCGCAGGCTCGGATTTGGCTTTGGCTTTGGCGTCGGCCGCCGGCAGCGCCTTGTTTGGCTCGGGATCGTCTTCGAGCACCACGGCTTCTGCCTTGGCGTTGGCACCGGGGCCCGCGGCCTTGCTCGGCGTTGCAGCACCTGCGTCGAGCGCCGCCCTGGGCGCGGCGCCTTGGGTGACCTCGCGCGCAGCTTCCGGAACGGAAGCCAGCGCCTCCGGGTTCATCACGCCCTCGCTGGGCTGCGCTTGCGTCGGCGCGACGGGCTTGGCCGGAGCCGCCGCCGCTGGTTGTGACGCCCTCGTGGCTGCCAGCGCCGCCTCCGTGGGACTCTTCGACTCGCCAGATTGGATGAACAGCGCCAAGCAGGCAGCCACCGCCAGGGCCGCGCCCACGATGCCGATCACAGTGCCGCGGTTGTTGGGTGCTGGTGCTACCGCCTGCGCCGTCGGTTCGGCTCGCGCTACCACCCCGCTCGTCCGCTGCGCCTCTTCGCTGCTCTCGCTCGAGGGTAGCGGCGTGGTGGTGGCGCTCGGGCGACCGGCGGCGCGCACTCGCTCCACCATCTCGGCGCTAGCGCGCCGGCTTTGCGCGGTGGCCGCCAGCAGCTCCTTGGTGATCTGAGCCGAGTCGTCCTCGCCTTTCTGAAGGCTCTTGCGCGCCATTTCGGCGAAGTTGCTCTTGGGCGGCTCGGCCGCGCGCACGGCCGAAACGGTCGAGGCTGGCGGAGCGTTCTCGCCAGGCTCGGCAGCGAGCTCGGGCGTCTTCAGCAGGTCGTCCACCGAGATGCCGGCGCTCAGTGGCAAGAGCGCGCCCGGACCTTTGGCGTCGCCCTTCAGTCGCGCCTCGATGGCTTTGGCTTGGGCTTCGAAGTCGGGCTCGCTGATCGGAAAGTCACGCAGTAGGTCGTCCGCGCCGCGCGGTAGCTTGAGTGTGGGTTCGTTCATTCCTTGCCCTCGATGTCGTCGTCGTCGAACCCGCGTTCGGAAAGCATGGCGCGCAGCTTCTTGCGCGCTTCGTGCACCCGCCAGGCCACGGTACCTTCGGGGCAGCCGAGCACTTCGCCGGCTTCGGCGTGGCTCAGGCCGTCGATACAGACCAAGACCAGCGTGGTGCGGAGCGTGTCGCTCAGCTCGTCGATGCCCTCGACCAGCGCGCGCCCCAGCTGCTTGTCCGAGCTGCTGCGCGCCGGGCTACCACCGGCGGGACGGTTGTCGATCAAGAGTCCTTCGATGCGCGGATCGTCGGGCGACGCCGCGCGCCTGGTCTTGCGCGAGCGCAGCGCGTTGAGCGAAAGGTTCACGCAGATGCGGTAGATCCAGGTGAAGGGCTCACTGCGTCCGTCGAAGCGATCGAGTGCGCCGTACGCGCGCACGAAAGTGTCTTGCGTCACGTCCTCGGCCTCCGCCCCGCTCTTGAGCAGATGGACTGCGAGTCGATACACGCGCCGCTGGTGGCGGCGGACCAAGAGCCCAAATGCCTCCGTGTCCCCTTCACGGGCGGCGGTGACGAGCTCTCGATCGGTACGCTCAGGCAAGTGCTGGCGCGCGGAAGTAACCACGCGAATTCTCCGGTCGAACGCTCACGATAGTGCATTGCTCCCAGATTGGACAGTCGAGCCGCCCGAGCGCTTGGGCGGAGGGGGAGCTTTGTTTCAAGCCAGGAAGTTTATTGATTTCAGGGCACTATGCCAGCCGGCGCGTCGGATTCGGGCTTCAGTCCAATAACAATGTCCGATTTCGAGCCATCGATCACGACCTTACGAGTGGTGAAGCCCTGGCGCCCGAGCTCGTAGGAGCGGCGCTGCCCACTTGGGATTTCCAGTACGAAGGGAGTCGTCCCGACCTCCTTGCCCCTCCAGTACATGCGCGCGCCGGGTGGCTCGCTGTCGATGTTGATGCGCTTCATCTTGCCGCCTGTGGCGTTTGCGGCCTCGGCGGCATCGAGCGCTTCTCCGGTCTGGCTGCCCTCCAAGCCTGCTGCCGGCTTCTTGGCGGCCGGCTTGGCGGCGGCGGCCTGGTCGACCGCGACTTTGTCGGCAGCGGCTTTGTCAGCGGCAACCTTCTCGGCCGCAGCCTTTTTGGCTGCAGCCTTTTCGACGTCGGTCTTGGCCTGAAGCGGGTCGGGCTCGGTGGGCGTCGTATCAAGATCCGTGTCGGTGTCGTCGCCGTCCGCGCGCTGCTTTACCGCTGCGGGTGGTGGTGGTTTGACCGCCGTTGCGAGCGTGGCCTCGATCGGCGTGGGCGCCCGATCCAGGCTACGTAGTCCGATCACGCCCAGGCCGATCGCGGCGGCGACGCCGAGCGGTAGGATCCAGCGCGGCCAACGCGCGCGCAGCTGAGGCAGCTCGTCATCGCCCACGCTCGGCACGGCACGTGGCGCTGGTGGACGCGAGCTCTTGGCGCCGTCGCGCGTGATCGGAGCGTCGCTCGAGACCGGGTCCGCTGCGGCGGCGTGGGCGGCCCCGATGGCGGCGGCCGAGGACGACGCTTCGGCTTGAGCCGCAGCCGCTGTTTCGGCGGCGGGAGCGGACGGTTTCTTCGCGTCGGGCACGGGCGCCCGAGGCTCGGAACGCTGAGCTGCCACCACTGGCGCGATGCCGATCAGGGTATGCTTGCGTAGCGAGTTGTCTGCTGAGGGCGGGCTCGAGGCGGGCTGCGATGCGCGCGGCGGCTCAGACGGGGTTGCGCTGGGGCGCGGTGGCTCCGAACGCGGCGCTGTTGCGGCCGTGGCCTCGGAGCGTGGAGTCACCGGTGCGATACCGAGCAGGGTTTTGGAGCGGAGTGGATTGGCGGCGGACTTGGCGGCGGCGGGGGCGGGCGAGGAAGGGCGGACCGCCGGGGGCTCGGGCGCGGCTGGGTACGACGGGGGCGCGGCGGCTGGCGGCTTCGACAGAGTAGGTGCGTCGGTCGCGGAGGGTGCGGGCGCCCCTGCCCGAGGCACCCGAGCGGGGGCCGGAATCTCGTCGGCGCCCCATTCCGAGTCGATGTCATCGGTGGGGGGCGCCATGGAAGGCAGAGGTGGACGCGAACTTTCGGATCGCTTGTCGGTCATCGCGCTGTTTCGTTTGATTGGTGGGTCCCAGCCCACCAATTGGGCCCTCTCCAAGGCCTTTTCATGCCCTGCCGCACAAATCAAGCTGCGTTGCATCTTCGCGAGCAAAAACGGTATAGCCGCCACTCACGACGGAGCTCTCCGTAAGCGTCAGAGCTTGCGGGGCCGGGGCCACACGCTACGAAACAGCGGTCAGTTGCCGCCCGACAGTCTCTGTTTGAGCAAGTCACCGAGCGTTCCGAAGCCGCCCTCGGCCTTGAGCTTCTGACGATACTCTTTGTGCGCGCGCCGCTCTTCCTCTTCGGCGTAGCCGCGGATGCTGAGCTTGGGCTCACCGGTGCGCGGGTCCACGTCGAGCACTTTGGTGTCGAGCTGCTTGCCTTGCTTGAAGGTTTTGCGCAGATCCGTCCCGCGCTGGGTGCCGGTCTGACCCGCGGGAATGAAACCGCGCGCCTGGCGCCCGGTGACGCCGAGCACGCGCACGATCAAACCCGGCGTGTCCGCCTTCACCACCTCGACCTTGATCAACGCGCCGCGCTCGATGCGCTGGAACTGCTCTTCGGCGCGCTCCGGCGGCAGGGCAGGGTGCAGCGCCACCTTCTTACTACGAAGGTCGAAGCTCGCGATCACCACGTCGAGATCCTCTCCCTCTTTGAGCACCGTGTTCGGGTGCTCGATGCGATCGAAAGACAGATCCGCCACGTGGAGCAGGCCCTCGATGCCTGGCTCGAGCTCGACGAAGGCGCCGAATTTCTCGAGTCGGGTGACTTTGCCGGCGTGGCGGCTGCCGCGTGCAAACTTCTGGCGTGCCTCTCCCCATGGATCGGCGATCAGCGCCTTACGGCTGAGCCAGATCTTACCCTTCTCGTCGATCTTGATGATCTTGACCTCGAGCTTGTCGCCCGGTTTCAGGATTTCGTCGAGTGGCGTGCGCGGGTCATGACTCGCCTCGGTGACGTGCACCAGGCCTTCGAGGTTCTCGGCTTCCGGTAGCGCTACGAAGGCGCCCCACTCGACCACCGTCCGCACTACGCCCTGCATCACCTGGCCCTCTTGCAGCAAGGTGAGCGCGTGCTTGCGACGCTCGTGCGCCTCGGCCTCGAGCATGGGCCTTCGCGTGACCACGACGTCACGGCCCGCCTTCTCGTACTGCACCACCTTGAAATCCAGGCGCTGGCCCAGCAGCGAGGCAAAGTTCGCGTTCTGCGGATGCAAATCCATACCCGACGCCGGGGCGAATGCGCGCAGGCCGTAGATGTCGACCTCCACGCCGCCCTTGATCACGCCGGTGATGAGGCCGGAGATCAGCGTGCCGTCCTTGTGGGCCTGCTCGACCTTGGGCTTGATCTCCTCTTCACGCAGCGGCTTTCGCGTCAGCACCACCAGGCCACCGCGGATGCCATCGTTGTGCACGCGCGCCACGAAGCGATCCGCGACTTGCGGCACCAGATCGTCCGCTTCCATTTCGGAGCGATCGAAGATCGCCAGGGCCTTGCCGGAAAGGTCGATCATTACCGCGGTCTCGAGCACCGCCGTGACCTTGCCGAACACTTCCTCGCCGACGTGGAACGGCGCGCGATCACTGGCGCGATGCGTGGGCTTGCGCGGGGCTTCGCTGTCGCGCCCGGTCGCAGCCGCCTCGTTCGGCTTCTTCTTCTTACGACGCCGGCGCTTCTTCTTCGGAGTGCCCGGAGTCGCGTTTGCGTCAGGCGCGCTGCTCTCGCCCACGGCTTCACTCGCGCCTTCGGCTTCGCCCTCGTCACCGTCCACCGAGCTCTCGTCCGAGTCTTCCGTGGCGCTGTCGCTCGATGCCTCGACCGCGTCGCTGGGCGCAACAGCTTCGGCCGCAGGCGGAGCTTCCGGTTCGGTGCCGCTGTCGTCACCCGCGTCGCCCGCAGCTTCGTCCGCCGGGCGCTGCTCGGTCGCGGTCTCGGTCTCCGTCTCGGTCTCGGTCATAGGGGGTGCTGGCCCGCGTATAACGTGCCTCGGGGCGCCTGCCAATCTGCCCGGTTGGGTTAGCGCGTGATCGGCAGGTGGCGGTTCTGCCCCCCGCTGCGATCGATGTTCAGTACAGCGCCGCCCGCGGACGCGCGCAAGCTGTCGAGCAAGCTACGGGCCACCGCCGTGAAAGCTTCCGCCGCCGGCGAACCCGGAGCGGCCTCCACGACCGGCACGCCCGCGTCACCCCATTTTCTCACTTCCGGGAAGAGCGGGATCTGGCCCAGGAGTGGGGCGCCCGCAAACTCCGCGATCTTTTGGCCGCCGCCCGCCCCGAACAGCTCGTGGCGTTCGCTGCACTTGTTGCACACGAAGTAGCTCTGGTTCTCGACCACGCCCACCACCGGGATGCCGACTTTCTTGTTCATCGAGACCGACTTATAGACGTCCTGTAGCGCGACCTCTTGCGGCGTGGTCACGATCACGGCGCCGTTCGAGCGCACGCGCTGCGAGAGCGTGAGCGCGACATCGCCGGTGCCGGGTGGCAAGTCCAGCAGCAGGAAGTCGAGCTCACCCCAGGCCACGTCCTTCAGAAACTGCAAGAGCGCCCCATGTAGCATGGGTCCGCGCCACACCACCGCGCTCTTCGGATCCTCGAGCAGGAAGCCGATGCTCATCAGCTTCACCCCGAAGCGCTCGAGCGGCTGGATCTGTTTGCCGTCGCTCATTGGCTGGCCGCTCACGCCGAGCATGGTCGGGATGCTGGGCCCGTAGATGTCCGCGTCCAGTAGGCCCACCTTGAGGCCGAGCGCCTTGAGCGCTAGCGCCAGGTTGGTGGCGACCGTGCTCTTGCCGACACCGCCCTTGCCGCTCATCACCAGGATGACGTTCTTCACACCGGGAACGGGGTCATCGGGGCCGATCTCTCGGGCCGGAACGTCGACGTTTACCTGGCTCATGACGCGGCCGTCATACTACCGCGGCGGCTCGCCGCAAGCGCGGCCACGCTCGAGTCACGGAACTGGCGCGAAACGGCCCCGATGCGGCACTACAGCAAGCCCGCCGACCAGGCCATCACCATACCGAGCCCGAAGCCCACGCTGGTCGCTATCAACGCCGGCATCACGTCGTGCCGGAAGCTCGAACGGCGCTTGGGCATGTGCGTTTGCGAACGCCGCGCGTCCACCAGCTCCTGGTATTGGGGGTCACCGGGCATGGGCATGAAGTCCTGCCCCATGCGCAGCTTCGGCGTGCTAGGCGGGCGCGGGATACGCGGCGAGACCAAGAGCGAGTCGGTGGCGCGGGGCACGCTCGGCATTTGCACCGGGATGACCGAGGCTGGGGGGTGCGGAGCGCGGGCGTTGCTCTGGTCTGCGTTCGGGCCGATGATCGTCGGCAGTGGCTTGCCAGAGCCCGTGCGGTGCACCGGCACGAGCGAAACCAGATTGCCGGAAGTGACGAAGGGACGCACGCGCTCGGCCAGCTCCTCGGCGCTCTGAATGCGATCCTGACGCTTCACCTTCATGCCGTCCTTGACGATACTGACGAGCTCTTCGGGAAGGTCGGGCGCGAGCTCCTGCAGGTCACGGCAGCGACCCTTGGCAACCAGCTTCATCACGTCGCGCGTGGTGTAGGCCTCGAACGGATCCTGCCCGGATAGTATGGCAAACAGCGTGGCGCAGGCTTGGTACACGTCGGTGCGGAAGTCGACCGGATCTCCGCTGACTTGTTCGGGTGCCATGTAAATGGGCGTGCCCATCACGACTTGATCCACCTGCGAGGCTGCCTCCACACCGCGCGCTATGCCGAAGTCGAGCACCTTGACCAGCGGTCTGTCGGGACGCGGGTACGTCACCAGCACGTTGGCTGGCTTCAGATCGCAATGCACGATGCCTTGGGCATGCGCGGCGGACAACCCAGCCAGCACCTGCAGGAAGAGCTCGCATGCGAACGCTGGCGCGAGCGGTCCGCGCGCGTCGATGATGCTTTCGAGCGTCTCCCCCCGCAGCAGCTCCATCACGATGTACGGGATGCCATTCTTGCCGACGCCCAGGTCGTGAATGTCGACCACGTTGGCGTGCGAGATCCGAGCTGCGGCGCGGGCTTCGGTGACGAAGCGCGCGTGGCTGTCTTGTTCCGCGAAGGCGCCGGGACTCAGCACCTTGATGGCGACCTTCTTGCCGACGATCAGGTTTTCAGCCTCGTAGACCGTGCCAGTGCCCCCCGAGCCCAGCTCCCTCAGAAGGGCGTACTTTCCGTCCAGAACGGAAACCGGTGGCTCGTGATGCACCGCAGACATGCCAACCTCGTCAGAACGTCCCGACTACCCGCCAGCTTTAGCCCCGATGCTTGGACCATACGATGGTGTGGGAAGCCCGGCTGCGAGCCGCCATGGCCGAGCTGGCATTCGGCCTCGACGCGCCCCGTCCCTCACCGCCCGAAGCCATGGTGGCCACGCCGATCGACGCGACCAGCAGCTTCCGCGGCCCTCGCTTCCCAACCCTGCGTCACAGTCTTACTTAAGCACGGACGCCCGGGGCGCTCACGGCTTCTTGCCCACCCCGAGCAGCGCGGTGGAGCTCAAATCGCCAGTGCCGTACTCGCGCTCCAGGCGCGAGACTGCTCCGCCCGCTACTTCCGCCCATTTCGCTTCGCTCAGGTTGCGCTTCAAGAGCACGATGGGCGCGCTGGTCCGCTCGAACGAGCCCCACACCGCCGCAGGCGATTCGGCTTGCTCGGCGTGGGTCTTCGGAAGGATGCGGACGTCGACAAAGCCGGCCGCCTTCATCTCCGTGGCAAACTCATCCGGCTCGCCGAGCGGCCCCTTACCCTTTCCGAACGGTATCTCGGGCAACTGCTCCGCCATGGCCGCCATCACGCTCTTGAATAAACCCTCGAAAGGAGCCCAGCTCGAGACCACCGCGGTCGCCCCCGGTTTCAGCACACGGAGCAGCTCCGCGAAGCCGCGCGCGCGATCCGGAAAGAACATGAGGCCGAACATCGAGAAGGCCGCGTCGAACTCGGCGTCGCCCCAGGGCAGCGTCTGAGCATCGCCGACCCGCACGTCGGCGCCGAGCTGCGCGCCGTTCAAACGCCGGCGCAGGTTGCTCACCATCTGCGGCGCGAAATCGATGGCGCTCACTGACCGTCCTGACTCCGCCGCCAAGAGCGTGAGCGTGCCCGGTCCCGCCGCGACGTCGAGCACACGCGCGCCCGCCGCCGTCGGAGCCAGCTCGAGCGCCGCCTTCGCGTACACCTCGAACCAGGGCAAAATCTCGAGCGCGTAGTCGTCCGCGACCAGGTTCCAGGGTTCGGGGGAGGCGAGGGGGCTCGGTTTGGGGGCGTCGCTCATGGCGGGAACCTCATGCCACCAGGGCGGACCGTCAAGCGCAGCCCCGTGGCACGCGCACCGGTTCAGTTGTAGATTGATCCGCGTGCTCATCGCGCGGCGTCCGCTCATCACCAGCGTCGGTCTGGCGATCGCGTCGGCCGGCTGCGCCGACGAGCTTGCTTCGAACGAGCCCGGTGCCAAGGCGCCTGGCTTTCGGCTCGAAGACTTTCAACCGGCCAGCCCTCGCTTTGGCGAAACCTACGGCCTCGACGAGTTTCGCGGTAGCGTGCTCTTTCTGCCGCTCTACGCCGGGTGGTGCAACACCTGCATCGGCTGCGCCACGATCCTGAATCGGGTCTACAAGGAGTGGCAGTCAGAGGGTCTGAACGTACGCGTGGCCGCCATCAATCCGAGCAATGCCATCCCCCATCAACGCTACCTGGTCGACGTGTGCGACTACTCGCTTTTGCAGGACACCGAAGCGACAGGGGCTTGGGACGCGCTGCTGGGCACCAAGGACGACCACTACATCTACGACGCTGACGGCGTGCTCCGCCGTTTCGTAGATTTCAAGACCAACATCGACGAGATGATCGTGTCGGAAGCGGGGCAGGCAATGTTTCGTCGGGCCTTGATCGACGCCGGGGCGTAGGCGCCCGCCGCAGTGCCTGTAAGAGCACGCCGCGTGCTCACAAAACGCGGTTCGGCACAGCCCGCTGAGCGAGCTGTGCCGAACCGCGTTTCAGCAACGCGCGATCAGCCGCCGACCGATGCCACGACGGACGCCGAAGCATCTAGCGAGGCCGAGAAGTTGCCGCTCGCTTCACTCAGCGCCCCGGCGATGGCGGGGATGCACAGCACTGCTTCGCCGCTCAGGTCGCCGGCGTCGGCGGTCAGCTCCAGACCGTATTTCGCCGAGGCTTCGACGCCTGCCAAGAAGGCTGCGCCACGTGCCTCCACGACCAGCAGCAGGTTCGGCAGGTTTGCCTCGAGCGATGCGATGGCCGCCTTCAGCTGCAACTGGGCGTCGGCGTCGAGCGAGGCGCTGCCGGCCACGGTAACGGCGACGCGCGGCGGCGTGCACTCCGCCTTCGCGCTCACACTGGCTTCACAATTCGCCTTGCAGTTGACGTCCACGTCGCATGCGAGCTCGAGCTTGCCGCCCTCGCACTTGGGTGCCTCGAAGTCGCCTTTGCACGAGCCGTCACAGGTGAACTTGACACCGGCTTCGGCGGTGCAGCTGCCTTCGCAGCTGCCTTCGCAGGTGCCTTCGCAGGTCGGCGGCTTGAACTCCGCGGCGTAGCTGCACTTGCCGTTGCAGGTGCCGTCGCAGCTGCCGTCAGCCTGGGCCCCGGTGCCGTTGGTCATGCCGCCGGCCTCACAGGTACCCTCGCAGGTGCCCTGGCAGTCGACTGCAACATCGGCTTTGGCCGAGCACGCGCCGGTGCACTTGGCGTCGCACGCGCCAGTGCAGGACACTGCGGCGTTGGCTTCACCGCTGCACGAGCCGCTGCACTCGACGGTCAGCTTGCCACCCGTACACTTCGGCGGCTCGGCGCTCACGTCGCACTCGCCGCTCGCGGAGCAGCCGCCTTCGCAGCTGGCCTGAGCGTCAACCGACGCGGTGCACTTGGGGGGCTCGAAGACGAGCTCGGCCTGAGCCTTGAACGTACCCTTGGCGCTGAAGTTGGCCTTGATCTGGGCCGTGGCCAACGTGCAAAGGTCAGTCACCGCATCGGCACCGCCTTTGGCGACTGCGGCGTCCACGGCGGCGGGATCAGCGCCGAGATCGCGCGCGATGTTCTCGCACGCCACCGAAACGTCGAGCAGCGCACCGTTGGCGACGACCGCCAGATCCGAGCCCGCTTGAGCGAACGCCTTGAATTGGCCATCCAGCTCACCCTCCAGACCGAAGTTTGCGTTCTTGAGGTCAGCGCCCACGCTGAACTGCTTGCAGCACAAGCCTTCTTGCACGTCCGAGAGCGGGTTCTTCTCACTGCAGGCGGTGGCGAGGAGAGAGACCGTCATGCCGGTGATGGCCAGGGCGGTAAGGGGTTGAAAGCGAATCAATTTGCTCATCCGAAGACTCCTTGAATAGTGACCCAAGTGAGAAAGCGCCTGACCTGAAAGACAGCAGCGCCCCACGTCCAGTGCATCCTCTTCCGAAAACTCAGCGAGGAAGGTTAGACCAAGAGCATCCGAAGGCGATACCCCTAGTAAACGTCAGGGCAGGAAGCGTCAGGGCACCGCTCGGTCGCCGTTTAGACGCACATCGTGCGCCAGCAATTCATGGGGCGGCAGGGACCGGCCCGCGGTTCAGTTCGGGGCCCAGCAACCGGTTTGCGGCGAGTCGTTGAGCAGCGAGCCGGTGCCGCTGCTGTTGCCCGTGTAGCAGGTGTTGAACAGGTCCGATGCGGGCTCGCCAATGCACAGCACGGTCACACCGCCGGGAGACTCCGGGCAGCCCCCGTCGTCACAGGTGCCGGTCGCGTCCGGGCCGTTCGGGCATTCGCACCGTGTGTCGAAATTGATGCACCAGCGCTCGCCGGTGAACTGCTGGCCGTAGCAAACTCCGCTGGGGCAGTCGGCGTCGATAGTACAGGGCTCGCAGACCGCTCCGTTGCCCCGGCAGGCGCCGTAGCGGTGTGAGCAGGTGGCTTCACCCAGCTCGGTGTCGAACAGGTCGCACTCGGCGGCGTTACCCCAGGGGCAGGATTTGGCACCGGGATCGCAGAGTCGCGTGCAGATCTTGTTGCCGCTGGCATCGCGCGCGCAAATCTGATTGGGGACGGCCAGACAATCGGCATCGCTCTGACACGACGTGCAAAAGTCACGCTGCCGGCACACGCTGCGCGTGATGCCCAGCTCACTGCATTGGTAGGGCAGACCCTCGCCGATCTGGTCGGTCGGGACGCAGCGCGGATTTTCAGGCTGTCCCTGGAAGCCGCACATGTCCTCGCACGGCGGGCGGCGCAGGCTACCGCAGTAGTAGCCGGGCAGACAATCGCCGTCGGTCGAACAGTCGATCGTGCAGTACGCATCCAGGTCGCCGGGGCCGGCGCTCAAACACAAGGTGCTGTCGAGGCACTCGTCGCCGTCCGGACAAGCCGTGTAGAGCGCGCCCGGCTGGGCCGGCTCCTCGTCGCGTACGCAGTAGCTCTCGCGCTGCCCGTCCACCACACGCGAGTCACAGTGGCCGACCTCGACGCAGTCGGCGTGGGAGCGGCAGGGGTAGTTGCACTGTCCCCCCATGCACGAAAAACCATGCGCTTCGTCGCACTCGGCATGGCTCTCGCACGGGCTGAAACGACCCGGGATCGGATCGCCCGCGTCGGGAATCACCGTGCCCGGTAGGATCACGCAGTACCGGCCCTCCTCGCCGGACGCAAAGCGGAAGCCACTGCAAACCTGCACCCCCGGACAGTCCGAATCGGTCGTGCAGGAGTCCCTGCACTCGTTCTGTACGCAGCGCTGCCCCTCGGCGCAGTCGCTATCCCGGCACGGGGCCTTGCACTCGTCCCCCTGGCAGTCGGAGTCCGAATCGCACCCCGCGCTGGTGAGCACCGCGCCTAGCCCGAGCAGCATCAGGGCCGCGAATGCCAACCCCGTTGTGGAGGATATGGGAAGCTTCTTGACGTCCTGGGTCACGCGGGTACCTTCATACAAGGTTTTTGGTCCCGAGGTCGATGATGCCCGTCTCTAAAAAGCTTGCTCTGGCCTTTCCGGGTGCGCGCCGGCTACCGGCGCTGACGCTGATCTTTGGCACGGCTTGCTCGAGCACGCCCGTAGACGCGCCGTCGGGGCAAGGCGACGGCATGAGCCCGGCGGAGCCGAGCGGCGGCGGTAACCAAGCCAGCGGCGGTTCGAGCGGCAGCGGCGTGCCGGCTCCGAGCTACCAGAGGCTCGACTACCCCGCCGGACCGTATGGCGTCGGTGTCGGGGCGGTGATCGAGGATCTGGCCTTTCTGGGTTGGCGCGATCCGGTCGCCTCTGGTTACGACCCTGGCAAGTTCGATACCGTGCGGCTCTCGGAGTTCTACAACCCGGACGGAGCGCGCAGCGACATCAAGCTGATCTGGATCAACGCCTCGGCGGTGTGGTGCACGGTGTGCCGCGCCGAGATGAAGGACATCAAGACGCAGGACATCAACGCCGTGTACCGCGCCAGGGGCCTACAGCTGGTGGAAACGCTGTTCGAGGACAACGACTCGCTTCCGGCCAAGCCCGTGGACCTGAAGAGTTGGGGGGAGCTGCCGGCGCACGACATCAAGTTCCCGCTCTTGCTCGATCCCGGCTTCAAGCTCGGCGCGTACTTCACTTCGGACGCCACGCCGCTCAACATGCTGGTGGACGCCCGCAGCATGCGGATTGTCGATGCCACCATGGGCTACTCCGGCGACTACTGGCAGCAGGTCGACGCGCTGCTCGCCAAGCTGTGAGAGCTGGGGCCGCGCTGCTCTTGCTGTGTTTGGGCTGCGGCCCCAGCGCTGGCGGCGCGACTGCGCCCAGCGCCGCCCTGCCCCCGGACTTCGAGCTGCCCCGGCTGGATGGCGGCAGTGAGCGTCTGTCGGACCATTTCGGCAAGGACGTGGTGCTGATCGATTTCTGGGCCACCTTCTGCAAGCCCTGCTTGCGCAGCATGCCGGAGCTCGATGCGCTGTATCGCGCGCACCAGGCCAAGGGCTTCGTGGTGCTGGGCGTGTCGATCGATGGGCCGGGCTCGGCGGCCGAGGTCAAAGCCGAGGTGACGCGCCTGGGTGTATCGTTTCCTATCCTGCTCGATCAGGAGAGCCGAGCCATCTCGCTCTACAACCCGCGCGCCTCGGCGCCGTTCAGCGTGCTGATTGGGCGCGATGGCCGGGTGCTGACCAAGCGCGAGGGATACACGACCGGCTCTCACGACGCGGTCACGCGCGACATCGAGGCGGCCCTGAAATAGCCGGATGGGCGAGCAAACAGGAAGGGTGGAAGATTGGAAGGGTGGCTGGCGCCAACTTGGAACGGCGCTCGCGTCGACCTCGCGACGCAAGCGATACTTACAGATTGGCGTCCGGAAATCTTCCACTCTTCCTGTTTGCTCGATCTGCGAGTGGTGTCAGTCGACTTTGATCACGCTTTGCTCGAGCACGCCTTGCGCGGCATCGATGTCGAAGACCATGAAATGGCGGCCGATGCGATCGAAGCGCTCCGGGATGGCTCCGCCTCCGCCCGAAATGAACGCGGGGATGCCGGCGTTGTCGAACGAGTAGTAGGAGTGGACGTGGCCGTAGAGCGTGAGGTCCACGCGGCCTTCACCCAGCTTGCCGAGCAGCTTGGCCGCCTCACTGCGGCTCGCCCAAGAGCCGTTGCGCACGCCGATCGGATCGATCGGGGGGATGTGCATCGCGACTACGTGCACGTCGCGCCGCGCTGCGTCGAGCCAGCCGTCGAGCCACTCGTATACCAGCGGATCCAGTGAGGCGCTGGCGGAGTCGAGCAGCGTGAAGTAGACGCCGCGGAAGCGAAACTGGAAGCTGCCGCGGCCAAAATAGTCGTGATAAAGCGCCGGGCTGGTGCCAAGCTCGTGATTGCCGAGCGTGGTGAAGTACGGCACCTGCAGGGTCAATAGCTCGCGCTGGAAGCGCTCGAGCTGCTCGCGCGTGCCCTGCTCGGTGAGGTCCCCGGCGCCGAGCAGGAAGCGTACCCGTGGTACTCCGTTCACGCGCTGGAAGACATCCTGAACGTCGTCGATCGCTTCCTGCACGTCGCTCATCAAGGCGAAGCGAAACGGCGTGGCGTCGGTGGCGTCGGGCGTCGTGAGCTCGAGCGTCATCGAGCCAGCCGGGGCGTGCACGCGCCACAGCTTGCGGGTCGGCACTCCCTGATCCCCGAGGGCGTCCACGCTGCCGCTCGAGCCTGCCGCCCGCAGCTCGGCGTCGGGCAGGCAGTTCTGAACCTCGACGCTGAGCTCCCGCGCGCTGGCTGAGGCCAGCTCCAGCCGAAAACCAGGCGCGCTGCCCCACAGCACCAGCTCTTGATCGGATAGCGAACGCACCGCTGCCAGACCGTCCTGCACGGTCACGCGCGTCCCCACGATCTCCGCCTGGCCAATCTCGAGATCGCGCTCGGCACGATCGTCACTCGGGCGCAGGCAGGAAAAGACCAACAGCCCACTCAGCGTCAGGAAAATGGCTCGCTTCATGGCAGTACCCGCGGGGCTGGGGCCCCGCGACCCACGAGACCGATGCGTCGGCGCGGCGCAGCCGGCCGGAAGATGAACGACGCCCCGCCCAGGTAGGCTGAGCCCACCTGCGCGTCGCCTGCAATCCCGAAGCTCTCACTGAAGAACCAGCGCGCTCCGAGCCCGAAGTGCCCGACCACGCCGCTGCCCAGGCCGCGCACCTTGAGCCCGGCCGCGTAGTCGTCGTGGCGATGGTCGTAGTACAGCATCAGCTCGCTGCCTGGCGCGCTCTTGCCGCGCAGCGTGACGCCGAAGCCGATGCGCCCGAGCAGGTAGTGCTCGAGGTCGTGCGGCAGCGTGAGGCCCGACGCGTGGTAGTCGATGCGGCCGAGCGCGTAGCCGGCGCCGAGCTCCACGAAGGCGCCGCGCAGCGTGGGGCCGAGGCGCGCAAGGTCGTAGCGGCCATCGAGCGACAGCTCCGCCAGACTCTTGCTGAAGTGCTCGGGTCGATGGCGTTGGTGAACGAAGCCGAGCGTGACCTCGAGGAAGCTCTGGTCGCGAAGCGACGGCTCGTCGAGCGGTCCAGTCAGCCGGTACTGGCTCTCGAAGCGGTAGCGCGCGCTGTCGGCGCGCGCTGAAAACCAGCCCGAAGGTGACAGTCGAAACGGGCCGATCTGCCGGGAGACCCGCTGCACCACGAAGTCGCGGTACGCAAACTGCGGATCGTAGACGCGCCGGTAGCCGAGCTCGGTCTCCCACAGCGCCGGCGGGCGTAGCCGTGGCGCCACGGCGCCGCCATCGCTAGAAACGGTGCCGTAGATGTCGGCCAGATACGAGGTCGAGAACAAGCCGAAGCCGGCCATCGTGGCCGCTGCCGCCGGCGCCACGAAGTAGCGCGACGCGCCGGTAAACACGATGGTCAGTCCCCCGGCCAGAAATACCCCGAGACCAATGCCCTCCATCAAGAGCAGTCGCTTGCCGGACGTCGATTCCCCGAGCACCAGGTGGCCGGTGCCATGCGCCAAAAGCCCCGGCACCACCGCCGCCGGCAGCGCCACCGCCCGCCGGGCGACGCTTGGACCTGGCTTCGGTGTCGGCATGGTGTCGATCTCCCTCGCCTGCTCGCCCTCGATCCCTCGATCCCTCGATCCTTCGGCCCCTTCCTCCGCGTGCGCCGGCAGCGTGAGCAGGAGGGCCAGCAGCAAGGCAAGGGAACGCATGAGGCCGAATCAGAAGCGCAAGGAGACGTCGAGCCTCGCCCCTTCGAACGGCGGATACAGCCGGCAGATGCCACCGACACAACGCTGCGCGCCGCGACGCTGTCCCGCGAACAGCGCGACGCGGCTCGCCGGCGTCGGGCGATGCGAAAGCTCCACGTTGAAGTAGCGCCCCGGAACACCCGGGCGCGTGTCGTACTCCGCACCGAGCCCCAGGCTGGAATGCTCCGCCCACTCCACGCCCAGCACCTCTTCACCCTCCAGCCAGGGTACGCCGGGACCGCCCTCAGCCTGAGCGCGTCGCCGGTGCCGGCCCGTCAGGCCGAAGCTGACGTCGCCGAACAGTGGCAGCTCCAGCTCATGGCGCAGGTACGCCTCCGTATAGAAGAGATGTGACTCCGAGCCGTCGAGGGTGGTGAGCTCGCGGTCGGCGTGGTCCACCCTGCCGCCCAGCACCAGCTCAGCGTGGCGCTTGCGATCGCGCGAATCGAGCGCGAAACCGGAGGACAGGTCGTACACGCGATTGAGCCGTTCTTCGCTGATGATGCAGGCTTGATTGGGGCTCGATTCCGCGTACGTCAAGTAGTGCGCGAAGCTGCCGAGCGCGCGCACGCCCGGGCGCAAGGCCACGTCTCCGCGGAGCCTTGCCCCGCTCACGCAGGTGTTCATGCCTTCGAGCTCGGTGTCGTTGTCCTCAGGCTCGGTGGTCGGCACCTGATTGTACGCGAGGCTAGAGAACTCAGCCGCGCGCGCCAGCTTGGTGTTGGCGGAAAGTGGAAAGAGGCGGCGGTAGTGGCGCGCTTCCAACGTGAGCGCGACGCTCGCCGGCGTGTAGGAGAGACTCGCGTAGACGCCGTAGCCCGGGTCGATGTGCGTCAGTGCGTCTCGCGGCGCGAGATGCTGGAATGCCGCCTCGCCGTACAGCGCCAGATCGCTCGAGAGTTGCGGCAGCTCGAGCGATTGGCTGAGCGTGACGATGCGCTCGGCGCTCCGTACCAATTCTTCGCTGAGCGCGGGGCCGCGAAACAGCGCTGCGCCCTGCGTACCCAGCTTGAAGCGGCGAGCGGCCAGCTCGACTTGCCCGGCCGCAATCCGATCTGGCATGTAGCTGCAGGTGGGGCTGGTGCTGCAGTCGCCGGTGAGCGGCGCAAAGTCGGTTTCGATGGCTCGCGGCATGCCGGCTTCGGTGATGGCGTGCAGCGCGTCGCGGGCGCTCGGGACGCCCAGGTACCGGCCGCTGGCTTCGTCCAGCCGCAGCGGGTTCAGCTCACCGCCGAGCGCGGTCAGCTTCAGCTTCAGGGCGCCGCGCGTGCTCAGGCTGAGGCGCGCGCCACGAATCGTGGTGTCGCTGCCGAGCTCGTCCTGCTTGCGCACGCTGAGCACGATGCCGCGACCGAGCTGCGCGCTGGCGTCCCCCAGAGTGGCTTCGATGCCGCGTCGCGAATAGGTCAGGTAGTACTTGGCGGGGTAGACCCAGTCGATGTAGCGGTTGGACAGCTCGAGGCCTGCTTCGTTCAGCTTGCTGCGAAAGTAGCTCGGGGGGTCGCGCGGATCGCTCTCGTTGGTCAAGTCCAGCGCGAGCTGCGTCACGTTGGGCGAGGCGTAGAACCAAACGTTGTCGACCCGCACGCCCGCGCTCACGCTGCCGGCGGTGGCCTGCAAGCTGAGGCGGTTGTAGACCAGCCCGAAATGGTCGTTGGCGCGCGTCGAGATTTGGTTGGGCTTCGAATCCCGATTGTCGAAATTGTAGTAGGCGCTGCCGCTCTCACTGACGTCGAGTAGCAGCGGCGTGTCGCCGATCTTGCCGGGCTCGAGCGCGTGCGCTTCAGTAGGCGCCAGCGCGGCCGAGAGCGGGAGCGCCCAGAGCGAGCGGCGCATTGGTCAGGGCAGGGCCGCGCGGCGCTCGAGCGCCGCCTCGATGTACGGCCACATCACGGTGCCTTGATCGCCCACGTATTTGCGCAGGATCTTCATGCTGCGCGGATCGACTAGCATGTTCAGGGGCGCCGAGGCGGGGGAAGCGTACGTGGCGAGCTCGAGCTCCGGGTCCGTGACCATCGGAAAATTCGTGCCGAATTTGGCGATCCAGCGCTCGAGATCCTCGAGGCTCGCGGGGTTGCGCGATGCATCTTGAAACAGCGTGCTCAAGATGATGAGTCCCTGCTCGCCCAGCTCGGTTTGGTAATCGGGCAAAGTGTGGTGCTCACTGACACAGGCGCTGCACCAGATGGCGGAGGTGTTGATCAAAAGTAGGCTGACGCCCTTGGTGCCGGCCGGATCGTAATAGTCCGAAAACGCGATGGTCTCGCGGTGCTCGGGGATAGCGACCACGCGCTGTGGCGCGCGGTAACCGGTGAAGCACACGTTTTTCACCACGTCACCCTCTTCGCTGCCGATGCCTTGGTCCGGGTAGTCGGTGGCGCTACAGCCCGAGCCGGGCGCCAAGAGCTCCGGCGGGACGTCGGGCGCGTTCGAGCCGCAACCGAGCGCGGACACGACCAGCAGCGCTGCGAGCGCGGCCGCGCGCATCACGACCTCTCCCGAACGCCAATGGCGGTGAGCACGGGCAGGCCGTCCGGAAATTCCAGGCTCGCGCCGTCCTCGCTGACCTGACCCTCGCCGACCTTTTGCCAGCCCGCGTAGGGTGCCCACTCCTCGAGCACGTCGAGGCCCTGGCTGAACAGCTCGAGCTCGGTTCCTGCGGCGAGCCCGGTAGCGTTGTCGATGCTGAGCGCGGGGCTGGGACAGATGACCGTCTCGAGCGGTGCCAGCGCGTAGGCCACCGCGAAGTCCTGGCCGAGCTGCGCGAGGGCGTCACCCGAAATTACGGCCGCTCGGAAGCCCCACTCGCTCGCTTCTTCGTAACTCAGGGTGTCGATCTCCACGCGGGCGCTCGCGTCGAGCGTCAAGGTCACACCTGCGGACGTCGCCGACTCCCCAGCGACCAGCGGCACACCATCGGCGTAGTCGGGTAGCGCCACCACGACCAGCGTACCGAGATCCGTGTCGCCCTCGCCGAAGGGAAACGCCAGCTTGCCCCAGGCGCGCCCGTCGCCGAGCTTGCAGGCGGGCGCATTCATGCCGCCGTTCACGTCCTTGAGCATCTGCCCGCTGCCGTTGACCGCGACGTCGTAGCAGACGTTCTTGGCGCACACCTGCACGAGACCGGGGCTGGTGGGGTCGCCCTGCTCGTCCACGATCAGCGCCTCGACGCGGCCCACCACCACCTCTTCGGTCTCACTCGCGGCCCCGGGGCCGTCTGGGCAGGTCTGCGGCACGGTGCCCGAGCCCGCCTTGCCGGCGCTCGCCGCTTCGCCGCCGCTACTCGAGCCGGCCGCGCCGTCGCTGTCGACGGGGTCGCTGCTGCAGGCCGCGAGCCCGCAAACGCTCGCCGCACCGCCGATGAATTGCCAGAGCCGGATCACGGCCGGCATTATGCCCCGAAATTCGCGAGCGTGCTGGCTTCAGAACGCCACGCCCAGGTACAGGCGTAGCGCCTGTGCCAGGCTGGGGTCGGCGCCTTCGCTGCTGCGAAGCGCGGCATTGATGGTCGCGGCATCGCTACTGGCATAACCGAGGCCCGCCATCGGAAACAGCACCGCGTACTCGAGCTTGGCGAAGAAGCCGCCGAAGCGATCGGGGTCGTCGTTGAGCGAGCCGTCCTTGCTCTGGAAGTAGAGCTGTCCGTTGAGCTCGACGCCCAGGTCACGCTGATGCCCCGGCGTCTGCATGAACTCACTGGCACGAGACCAGATGGCGGCGATGCCGCCGCCGATCTTCTGGCCATTGGGGTCGCGCAGGAAGTCGTAACGCACGCTGGGGCGGAAGTAGTAGGTGCCCTGCACGCGGCTCAAGAGGTTGCGGTAGAGGATCAAGTCGAGCCCGTAGCTCGGATGAAAGCGGAACGTCGAGACGGTCTTGTCGCCGTTCTGGTTTTGAAAGCCCGTGCCTGCCACGTCATCGGTGGGCGTCAAACTCTCCACGTCGGAGTCGCCCGACGCCCAGCCGAACTTGAAGCCGAGCGACAACTTGTTCTCGACCAATTTCTGCTCGATCTCGCTGGCCACGCCCCAGCTGCGAACCTTGTAGTCGGTGTCGTCGATCGCGCTCACGGTCGAGACGTTCTCGATCGTGCCCCGGACGGTGGCGGCTTCGGCTTCGAAGCGGAAGCCCTTGTACATCAGCTGCAGCCACACATCGGGCATCCACAGGCTCGCGCCACGGCGCTGGAACGCGATCTGCGTATCCGCGCTCGACGGGCAGTCGAGCGCGGCGGGACCTGGCACGCCGGCCGGGCACACCCCGGACGTGTCGGTGGCCAACAGTTGATGCCGGTACACGAGCTGGACACCACCGTTCAGGACCAGATCGCCCTTGTTCAGGGCGGCCTTGAGCAGCTCCGGGCTTTTCAGGCGCGCGATGCTGAAGGTGTACTGATTGACGTCGTCGAGCTGCGCGACGTCGTACGGCTGGCCGCGCTCGAGCGATAGCGTGTCGCTGGTTGCCCCCTCGTTCGGGAAGTCGAGCGCGGCCGACACATACAGGTCCAGCGACTTGATGCCGCTGATGATCTGCGCCCGATCGATGGTCGACTGGTAGTCGTCGTCCGGGCCATCGCCCGAGTTACTGACCATGCCCAGACCCCAGTGGTTGGGCATGCGACCGAAACGCAGCTGCCCCACGGGCGTGACCCACTCGGCCCAGACGCGCTTCACGACGATGCTGTCACGCAGACTGTTGCGACTCGAAGGCGCCGCCGCGTCGTCGTCGAACACGCTCAGCGGCGAGTAGCCGCTGCGCTCCTCGACCGAACCGTGACGGCTCGAGTAGCCGCTGGGCGTTGAACCGAGCACCAGGTTATCGAGCAGATCGATCTGCGACAAGACGCGCAGGTTGTCGGAGACGTGAAACTCCGGATCCAGCCGAAAGCGCAGGTTGGCGCCAGCGTTGGTGTTGTCGTCGCAGCCTTGCCTGGCGCTGTCGAAGTCGGACTCCGCGCCGTTGCCGAGCTCCTCCGGCGTGCACAGCCGCGGACCGTGCTGATCATCGAGGCCGCCGCCGGCTCCGAGTGACCGGTAGTAGTCGGCGATCGGGTGCGGAAACAACGAGCGGCTCGGCGCATCACTGCGCCCCAGGTGGAACTTGTAGAACAGCTCGCCGCGCGCGCGGAAACTGCCGTGCCACTCGAGGATCGGGCGCGCGTGGCTCCACCAGTCTTCTGCGAAGACCGCGCTGCCCGCGCTCGGCTTGACGGTGCCGGGTCGCTCGGCGCCCTGGCGCTTGAGCGTCGCGGCGTCCCTCTCGGGCTCCGGCCAGACCGGTAGCGGCGTGAGCGGCGGTTGCGCGGGCGGGGCGGGCTCTGCTTCGGCATCGGGCGGCTCGCTCGCTTCCACGGCGGGGGCCGGTTGATCGCCGGCGCCGGGTGCGGGCGCCCCTGGTACAGGCGCTGCTGGTGCAGGCGCCGCGGCTGGTGCCGGTGCGGGCTTGGGCTCGGCCGGCTTGGCTTCGGTCAACGGCTTCTTCGCGTCGGGCGCCGGCTGCGCAAGCGTGGGAAAGCTAAGGGCGGTGCCGAAGGCCGAAAGCAGTAAAGCGGAGCGTTTTCGCATCGATACTCCGCCGTAAACCCAGCGGCGGCAGTCCCTTTCGCACCGCCCCGCCAGACTGTCAACCTCAGCCTTTCTTAAAGCTCGTCATGACGTCGGTGCGATAGCGCTCGGCCTCGGCCTCGACCTGAGCGAGCACGGGGTCATCGACGGTGGTCGGGACCGCCTTCTCGGTCACCGATTCAGGGACCGGCATCGACATCGACAGGGTCTTGGCCACGCGTGACAGCTCCGCCTGGGCCCTCCAGCCGGGGGAGTCGGCCAGGCCGAGCGCGGTCCGGAAGGCGTCGCCGAGCGCGCGAGCGTTTTCGTAGCGAAGCGCCTTGTTCTTGGCCAGGGCGCGGGCAAACACCAGATCGAGCGCGCTCGGCGCCCCCGGTACCATCCGGGTGATGGGAGGAGGCGCCTCGTCGAGCTGGGCGGCACGAATCATCATCTCGTTCCGTTCGGGCGAGTCGAACGGTGTCGTACCGGTGAGCATCTCGAACATCACGATGGCCGCCGCGTACAGGTCGGCACGAGGGTCGAGCGGCTGAGCCAACACCTGCTCGGGCGGCATGTAGGCCCCCGTTCCGGGCGCCATGCCGCCGCTCTGCTTGGCCAGCTCCTCGGGCAATCGCGCGATTCCGAAGTCGGTCAGCTTGGCGATATCGTCCGTTCGGATCAGCAGGTTGGCGCTCTTCACGTCCCGGTGTACGACACCCAGGCTGTGTAGGCTCTCGAGCGCCCCCAGCAGCTGCGCCAGGTAGTGCCAGGCCTGGGCGTACGGCAGGCGTGGGAGCTGGGCTCCGGCCCGTTCCAGCAGCTCCGCCAGCGATTCGCCCTGCACCAACTCCATCACGATACAGAGCTCTCCGTCGTGCTCGAACAACCCAAAGCAATGGACGATGTTGGGGTGGGAGAGCTTGCCGGCCACGTGCGCCTCGTGTCGGAAAAGGCGCTCGGCGCGAGCCCGCCCGCGTATCAGCGGGTGCAGAACCTTGAGCGCCACCGGATGAGGGGGAATGTTCGCAAACCGGCCGGCGGGACTGTAGTAGAGCCAGCCGCGGTAAACCACGCCCATACCCCCCTCGCCGATGACGTGGCCGAGCATGCACTTACCGAAGTCTCCAAGCAGGACTTCGCTACCGGGACCGATGCGCTGGCGCGCGCCCCTCGCCGGTACAGCCAGGCCGCACTGCGGGCAAAACCTGGCCTCCGGTAGCAGGACGCTGAGGCAGGAGGCGCAAACGGCCAAAGCCTGGTGACTCTAAACCGATTGCGCTCCATCGCGCAGTTTGAAAGCATGGTTTCCGCTCGGGCCTCTGTATGCTTGGCCCGCCGCTGCCAAACTCCAGGAGAAGCCAGTTGCCGTCGATTCAACGTCTAGCGCTGCCGCTCATCACCACTACCGCCGGGCTCGGCGCGCTCTTGATCGCCTCGACCGCGCAGGCGCAGCAGGAGGTCGACCACGGTACCAGCATCCAACGCTTCCAGGCCGCTCCCGGGCCTCGCAACTCTTTCACGATGCGCGGCGCCCGCACCGATGGCGAAAAGGTTTGGAGCGCGGGCTTGATGGTCAGCTACGCCTTCGAGCCGCTCACGGTGGTAAGGTGCGAGCGTCCGTCCGAGTGCGACGGCGGCGGCCAGGACGTCAAAGTCGTCGAGAATCTGCTGACCGGTGACTTCCTGGGTAGCTTCACGATCATACCGCGCGTGCAGCTCGGTTTGCGCGTCCCAGTGCAATGGCTCAAGGGCGTCGGCATCACGGAGACGGGAAACAACGAGCCCGACGGCGTGCAAGCGATCGGCCTAGGCGATCCGGAGATCGAAGGTAAGTTTCGGCTCTGGGGTGAGCTGAAGAATCCGTACGTCCTCGGCGCCGCCGTCTTCGTCACTGCGCCCCTCGGCCAGGCCATGGCCGAAGACAAGTTCATGGGTGACAAGCACCCCAACGCCGGTGTGCGAGCGATTTTCGACGGCGAGACCCAAGGCATATCGTTCGGCGCGAACCTGGCCGGGGTCTACCGCAAGGGTGTGATGATCGGCGGTACTAGCATCGGCTCGGAGTTTCGCTACGCGGTGGGCGCCGGCTATCGCATCAGCCCGGTGTTCAAGGTGATGGCCGAGACTTTCGGCACCACGCGCTTCAGCGTCGAGAATGGCGAGAACAGCATGGAGGGCCTGCTCGGAGCGCAGATCGTTCCGCTCGGCTCGCCCATCCAGATCACGCTGGGCGGCGGCACAGGCATCATCCAGGGCGTGGGCGTGCCCAAGGTGCGCGGTTTCTTGGGCGTGATGTACATCGCCGAAGGCAAGGACATTGACGAGGACGGCATCGACGGTGCCGCCGATTCGTGCCCGACCGAGCCGGAGGACAAGGACGGCTACGAGGACTCCGACGGCTGCCCCGACCAGGACAACGACCTCGACAACATCCCCGACAAGCAGGACAAGTGCCCCGGTCAGGCCGAGGACATCGACTCGTTCGAAGACCAGGACGGTTGTCCCGAGGCCGACAACGACAAGGACGGTACGCCGGACACGGGCGATCGCTGCCCCGACAAGGCGGAGACCAAGAACGGTTACAAGGACGATGACGGCTGTCCGGACGAAGCGGACAACGACAACGACGGCGTGCCGGACGCGAGCGACAAGTGCCCGGCCGAAGCCGAGGACACCGACGGCTCCAGCGACACCGACGGCTGCCCCGATCCGGACAACGACGGCGACGGTATCCTCGACTCCGACGACGAATGCGTCGACGAGGCCGAAACCAAGAACGAGTTCGAGGACGAGGACGGCTGTCCCGACGAGGATCCCAAGAAGAAAGGGCCCTGATGCTGGTGGGCTAGGAGGCTGGTGTTTTTCAAACCCAGCCTCCTAGGTTCCTTGAGAACCGCTTTCCGTGACAGATGAGTCAAGTTTTGCTGAGCTGTCGAGCTCGAGCAGGTTTCCTGCCGGGTCTCGCGACTATCGCGGGCTAGACCGCAACGCGCGCCGGCCTCGCCGGTTTTGGTCTCGTGGGTGGCTCCTACTCTCGTCGATCGTGATCTTTTCTTCCAAGACTCACATGTCTTGTCGGGCTGGGGCCCCTGCCCCAGCTAGGTTTCTGGTTCTCAGGGAGGAGGCACGCGCCTCCTCTCCTCAAGAAGCAAAGCTTCTTGAGCCTCCCCTCTACGCGGCGGCTCCGCCGATTGGGACAGCTGGTGTTTCACACCAGCCTCCTAGCCTCGACTTGGGCGATTTTACCTCGGGAATAGTAGGGCTCTTGCGAGTTTCTACGTGGTCGCGTGAGCGAGCAGACCACTCGAAATGTCCGGCGGCTCATGCGTACCCTCACGCAGCAGGCGCCCGTCCCGCCGGTTTTCTC
>DATEDZ010000068.1:0-34532 GCA_035281385.1 Polyangiaceae bacterium
GGAGCGCAGCTCGCTTTTGGAGCAGGGCGAGCGCGTAGCTCACGCGCTGGCGCGCGCCGGCTACTTCGGCCCATTCGGCATCGACGGCTACCGCTACACGATCGAAGGCAGCGCGAGCTTTTGCGCTCTAGGCGAGGCCAACGCGCGCTACACGCTCGGCTTCGTGACCGGCTTTCCACGACACCCGAGCGAGCTCTGGCTGGACTAGGTTCCTTGAGAACCGCTTTCCGTGACAGATGAGTCAAGTTTTGCTGAGATGTCGAGCTCGAGCAGGTTTCCTGCCGGGTCTAGCGACTATCGCGGGCTAGACCGCAACGCGCGCCGGCCTCGCCGGTTTTGGTCTCGTGGGTGGCTCCTACTCTCGCCGATCGTGATCTTTTCTTCCAAGACTCACATGTCTCGTCGGGCTGGGGCCCCTGCCCCAGCTAGATTTCGTCGTTTGCGACGCTGTGCACGCTGCGTACAGGCTCGATGAAAAGCGACGCCAGCGAGAATCCGGTGTGGGCGCCAAGAAACCTCCTCGTCTCCCCGCCTCCCTGTTGATTCCTTGGTACGGTGGGCCGGAAATGGCTGACAAACCGTGTTTGCGGTGTGCGGTGGAAGTGGGAAGATAGTGATCCACCATGGGCCGTGAAGAAGTGAGCGATGGCGATCTCGCGTGAGTTCAAGGTCGGAGCTTTCACGCTCGCGGGGCTCATGGTCATCGGCTTCGTGGTGTTTCTAGTCGGTGAGGAGCGCAAGCTCTTCGAAACGAAGCTATTCTACAACGCGCATTTCGAGGACGTGGCGGGCCTCAGGCGCGGCTCGCCGGTGCGCATGGGCGGTGTGGACATCGGCAACGTCACCGAAGTCAAGTATGGTGAGGTTGCAGACGACAAACGCATTCACGTCAGGATGTCGATCGTGCGCGATGAGTCGCGCCGGATCCGTCAGGACAGCGTCGCCACCATCGAAGGCAAGGGCCTGCTCGGCGACAAGATGATCGTGATCACGGTCGGTAACCAAAAGCTGCCGCAGATCCCGGAAGGTGGTGAGGTGCCATCGAAGGGAGGCGACGACGTCGGGCAGCTGATGAGCAAGCTGGGCACGATCACGGTGCAGGTCGAGAAGGTCGTCACCAACCTGGAGAAGACGACCAGTCAGCTGGCCGATGAAAAGCTCCACGGCAGCCTGCGCAGCAGCGCCGAGTCGATGTCGGGTATTCTGAAGTCGGTCGACGGCGGGGAAGGCTACGTCGGCAAGCTGATCAAGAGCCCAGAGGAGTCGCAGCGGCTCTCGCAGGTCATGCAGAACCTGGAACAAGCGACGGCTCAGCTCAACCAGACCACGGCCAGCATCAACGCCATTCTGGGCCGGATTCAGAACGGACCCGGGCTGGCCCACGAGGTGCTCTACGGAGAGGAATCGGCCAAGGCGGTCAGCCAGTTTGGCGGCGCCGCGGACGAGCTGCGGCTCACGCTCAAGGGCATTCGGGATGGCAACGGCCTGGCGCGCAGCGTCATCTACGGTGATGAGGGCTCGCAGCAGATGATGAGCAATCTCAATCAGATGAGCGGCGACTTGAAGCAGATCGTCGCGGACGTGAAGTCCGGCAAGGGAACGCTGGGCGCCTTGCTCGTGGATCCTTCGGTGTACGAGGACCTGAAGCTGGTGCTCGGCAACGTGGAGCGCAACAAGGCTTTGCGCGCGCTCGTACGCTACTCGATTCGCCGCGACGGCGCGCAGCCCGGTGTGGAAGTGCGGGATCCGGCGCCCAGCGCCATAGGCGCGAAGCAGCCAGATGGCGCCGAGAAGATCTCGTCAGAGGTCGGCGCTACCAGTACCACGCCGGGACAGTAGGGCCGGCGACTAGAGGTCGTCAACGGGCCGAGAGGGCGCGCTGAAAGAAACGCGAGCTTTGCGCCAGCTCCTTCAGGTAACCGCGCACGTCCTCCCGCGCCTGCCGACCGAGTCGCTGGAACGGCACCACGTGCTCGACCGGGACGTAGCGGAACGTGAAGTTGATGCGCCGCGTTCGAAAGCCCGCGATGTCGGGCGGTAGCTCCACGCCAGCTCGCCGGTCCACACGCTGCACTCGATGAAACACGCGGTCCTTCAGCAGCCGCCCGCCGAAGATCTGCAAGCTGCCGTCATCGAGCCATTGGGAGATCAGCGGCGCTTCGCGCTGTCCGATGCGCCTCGACTTCACGAACTGGAACAGCGCACGCTCGCCGATCGAGAGCGACGCCACCGGGCCGGGCTCGAAGTCGCGGTGCTCGCCGACACGCGCGGTGTCGACCCAACGCTCGCCCTGGAGCCGGGCTCCGTAGAAGTTCACCAGGCAGGTGTTGAGGCGGTAGCCAGCGGGAATATCCTGGCGACTGAATAGTTTGGCTATGCGGTGCTCCGCATCCGCGACAACGCACCCGAGCACCTCCGGAAACGGCTCCGCGGCCACGCAGCGATCCACCGTGCCGCGCGGCGGCCGGTAGTAATCGAGGCACGCGAACTGCCAGTTGCCGAGCCAGTACACGGGCCTCAGGAGCTCACGTTGCGCCTGACCCTCGGGCGGCGCGCGGAGGGTCGAGTAGCGCTTCTCCCAAATCGGTCGTAGCTCGCTGAGCCATTTCATCAGCTCCGCCCGGTCGCGCGCCTTGAGGTATCCCGGAAAGTAGTGATGTCCGCGCGGGTCGTGAAGCTCGTGGTGGGGCACGGTACGGCGTGTATCTACAACAAAAGCGGCCCGGGCGTTCCCCCGCGGCCCCCCGCAGCTATACTCGCCGCATGCGACTTCTCGAGCGGCTGGGCCGCGCGATCCTGATCCTCACGGTCTTCGGCATCGCCTCGTATTTCTCGATGCAGTCAGGCACGGGGGGCATGTGGCGCGGCCTCGAAGCGGCACATGCGGTCACGGCCTCCGGGCAGCCCAAGGTTCCCTACGATCTCACGCAGCTGGTCGCCGTCAACGAGACGCTCAACACCATTCGCAACAAGTACGTCGACCCCAGTCGCGTCAAGCCGCGGCAGATGTTTCTGTCCGCTCTGAACGAGATCCAGCGTGAGGTGGCGCAGGTCATCGTACGCCACGAAGAGAAGTCCAAGACCGTCAAGGTGCAGGTCGACAGCGAGTCGTCCGAGTTCCGGGTGGACGACGTGCAGGGGCCGTGGGACGTCGCGGCCCGACTGCGTCAAGTCTTCACCTTCTTGCAGCAAAACCTCAAGGATACCGAGGTGGATCTGCGCGAGGTCGAGTACGCCGCGTGCAACGGCATGCTGCGCACCCTGGATCCACACAGCGTCTTCCTGAGCCCGGAAGCGTATCGCGAGATGAACCTGTCCACCTCCGGTCATTTCGGAGGCCTGGGCATCGTGATCTCGATCCGTGATCAGGCGCTGACCGTGATGCGGCCCATGCCCGGGACGCCGGCCGGCCGCGCCGGCTTGAAACGGCTGGATCGCATCACCAAGATCAACAACGAGTCGACCCTGAACATGCCGCTGGACGACGCGGTCGGGCGGCTGCGCGGCAAGCCGGGCTCGAAGGTCACGGTGTGGATTCACCGCGACGGAACCGAAGGCTGGACCGGCTCACGCCCGTTCGAGCTCGTCCGTGAAGAGATCCAGGTCAAGTCGGTCGACTACCGCGCGCTGGGCGGCGGGGTCGGCTACATCAGGCTCAAGCAATTCCAGGCGTCGAGCTACGACGAGCTCGACGAGGCGCTCAGCGAGCTCGGCAAGAAAGAGAAAATCAAGGGCCTGGTGCTGGACCTGCGCGGCAACCCGGGCGGTCTCTTGGAGCAGGCTGCCAAGATTGCCGATCGCTTCCTGGACGACGGCGTGATCGTCTCGACGGTCGGCACCTCCGAAGGTCGGGAGGAGAAGCGCGCCACGCGCCCCGGTACCGAGCCGAACTATCCGATCGCGGTGCTGGTCAACGGCTCGAGTGCCAGTGCCAGCGAGATCGTGGCCGGCGCGCTGAAGAACCTGGATCGCGCGGTGATTCTCGGTCAAACCACGTTCGGCAAGGGTTCGGTGCAGCTGGTGTTTCCGAACGTGACCCCCGAAAAGGCCGCGCTGAAGCTGACCATCGCTCAATACCTGACGCCGGGCGACATCTCGATTCAGGGCACCGGCGTCGCGCCCGACGTCGAGCTGGATCCGATGACCGCCGACACGCTCGAGATGGACCTTTACCGCTCCGAGCACGCGCTGCGCGAGCGCGACCTGACCAAGAGTCTGACCGGCGCGGCTCGGCGCGCGATGGAGCCCTCCTTTTTCCACATGCGCTTCAACCTACCGGAGACGGAGCGCGCCAAGATTCGAGAGCGCGGTGGAGATCTCGAAGACGAGTTCGAGCTGGACATGCCGATCAAGATCGCGCGCGACTTGGCGGGCCGACTCGCGCCGGGCAAGCGGCTGGATCAGCTGCGCGCGTCCAAGGCCGTGCTCGAAAAGCTGCAGGCCGCCGAGATCGACGCGGTCAGCGCGGACCTGAAGCGCCTGGAGCTCGACTGGGCGGCACCGCCCAAGGATTTCGCCAATCCGCCGAAGCCGAGCGACTTCGAGGTGACCGCAAAAACCGATCGTCCCAGCGACACGGTCAGCTCGGGCGAGCAGATGTCGCTGAAGGTTTCGGTCAAGAACAAGAGCAATAGCCCGGTGTATCAGCTGCGCGCCATCACCAAGAGTGACGCCGGCTACTTCGACGAGAAGGAGCTCGTGTTCGGCAAGGTGGGGCCAGGCGAAACCAAGACCGCCGCGGTACCGCTGGGTTTCTGCGACATCGAAGGGCGCAAGGCGGGCTCGACCGAGCCGCTGCCGCTCGACGCCAAGCGCGTTTGCAAGATCCCGCTCGATGCGGACACGCGCTCCGACGTGGTCAAGGTGCGTTTTTTCGCCGAGGGCTCGGAGCCGCCGCAGGAATCGGAGCTTCGCACCACCATCACGGCGCAGCCGCAACCAATCTTCGCCTACACCTACCAGGTGGTCGACAATCGTCCGGGCAACGGCGACGGGCAGATCTCGCTCGGTGAGGGCGCAACCGTCTACATGACGGTCAAGAACGTGGGCAAGGGCAAGTCGTTCGAGTCCCAGGCCAACATACGCAACCTGACCGGCGATGGCTTGCTGCTGCACGCTGGTCGCTTCGACGTGTCGCACTTGAAGCCGGGCGACGCGCGCACCGTGGCGTTCACGTTCGACGTGCTGGACAAGCTGCAGGAGAGCTTCGTCAACTTCGAGCTCAGCGTGACCGATCGCGATCTGCGCGTCGGTTCGAGCGAGAAAGTCAAGCTGCCCCTGAGCAAGACACCGCTGTCGCTGGTCAAGGCGCAGGGCAAGGTATCGCTAACAGCCGCCGCCGGCGTGCGCGGTCAGCCGCTCGGCGCCGCGCCGGTCGTGGCGGAGTTGGAGAAGGGCGCGGTAGTGGAGAAGCTTGCCACCTTCGGTCCCTATACGAAGGTGGGTTTGGGCGACGACCGCTTCGGCTTCGTCGAGACGAAGGCGCTGCGCGACGGCGCCGCCGGCGGGCTCAAGCTGGCGGTGAGGCCGCTGCTCTCGCATTCGCCGCCGCTGATCGAGGTGACACCCGCCAAGCTCGCGACCCGCGACCCGAAGGTGCACATCGAGGGCCAGGCCGTCGATAGCGATCGCGTTCTGGACGCGTTCATCTTCGTCGGCGCGCGCAAGGTCTTCTACCAGTCGAACCGCAAGGCCGACGACCCGACCAAGCTCAGGTTCTCGCTCGATACCGAGCTTCAGCCTGGCATCAACGTGATCACGGTCGTGGCGCGCGAGAGCGAAGACACCACCTCGCGCTACACCATGATCGTGCGCCGCGACGGCCCGAACGGCGAAGCCCTCAAGACCACCCGCGCCGACGGCTTCGGCGAGAACATGGGCCTCGACGGCAGTGGGGACTAGAGCGCCCGGCGGCGCACGGCAGTTGACAGCCCGCTCGGCCGTGACACCATCCGCGGCCCATGTCAGAGGCAGAGTTTTCGAACGTCACCGCAGTCGCCAAGGCCAACGTCTATTTCGAGGGCAAGGTCGTGAGCCACACCATCAAGTTTGCCGATGGCTCGAAGAAGACATTGGGCCTGATCTACCCGGGTGAGTTCCACTTCGGTACCGATGCGCCCGAGCGCATGGCTATGACGGCTGGTAGCTGTGAGGTTCGGCTCGATGGCGAGCAGACCTGGAAGAAATACGAGGCCGGTAGCTCTTTCTACGTGCCCGGCAAATCCGGCTTCGACATCAAAGTCGCGATCGGCATCGCCGAGTACGTGTGCTCTTTCGAGTAGTCGTGGGGCTTTGCTAGCATGGCCTGGGGCCGTATGCTGACGCTTCCCGAAGATGCTCGAGTTCGACGCGCCCTACTGCCTGACTCATCAGGACGGCAAAACCCAGTACGCGAGCGGTGAGATCCGAAAGCAGCGCTTGCTTTCCGAGGTGCCGAGGCGCGGGCGCTGGCCAGCGTACAGCATGGTGCCGTTTTCCCAGCTGCGCGAGCGTGGCTTCGACGTGCACGATAACGGCGAGGAGATCATCTCGCTGGTCGCGACCGAGCTGCGCGACATCCAGCTCGACGACGTGCTGCCCGCCGGCCGCGCGCCGGCCGTGCGCACGTCGGGCGCGCCGACCTTCGACATGGACGACTGCGAGTTCGAGGCCAACGTCGCTCGCATCATCAAGGACGAGATCTGCCGCGGTGAGGGTTCGAACTTCCTGCTCTCGCGCAAGGCGCGCATCAAGCTCCTCGACTTCGATTGGATGATTGCCAACGCCATCTTCCGGCGCCTGGCCAACAACGAGTTCGGCGCTTACATGACCTTCTGCTTTCACGACGGCGAGCGCTTCTTCGTCGGCTCGTCGCCGGAGCGGCACGTCACGATCCGCGGTGGTGTGGTCAAGATGAATCCGATTTCTGGCACGCTGCCCAAGTCGCTACTCAAGTCGCGCGCGGACCTGATCGAGTTCTTGTGCGATCCCAAGGAGATCAACGAGCTGTTCCAGGTGGTGGACGAAGAGCTGAAGATGATGTCGCGCATCTGCAGCTCGGGCGGTGACGTGCACGGCCCCTATCTGAAGGAAATGAGCACGCTGATCCATACCGAATACTTGCTGCAGGGTCATACCAGCGGCGACGTGATGGACGCGTTTCGCGACTCGATGTTCGCCGCAACCATGATCGGCAGCCCGCTCGAGAATGCTGCGCGCGTGATCAAGACGTACGAACGTGAGTCGCGGCGCTACTACTCGAGCGCGCTCCTGATCACTGGTCTGGACGAGTCGGGGGAAGAGTTTTTGGACAGCGCCATCACGATCCGCACGATGGAGGTCACGGCGGAAGGGGAGGCCACCATCCAGAGCGGCGCTAGCATCGTGCGCGACTCGGTGCCGGAGCATGAGTGCCGGGAGGTCAAGACCAAGGCGGCTGGCTTGCTGCGCGCCATCGAAAGCGCGGAGCCGACTCGGCAAACTCTCGGCATGTACCGCGACGCGACGGTCGATCAGATCTTGGAGTCGCGCAACAAGTACCTGTCACGTTTCTGGATGGAGAAGCAGCACAAGTCGTACATCGATTCACGTCTGGAGGGCAAAAGCGTCCTGATCATCGACAACGAGGACGAGTTCACGCACATGCTCAAGCACGTGCTCACGCACCTCGGCATGCGCGCACACGTGGCGCTGTATCGTGAGGCTGCTCCCCTGATCAAGGACAGTGAGCTGGTGCTGGTCGGACCGGGCCCAGGGGATCCGACCGACCTGAACGATCCCAAGATGAAGCTGATGCATGGTTTCGTGCAGGACCTGCTCGACCGTCGCGCGCGTTTCGTGGCCGTGTGTCTGGGGCATCAGGTGCTGTGCCACCGCCTCGGCATGCGTGTCGAGCCGACCGATCCGCCGCTGCAAGGCGTGCAAAAGTCGATCGATCTCTTTGGCCGTCGCGAGCCGGTTGGTTTCTACAACACGTTTTTCGCGCGGCGCCCCGACTCGGTCCCGACCGACATCGAGATCGCGAGCGAACCCGACGGCAGGGTCACGGCGCTGCGCGCCGAGCACTTCTGTAGCTTTCAGTTCCATGTCGAATCGGTGCTGACGACCAACTCGGTGCCGCTGCTGCGGGATGCGCTGGTCTGGCTCGTGACTGGGAAGGTCGACAGCATGCTCCCGCCGGGCTAGCAGCGCGCCCCCGCCGGCCTAGGGTCCTTGAGAGCCGTCTTCCACGGCTGGGTGACATGGGTGCTACTTTAGGAGCAGAAGTATGGCTGATCCGCTGGACTTGGCTGTTCGCCCCTTGCGGCGCGTGGAGTTCGACAAGCTCGTCGAGCTCGGTGCGTTCGAGGGCGAGCGCATCGAATTGCTCGACGGGCGGCTCGTCCGCATGAGCCCGATTGGGCCGCCGCACAGCTCGACCATCGACAAGCTGACTGCGTGGTGGGTACCGCGCTTGGCTGGGCGCGCGCTGGTGCGCGTGCAGAATCCCTTCGCCGCTTTGGAGGTCTCGGAGCCGCAACCCGACCTCGCGATCGTCCCGCTCGGCAACTACGAAACGGACCACCCGAGCGGCGCGGATCTGATCATCGAGGTGGCCGAAAGCTTGCTCGACTACGACCGCGGTTCCAAGCTTCGCGTCTATGCCGACTGCGGCGTGCCGGAGTATTGGATCGTCAACCTCGTCGAGCATTGCGTCGAGGTGTATCGCAAGCCGGGCGGTGGCCGTTACTGGCAGGTTCAACGTCACGATGCCGCTGCGGTGATCTCTGCAGAACGCTATCCGGACCTCGAGCTTACCGTCGCGAGCGTCCTGCCGATAACCAGGTGAACGACCCGGCCTTCGCTGGTAAGGGCCGCGGGATCAACCCAAGGCGCTCAGCAGCACCTTGAGCTTCCAGCCCGTTTCCTGGAGCTCGCTGTCACTGTCCGAACCGCTGACGATGCCGGCGCCGACGTACAGGTGCGCCTGGTCGCGCGTGAGTAGGCCAGAGCGCAGCGCGACCGCGAAGTCGGCGTTGTCCTGCGCGTCGATCCAGCCGATGGGGCCGCCGTACCAGCCGCGCTCTTCGGGCTCGTGCTCGGCGATGAAACCGAGCGCGGGGCTGGTCGGGTAGCCGCCCACCGCTGGCGTCGGGTGAATGCGCGAGAGCAATGACAGCGCACGCTCCGGCGCACGTAGGGTCGCGTTGATCGGCGTCTTGAGATGTAGGATGTGGCGAGCTCGATGCGGCAGCGGCCGCTCCGGCAGGGGCTGTAGGTCGGCGATGGGGCGCAGGCGCTCCACCAAGTCCTGCACCACGGGCGCGTGCTCCGCGAGCAGCTTGGCGTCGCTCAGCAGCTGCTCGGCGGCCCCCGCTTCGCTCGCCGGCAGAGAGCCGGCCACCGCTTCGGTCTCGATGCGCTGACCGGTCTTGGCCAGCAGCCGTTCCGGCGGCGAACCGATGAAGGTGCTGCCTCCAACCCGCAGCGCGAAACGCGGCGAGCTCGGGCTACTCTCGCGCAGCCGCGATAGCACCCGCGCCGGCGAAAGCGGCCGAGCGAAACGCGCCAGCACGCGGCGCGCCAGCACGACCTTTTCGAACGAGCCCTCGGCGATGGCGCGTTTCACGAGCTCAATCTGGTCGCCCCACTGCTTCGCGCTCGGCTCGATCAGCTCGAATGGACCGGGCGCGCCTTCCAGGCTGTCTCGGGCGCCGGCCGCCGCGACTAGCTGCGCCGCCTCGTTCAGGAAACGCGCACGCTCTGCTGGAGAGGCGAGCTCTTGCGGCGCTGCCGCCAGTGTCAACCACGCGCGGTCCTCGCGGCGCGTGTACGTCAGGCGTGGCAAGATCAGCTGGCCCTCGCCAAAGCCATCCCACGGCGGCTGACTCGAGCGACCGGATTGGAACGCGAAACCACCAACCACGCGCGGCTCGGGCGTGCCGGCTTCGACCTCCTGATGCGGCGCGAGCAGACCCCATAGCTCTTGGAGCTGGCGATCGATGCTCTCGAAGCGGCCGGGTCCATGACCGGTCAGCCGTTTCGCGACGCCAATGCCGACGAACTCCTGATCGCGCCCGTCCGACCAGTACCAGGCATCCGCTTGGGGTTCGACGCTGAGCAGCGCCTCGGCCTGTAGCTTTGGGGCGGGCACGCTCAGCCACTGCAGGGCGGTCGAGCTGGCGGCTTCAGACAGGCCGCGCTCCAGGAGGTGGAGCGTTCGATCGGGGGACTCGAGCTGACTCATCAACGTGAAGCGGCCGGTCCGCTTTCACGAATTATTGAAACTTTAGAGGTATCTGTCAAGGCGCGCTCGGACCCGAACGCTATGTTCTCAACTAATCGGATAGATTGATGATTTCCCAAAGTGGAGACGGGCTTTCAACCCGAAATACCGCGGTCCCGACTCCGGTGGCGTCCCCGGCGCGTCGCGGATCCGGCGCGGAAGGCCGAAAAGGGGCGCGGTCCTGATTTGCTTTCTCAACGTCGTTCGAACAAAGCGAGCATTTCGAGGCGTTCGGTATGCGGGAAGAGGTCGTAGGCCTCGAGCTGCGTGAGGCGAAAAGCGTCCGTCAGGGCTGCGATGTCGCGCTCGAACGAATCCACGTCGCAGGAGACGTAAGCGAAGCGTGCCGGTGGTGCATCCGCGAGTGCTCGCACGACTGCCGCATCCAAGCCCTTGCGGGGTGGATCGGCGATCACGAAGTCGCTTTGCCCGATCAGGCCAACGAAATCCGCGGCTGGCCCCGCATGGACCCGAACACGGCTGCGCGCGGTGTCGGGCAATGCTGCCACGCCGAGCCGCAAGCCTTCGACCGATCCTTCACCGAGCTCGTTCAGGTGCAAGGTGTTGGCGGTCTCGACCAGGCCCAGCCCAATCGCGCCCACGCCAGCGTAAAGCTCGCTGATGCGATCGCCGGGTCGAGCCAGCTCACGTACGCGCGCTGCAAGCTGCATTGCCAGCTCCAGGTGACTCTGCCCGAACGCGCTCGGCGGGTAGAAGATCTGCGCGCTGCCGGAGCGGTCGAGGACATAGCGTTCTCCGCAGATGTGCCGGAGGTGCGGGCCCAAGATGGTGTTGGTGCGATCTGGATTGCCGTTCCACCACAGGCCCTGCAGCTCGGGACCCAGCGCGGCCTGCAGGCTGGCAAAGACGGGCTCGAGGCCGTCCGGGGCTGAAGCATTGCTGACCAGCGTGACCTGTGCGCGTTGACTTTCGCGCTCGACCACCACCTGCACGTAGCGGGCGATGCCGGCGTGGGCGCTATCCGAGTAGGTGGGCACGCGATGCTGCGCCAGCGCGTCGCGCACCGCGGAGGCGACACGGTTGATCAGCGGGTGGTGCACCAGACAACGCGGGATGTGGACCACGCGATGCGTGCCCTGCTCGAAGATGCCGAGCTTGGGGGCATCGGCTCGGCCGCGTATCGCCAGGCGTGCTCGATAACGAAACGCAGTGGGCGGGCTTCCGTGCAGTCGTGGCTCGGGGGCCGACAGTCGATTGGCCAGGGCAGCCAGGCGCTCGAGGGCTGCAGGGGGCGTGTCGGGCTTAGCGAGCCGCGGACAGCCCGGGCACAGCGGCTGATGGGGACAGATCAGGGCGGTCACGGTCTCGCGGGTGTTGGGGCCCGGCCCCAACAGGAATGCAGCATGCTCGACGCCAGGGCTGCTAACAAGCAGCGCGGAAGCTCGTGACCCGGTCCGCATCGCATCCCGCTCGGCGCATCCTGACGGTCGCGTTCTGGCTCGCGGTCTCGGGCCTGGTGCTGGCCGCGGCGCTGAAAGCCGTACGCCAGCACGGCACCGGCCCGCAGCCGTCCGGCTCGCGCGTGGCCCTGCCGAGCACGCCCCCATCCGCGCCGCCGCCGAGCAGCGCTCTGGCGATGCCGTCGGAGCCAGCGTTACCAGCGCTGCTGGACGAAAATCCCGACAGCATCGACGTCCAGCGCGAGGTGCTGTTCAAGAACATGAAGTCGCAGCTCGGGCTGAGCGACGAGTCGCTGGCCAAGACGCGCGCCATCTTCGAGGGGTCGCGCTGGATGGGTCAGGGCAATCCCAAGATCACCGAGCATCCGATGACGCGCGCGGAGTGCGTGACGCTGCGAGCCAAGGCGAAGATTCGTGAAGGCGACGCGCGCTGCGGCGCGCCGAACATGGTGGCGGTGTTCGATCCGGCGCGCGGCCAGAACGCCGAAAGCGCCGCGCTGTGCATCGACCAGTACGAGTACCCGAACATCGCCTGCGACTATCCCGTGACTTGGGTGAAGTCGGATCAGGCGCAGCTACTGTGTCAGGCCCAGGGCAAGCGTCTGTGCGACGCCCACGAGTGGGAAGGCGCGTGCGCGGGCGCGCTCTACCCGCCCGAGCAAGAGTACACGTTTGGCGAGAGGCGCCTGCAGCAGGAGTACCTGCACAACAGGGACCGCGAGCTCGTGTGGGCCTACGGCAAGCAAAAGAACCACGCGCTCTGCGCGACTGGCAGCCGCAAGAGCCCCAAGTGTTACACGCCCACCTGGGAGCTGTGCGGCAGCAACACTTACCCTGCGGGGGCTTTTCCGGAATGCGTGAGTAGCCTGGGTGTTTACGACCAGCACGGCAACGCTGCCGAGCACATGAATCTACCGCTGGTCGCCGAAGAGCTCGGGAGCCGAGGCGGCACCGGCGACAACGAAATGAAGGGCAGCTGGTTCATCTTCCAGCAGTCCGACGCGCACGAGGACGATTGCCGCTGGCGCGCGCTGGCCTGGCATCAAGGCAAGCTGATGGCCAAGGACGCGCATCGCAACTACCATCTCGGTTTTCGCTGCTGTAAGGACCTGCCCGTGCGTTAGACCCGACCTTCAAGGGTCTGCATAGAGGTTGAGCGCGTACCCTTGGGGGCAGCCCGCTAGCGCGAGCAGGCCTTCTTCAGCGACGACGAGGCGCTCGAACGAGTAACACTGCTCGAGCTCAACTTGCCACACTAGGCGATGCTCGGCGTCGAAGCGCAGCAGCGTGGCGGGCGGAGGGTCAACCTGGTACCAACTCTCCATCGAGCCGAGCGCAATCGCGTAGCCGCCGTCGTCGAGGCCCACGAGCGCGGAGATGGTGCGCTCGAAGCGGCGTTCCCACAGCACCTTGCCGGCGGTGTCATAGGCGCGCACCCAGGGGCCTGCGCAGCTGCTGACCGCGGCGAGCGAGGCGCCGCTGGCGGTCATGCCGACCTGGGTGCCGAGGCAGGCCGAGTGTTGGTCGGGCTCGATGGCTTGCTGCCAGAGCGCGGTGCCGCTGGCGTCGAAGCGGGCGAGCCACGGCACGGCGGCGTTGCTTTCTTGCTCGATGCCCAGCGTGCCACCCACCACCAGATCGCCCGCGTCGCTACTGGCCAGCGCGCCTACCGCGCTGATGCTACCGTCGCTGCCCTCACGCGCCCACTCCCACACCATCGCTTGCCCCGCAATGCGCCCCAGCCACGCGGAAACGAACGGCCGGCCCTCACGGTCCTCGATGAGGCGGCTGCCGCTCCCGAACAGCTCGCCGCCCGGCGCCGCGCGTAGCGTGGTGATACCGGGATCCAGCGACCAGCTCTCGAGCAGGTCGCCGTCGCCGCCGAAGCGGCGCAGTGCAGGCGTATCGGTGCCGTCGTAGATGGTGCTGAGCGCCACCACCTCGCCCGACGGCAAGGCCGCCACGCTGCGGCCGGTCCCGACGTTGCCCGGCTCGAGCGGCGGCTCGGTGTAGTCCCACGCCATCGAGCCATCGGGATGCAGCCGGCGCAGCCAGAAGGTGGGGTAAGTCGGCGCAAAGCTTCCGAGCGTCATGCGGTCGGTGCCGCCCACCAGCACGACCGAGCCGTCGTCGAGCAGCGCCAAATCGGTTGCGTAAGCTTCGGCGTCGGCCGACTCGAGAGCCACTTCGGGTGCGGGCGCAGGCTCGGCGCCGTCGGCCTGCGCGGCGACGCAGGATCGTTCTGGTTCGAGGTCGCAGAGCGTCGCGCCTTCACAGGGCGTGCGGCACAGCCCGCACAGACACATGAGCGCGCCGCCGCACTGCGCGTCGATAGTGCATTCCTTGAGCCAGTTGGTGTTGCCGCTCTCGCGCTCACTGCCTTGCGTTGTCCCGCCGCAGCCGAGCGCCAGCCCGACCAGAGCAAGAGCCAGGAGCCAGTGTCTACCTGCCGTCATGTCGTTTCTCCCACTACTTTGACCGTTTCCTCGGGGCTGATCACGTTTTGACCGAAGTAAAAGCGCACGCGCACGCGCTCGTCTTCCGAAAGGGGATGCGCGGCGTTGTGGGCGCACACGCGCTGCCACAGCTCATTGAGGTCCACCCGTACCCGCGCCAAGAGGCCCAGCACCTCCGCCTCGAGCGGATGCTTCGGGTCGATATCGAAGGTCAGCGTCGAGCCGCCGATCAGGTCGCCCTGGCTCGACCGCGGCGCCGTCCCGGTGCGCAGCTTGGCTCCGAGCGCGCTGACCATGGCCTGGAAGTGATCGAAGACGGCGGCTTCCCAGCCGGTTTCGGAGTCGACCGCGATCACCAGCTCGGGAGCGTGGAGCGCCCCGAGCCCCTGCGGATCGTCCGTCCTCAGGCGCCCGTCTTCGAGCGCCTGCTGGACCGCTCTTCGAACGAGCGCTTCGTCCTGCGCCAAGCGCTCGGCAAGCTCGGCCACGCCCACGCCGTCCTGGTGATAGACCATGGCGACTGCCATCGCGCTCAATGAATCCAGCGCACCTTCACCGGCCAGGGCCTGCAGCGCGCTCTCGGGCGTCGCCCGGAACAGCGTGGCCTGGCCCTGCCCCGAGGCGTAGAGCAGGCCGCTCGTGACCAGGTCGTGCAGTACCGCCGCGACCGCCGCCTCGGAATCGCGCGAGAAGCGCGCGACGATCTGGCGACGCGTGATGTGCTCGCGTTCCCGGACGTATTCGAGCACTACTTCCCACAGGGTGCGGTCGCGCACGGTGACGCTCTCGGTCAGGCGCTGGACGCGCTTTTGGTAGCCGCGCAGCGCCATCCCGAACATGTCGGCGACCACCTTGCGTCCGAGACCCTGGCTTTCCAGCTCGCGCGAAAGCTCGACGAACACCTGATCGGCGACGTGTGCGAGCGGCGCCCGGACCCCGGCCGCCGTCGAAAGCTGGGCGATCAACACCGTCGTCTGCTGGACGATCGCATCGATGAGTAACTTGACGTTCACGCGGGCCTCGTAAGTAGAGACTAGCCGCTATCCGCCTGGTTCAGCAGGTGCACGCTGGGACACCCATGCCGGGGCGCGTCAGGCCAGGGCGGCGGCGCACGGCGCGATCACATCGCGCTTCGCGGCTCGAGCAATGAGCCCGAGCTCCCCGGGGGTGAGGCGACCATGAGCGCGAAGTGGACTCGGTGTCGGCGTGGGCTGCGGGGTGGGTGTGTTGCCGAAGTTGAAATGGGTCGAGCCGGGCGCGAAGCACTGGACCGTTGGTGAGCCGGAGCTGCAGCTCGGCCGGAGGTCCTCTTTTTCGCCGTCTACGGAGTTGCAGGCCAGGGGCACGGCGGCGAGCGCCATGCCTCCCGAGAGCACGGCCAGGAAACGCAGCCTCAAGACCCTTCCCGATGTCATGCTCTTACTTTGCGACGCTTTGGCAATCGGGGCAAAAGTAAGTCGAGCGCTGCAAGGTGCCCTGGCGCAGCATGCGGATTTTGCAGTCACATTTCAGGCAGTGCTGGCCGCTGCGTTCGTACACGAAATAGGCCGAGCCGGCGAAGGTCCCGAAGGTGGTGCGCCGCGGTCCCTTCAGATTGCGGCGCATCAGCTCGCGTGCGCGCTTGAGCAGCCTGGCCAGCGTCGCGTCGTCGAGCGAGCCGACCGTGGCCCAAGGCGACACTTTTTCGAGGAACAGCGTCTCCGACTTGTAGACGTTGCCGATTCCCGCCACGACCGACTGCAGCATCAGGGCTTCCCCGATGCTGAGCTCCGGATGCTCGCGCAAGCGACGCAGGGCTTCGTTCCCGTCGTAGTCGGGGGCGAGCAAATCCGGCCCCAGGCTGGCCAAGTGGCGTTCGATTTCGGATAGCGGAGCGAGCTCCGCCACGGCGGCGTGCTGGAGCACCGCGACGGCCGCGTTGGTTTCCAGGATCAGGGTCGTCTGCTCGTCGTCCCAGCGCGGCTCGCGCTCGAGCCAGGCGCGCTGGCGCGAGGACAGGCGCGCCTTGTCGTACACGATCCAGCGGCCCTGCATGCGCAGGTGACTGAGCAGCGCCCGCCCGTCCGAGAGCTCCATAATCACGTACTTGCCGTGTGCCCGCACCTGAACCACTTGCTGGCCGGCGACCGACTGCTCCTTCAGCTCGGGCACCGGTGTTGCGAAGCGCGTGACGGTTTGACCCGCCAGCGCGGCGTGGAGCTGCGCGGCGGCTTTGAAGATCGAGTCACCCTCAGGCATCTTCGAGCAGGTCGGCTTCGTCGAGGGGCGCCGGGCCGCGCCGCCAGCTGAGACCCGACGCGCCGGCGGTGAAGCCAGCTGCTTGGAGCTCCGGCAGCAGGGGAGACTTGCGGGCCTCCTGGCGATCGATGGTTTGGATCAGGAGCACACGGCGCCTGCTCGGGCCGACCAAGGTCTTGAGGGCGGCGAGCAGCGCGGCAAGCTCGTGACTCCGGGCCGGTTCCTCCTCGGTCAGGAACAGCGAGAGAGCACGGTCGTTGCGGCTCAAATAGCCGAGCAATTTACCTTGCTGGATCACGACCAGCGCGCCCGGCGTGCGCTGCGGCCGCGGCTCGCTCTCCGGCCAGGGTAGGGCGGCGCCGTAGGGATTGGCCGGATCCGTGGCGGCCAGAGCGACCGCGGGCTTTTCGTCGGGTTTGAGGCGCAGCCGTTCGTCCGCGCCCGGTTGCGCGAACTGGGCGCCGCCGAGACCGGCGATGAAGTAGCCACGCCGCACCTTGCCCGCATCTTCCATGGCTTTGAAGACCGGGTAGAGCTCGGCGAAGCTACCGAGGCCATCGGCGTTGACGATTTCGCGGCTCACGATGCCGTGCCGATCCAGGAGCAGGCGCGCGCGCGCCGCGCGCTGCTCGGCGACGCTGCGAGTCTCCTCCCGCCTCACGAGTGACCAGCGCCCCTCACTGCCGGGCAGCGGCGCGCGCCGGGCTCGCGGATCCGGCCGACCGCGCGCCGGCTTGGCCACCAGCTGCAGCGAGCGCAGCGGCGCCAGCGTGTCGTTGGTTACCTCGCCGGACCACACCAAATCCCAGAGCGTGTTCAGTAGATCTCGCGGGAAGCCGCCGAGGCGGCGCACCAGATCCGCGAAGAACAGCGCTCCCGACTTCTCGAGCTCAGCGCGCAACCTGGCCTGAAGCTCACCCGGTGCAGGCGTCGGCAGCGGGGCCAGTAGGCCGAGCTTGTCGCTGCGATACAGCGCAATCTTGCCGTCGCTCGAGCCGTGCGGTTCCACACCGACCCAGAGCAGCTCGCCGCTGGCGAGCAGGCCGTCGAGCTCTGCCGCAGTGAAGCCGCGCACGCGCGCCGGCAGGACCTCCTGCACCAAAACCGACGCGGCGATCGGGGTGCCTTGCAGCTGATCGATGGCGCGCTCCAGCGCGTCAGGGGAGCGCGAGGGCTCCTGCGTGCCCTGCCAGGCCAGCGCGAGGCGCGCGAACGCTTCGGGCGGTGCTGGCTCGATGGCCTTGCGCAGCTTGGCTAGGCTGCGCTGTTTGATCAGCCGCAGCACGTTCTTGTCGCACCACTCGCGCTCCTGCCCTTGCGGCAGGAACTCGCCGTGCACCACGCGCCCGGCTTGCTCGAGCTGTGCCAGAGCCGCCTCGACCACCGCGCGACCCAGGCCGTAGCGGCGCGCCGGCGCTTCGCTCGTGAAGGGCACGTGCGTCCGGGCGTAGCGTGAGAGCAGCTCGCGCAGCGCGTCCGGGACCGGCGCGAGGAACGTGCTCGGCAGCCCGGGCGGCGGCATGACGCCGAGCGCGTCGCGCAATTTGCCCGCATCCTCGGCGGCAAAGTAGCGCGGCTCGCCGGCGATCGAAGCCTGGGCGATGCGACGGGCGGCGGTCAGCTCCGCCAAGATCTCGGGCAGCTTGGCAGGTTCGTGCGCGCGAGCCTGCAGGTCCGCCTCGGTCAGATCGCCGAGGAGGAGCAGTAGATCGTGTACGTCATCAGCGTGGCGCAGGCTCGGCTCGCGCAGCCTGAGCAGCTCGCGCTCCACGCTTTCGATGGTTTCTGCGTCGAACAGCTGGCGTAGCTCCGCCTCTCCGAGCAAGCTGCGGAGCTCCGCCTGGTCCAGCACCAGCGCCTGCGCGCGTCGCTCGGCAAGCGGGGCGTCCCCGTCGTAGAGGAAGTTGCCGACGTACGAGAAGAGCAGCGTGCTCGAGAAGGGCGACGGTGTCGCCGAATCCACCGGGACGAGCGCCACCTCCCGCCGCCGAATCGCCGATAACAGCTCGAGCAGTGACGGCAGATCGAAGACGTCGCGCAGGCATTCGCGGTACGTCTCCAGGATCATCGGAAAAGAGGGGTACTGGCTGGCGACTCGCAACAGGTCCGCGGCGCGCCGGCGCTGAGCCCACAGCGGTGCGCGCCGCCTCGGATCGCGCTTGGGCAGGAGCAGCGCGCGCCCGGCATTTTCGCGGAAATGGGCCGCAAACAGCGAGCTCTTGGCGAGCGCCTGGACGACCAGGCCCTCGACGTCGTCGGGATCGGGCGCAAATTCGTCCACCGCGAATTGCTCCTCGGTATCGGGCAGACGCAGCACGATGCCGTCGTCCGACCACACCGCGTCGAGCTCCGCGCCCGAGCTATTGCGAAAGCGCTCGCTCAGTGCCATGGCCCAAGGGGCGTGCACGCGGCGCCCGAACGGGCTGAGGATGCAGACCCGGTAGTCGCCCACCTCGTCCTTGAAGCGTTCGACCACGATGGCGCGGTCGCTCGGCACCACGGCGGTGGCCGCACGCTGTTCGTAAAGGTACTCGAGCAAGGTCTGGCTGGCGCCGCTGTCGAAGCCGTGCTGCTCGCGCAAGCGCTCGGCCGCCTGAGGACCCGGCACATCGAGCAGCTCCCGCGTCAGCGTGCCGATCTTGCGTCCGAGCTCCACCGGGCGACCCGGGCCACCGCCGCGCCAGAACGGCATCTTGCCGGCCTGACCCGGCGCCGGGCTCACCAATACTCGATCATGCGTGATCTCGTCGATGTGCCAGGAGCTGGCGCCGAGCAGGAAGACCTCTCCAGCGCGCGATTCGAACACCATCTCCTCGTCGAGCTCGCCGACGCGCACCGGTTTTTCGCTGTTCGATAGGAACACGCCGTAAAGACCCTGATCCGGGATGGTGCCGCCGCTGACGACCGCGATGCGGCGCGCGCCGGCGCGAGCACTGACTTCACCGCTCACGCGGTCCCAGGTGATGCGCGGCCTGAGCTCCGAAAATTCGTCGGAGGGATAGCGCCCTGCCAGGAGCTCGAGCACGCCGTCGAACGAGGCGCGTGGCAGCTCTGCGAAGGGCGCGGCTTGCCGGCAAAGCGTGAACAGCGCGTCGACGTGCAGCGGCGCGTTGACGACCATGGCCACGATCTGTTGGGCGAGCACATCGAGCGGGTTGCGCGGATAGCGCGTGGCCTCCACCGCGCCCTCGTGCATCCCGCGCGCGACCACCGCGGCCGCCGGCAGCTCGCCCTTGTGCTTGGGAAACATGATGCCGTGTGAGGTCGCGCCCACGCTGTGGCCGGCGCGACCGATGCGCTGTAGCCCCGAGGCGACCGAGGGCGGCGCCTCCACCTGAATCACCAGATCGATCGCGCCCATGTCGATGCCCAGCTCGAGGGACGACGTGGCGACCAGCGCGCGCAGCTGACCCAGCTTGAGCTGGTCCTCGATGAAAGCGCGCCTGTCTTTGGCGAGCGAGCCGTGGTGGGCGAGCGCGACCTCTTCCCCGGCCAGCTCGTTCAAGCTCTGCGCCAGGCGCTCGGCGAGGCGGCGGCTGTTGACGAAGACCAGCGTCGAGCGATGCTTGCGGATCAGCTCCAGCATCGGCGCGTGGATTTCGGGCCAATTCGACTTGGGCGTGGCGGCGGCGGGTGGCGCGGCCAGGGGCGCTTCCGCTGCAGCCGGCTCGGCATCGCTGCCGCGCGCCGCCGCGCGCACCTCGACGTGCAGGCGCGGGGGCATGCGCGCGTCCACGACCTCTACCGGGCGTTGCTCGAACGCGTCGGCGTGACCGATCTGCCCGCCGCCCAGCAGGCGCGCTGCCTCTTCCAGCGGGCGTTGCGTCGCCGACAGACCGATGCGCTGCAGTGGTTGCGAGTTGGTTCGTAGCGCTTCGAGCCGCTCCAGCGATAGGAACAGATGCGCGCCGCGCTTGGTCGGTAAGAGCGCGTGGATCTCGTCGATGATCACCGTCTCGAGCGTGGCGAAGTGGCGCGCGGCCTGCGAGGTGAGCAGGAGATAAAGCGACTCCGGCGTCGTGATCAGCAGATCGGCGCCAGCGCGCTGGAACCTGGCGCGATCTTTCACCGACGTGTCACCCGAGCGCATCGCCACGCTCGGCTCACGCACGGGCAGCGCAAGCTCGGCCGCGGCTGCACGGATGCCGGCGATCGGCGCGCGCAAGTTGCGATCCACGTCCACGGCCAGCGCTTTGAGGGGCGACACGTAGAGCACCGAGAGGCCCTCCGGCGCGCCGGCGCCGCTCGCCGTCATCAGCCGATCCAGGCTGGAAAGAAAGGCAGCCAGCGTCTTGCCGGAACCGGTGGGTGCGAGGAGCAGCGTGGACTGGCCGTGGCGGATTGGTCCCCAGCCGAGGGTCTGCGCACGCGTGGGTGCCTGGAAGCTCTTTTCGAACCAATGCCGCACGGGCGGCGAGAAATCGGCCAGAGCGTTCAAGCCGCCCGATCATAGTACCGGGCCCGCGAACGTCGACAGCCCGAGGCGGGCCTGCCACATTACGCGCCGATGCGTCCCGTGCTCTCGGCCCAGCAGATGCGCGCGTTCGATCGGCGAGCGACCGAGGTGCTGGGGGTGTCCGGCCTGACGTTGATGGAGCACGCCGGTCGCGGCGCCAGCGAGGTCATCTTGAGCTGGCTCGAACAGGGCGGCGTCAAGCCGCCTTGCGTCGTCGTCGCGGGCGGCGGCAACAACGGCGGTGATGGCTTCGTCGTGGCGCGGCGCCTGCTCGCGGCAGACATCGAGGTTGAAACGCTGCTGGCAGTGCCGGCGGCCAAGCTCGCGGGCGATGCGCTCACCAACTATCAGGCCTTGTTGACCGCGGGAGCGAAGGTGACCGAGCTCGCGGGAGAGCTCGAGGCACTGCAGGCGGCACTCGGTCGCGCGGGGCTGGTGATCGATGCGCTGTTCGGGACCGGGCTCGATCGAGAGATCACTGGTTTTCTGGCGCAGGTGATCGAGAGTATCAACGCCGCGGGTTGCCCGAAGTTGGCCTTGGATCTGCCGTCGGGGCTTCACGCGGATACGGGTCGCGTGCTCGGCTGCTGTGTGCGGGCAGCGCGTACGGTGACGTTTGCCCATCCCAAGCTCGGGCTCTGCACACCGCGCGGCGCGGCACACGCGGGGCAGGTCGACGTTCGCGGTATCGGCGTGCCCGATGATCCGAGCGCTACCGGTTGGTCGGCAGAGCTGGTGGAAGCGGGGGACGTGGCTAAGTACCTTCCGCCACGCTCCGCCGCTTTGCACAAGAGCTCGGCGGGACGGTTGCTCGTCGTCGCTGGCTCGCCCGGCAAGCTGGGTGCGGCGCTGCTCAGCGCGCATGGCGCGCAGCGCGCGGGGGCCGGGCTCGTGACGATCGCGACGTCGCCCGCGGCCGCTGACGCTTTGGATCACCGCGTTCTCGAGTGCATGACCGCGCGCATCGACCTGGGCGCTCCGGAGAAGTCACTCGAACGGCTGCTCGACCCTTCCAACGCGGCGGTCGTGGGACCGGGTCTGGGGCTCGACGCTGCCGCCCGGCGCGTGGTCGAAGCGGTGGTGCTGGGCTTTCAGGGGCCCAAGGTCGTGGATGCGGATGCCATCTCACATTTCGCGGGTCGGGCCGAGGCGCTGCGCGGAGCTCGTAACGTAGTGCTCACGCCCCACGCGGGAGAGCTTGGACGCGTGCTCGGAATCAGCTCCGAGGAAGTGGAAAACGATCGGTTCACTGCGGTCGCGCGTGCGGTCGAGCTAACGTCCGCTGTCGTGCTCCTGAAAGGTCGCTTCAGCATCGTCGGGGCGCCAGGAGCACTGCCGGTCCTCAACCCGACGGGCGGCCCGGTGCTGGCGACGGGCGGGTCGGGTGACGTGCTCTCCGGCATCATCGCCGCCCTGTGCGGCTCACTTGCTCCGCGTGAGGCCGCTTTCGTCGGCGCCTATCTGCACGGTGCTGCGGCGGACGCCTGGGCTGAAGCGCGCGCCGCTGATCGCGGCTTGCTGGCGCACGAGCTGGCTGACGAGCTGCCCGGCGTGATCGGTCGTATACAGGGCCAGGCGCTCGGGCGATAATCAGGTGAAAATGACTGCGGCGGAGCAACCGCTGACTCCGGCGCCCCCCTCGGGCCCAGCCATCTCGACTTCAATTTGGAATCCAAGTGGCCGCTTCCAGACCCCCGCCATGCGGTTACGACCCCGTGCACGGCGCTTCTTGGATTCCAAATTGAAGTCGAGATAGGGCGAGTGAAGCGCCTGTCGAGAGCCGATCACGGCGCCGCCAGGCGACGGTCACCCGCGTCCCGCGCATTTCGTGCCCCGCGCATTTCGTGCCCCGCGCATTTCGCGCCTTGCTCACGCATTCGCGCCGCATGTTGCGCGCTCGCACCCACCCGAAGATGAAACCCACCATCGCCACGTGAGCTTCTGCAATCGGGCTGCGCCTGGGCAGCCCACCCTAGGGGCCGAGCCCGAACCAGCTCAGAAAGGCGTCACTGAAGGACCAGCCCGTACGGATCTTGACGAAGGTGAGCGCCCCAAGGATGAGGCCCACCACCACACCGGTGAGCTGAAGTAACATCGCGTCGCGGCGTGTGAAACCGCGTGTTCGCTCGTCGGGAGGCAAGCCCAGGTACATGGTGGCTCTCACTCCCGCGACAGCACGCAGATCGCCTCACTGTCACCGGCACCGCCGAATAGCGCCCCGCCCTGTGCGCTGCATTCTACGGCCGCTTCGCGCAGCCTTTCATTCTGGTCTTCGCAGTTGAAGTAGTTAGCCAGCTCCGCGAAGCCGTTGACGATGCCAGCCGCGCTGCCAGCCATGCCGACGACCGGGCCCACGACGCTGGCGGCTGTTGCAAGACCGCCTGCCGCGCTAGCGCCTGCGGCGACGAACGACGTCCCGGCGGTCACGAGGTGTTTCGCGCAGTCCTCGCCGCCGGAGCCGTACTTCTTCAAGAGCACTTCCTTGCCATCGGGCACCATCACGCTGCCAGCAAGCGACTCGCCCACTGGGGCCGCTACTGGCAGCGCCGGCGCTGGAGCTCGCGACAACTGCTCGGAGGGGTCGTAGTAGGACTGGTTCGGAGCTTGGGATTGGATCGGTTCAGGCATGTCCCCCCATCGGCCTGACGCGTGCTCGGTTGCTAGAAAGTTGGCTACCCTGTCGGGTTGGCAGAGGGGGGCGGGTCGCTGCCAGTTTGACACTGGGGTGTGTCGACTGGGACTCACGCAATGCGCGAAAATATTGAGTTTTCGCGCTGGCAGGGGCTGGCATGCGGCTTGCGATGGCTGGCGGGCGGAGGTTCCAAGTCATGTTAGGCAGCTCGGTCTCGGTTCAGTCGTCACAGTCCGGTGAGGTCAGGGCGAAGCTCGCGGAGCTCCTGCCGCAGCTGCGCTTGCGCGCGCTGAAGCTGTGCCGCGATCGCGACGCCGCCGACGACCTGTTGCAGGAGACCGCGCTACGCGCGCTGTCGTTCGAATCGAGCTACCGGCCCGACACCAACCTGAAGGCGTGGCTCTACCAGATCCTGTTCAGCGTCTTCATCACGCGCTGCCGCAGGGGTCGGCGCAGCGGTCGCTTCCTCGCCGAGCACGGCGCGGATCCCAACTTGTGGTGCAGCGCCACTGAACCTGCGCGCCCCAACGAAGGCCTCAGCCCGCCCGTTCGGCGCGCGATTCGTTCGCTACCCGAGCACTTCGGCAAGGTCGTGGTCTTGGTAGATCTGCAGGAGCGGAGCTACAGCGAGGCTGCCCAAGCGCTCGGCGTACCGATCGGCACCGTGATGAGCCGCCTGCACCGAGGCCGGCGTTTGCTGGCAAATCAGCTCGGTCCCGCGGGCGAGCCGAGCGAGACGGCCGAGCGCTCAGCCGCCTGACATATCTCCTAGTTGACAGCGCGAGCGCCGTGCCCGAGCCTGTCTGGTCATGGAGAGGCCGCGTCGGCGTTCGTATGCCCTAGAGTTACGTTGGGTTGGATTGGCGATGATCGTGAGCGCAGCCGCCGTGGCGGGCGCCTGCTCGGACGATGAAGGCGGCCCCGGCAGCCCCGCGGTCGGCGGCGAGGGCGGTGAGCCCGAGGCGGCTGGCGGCATGTCCGGCAATCCCAGCGGCGGCAGCATTCAGCTCGGAGGCGCGGCAGGTGAGAGTGGCGGTGAGTCCGGAGCCGCGGGCATGCCGCCGCTGCCCAGCGCGGGCGAAGTGTGCGCGGCGTGCGGCGCCACTGAATGCACGGCGGAGCTCGACGCCTGCACCGAAAGCCCCGAGTGCGCCCCGTGGCTCACATGCCTGACTGCCTGCGACGACGCGGCGTGCGTCGACGCCTGCGATGCGCAGTACGCCGACGTGGCGCGCGTCTACTACGGCGTGTACACCTGTCTGTGCGATTCCTGTGAAGAAGCGTGCGCGGTGGGCGGCGCGTGCGACAAGCAATGCGTCGACGACGAGCCGCTTGCGCCGACCAACGTGATCCCAGGTACGCTCGCTGACACCGGGTTGTTCGTGGGCGGCGAAGGTGGAGCCGGGGGTGCCGGTGGCGCACCGGGAGGCGTGCTCGGATCCGGAGCGCTCGAGCTTGCGCCCAACGTCTACTCGTTCGAGCCGAAATACCCGTTGTGGTCGGATGGCGCCGCCAAAGACCGCTACATCTACATCCCGCGCTGCTCGACCATCGACACCACGGACATGGATCACTGGCGGTTTCCCGTAGGCACGCGGCTCTGGAAGCATTTTACGGTTGGCGCCAACTCCGCCGCGCAGCGCGTCGAAACCCGCATGCTGCATCGCCACGGCCCGGGTGAAGCCGACTGGCTCTACGCGGCTTATCAGTGGGACATCAGCGCACCCGACGATCCGTCGATGGCGATTTCGGTACCAGCGGGCGTGATCAACGCCAACGGTACGATGCACGATATCCCCGGTCTAGGTCAGTGCACCAATTGTCACGACAAGCTTTCCGAGAAGGTGCTCGGCTTCGGCGCGTTCCAGCTGAGTCACGCCGGACAAGGTTTGACGATCGAGCGCATCAGCAACCTGGGCTGGCTCACCACACCTGCCCCCGAGGGCTTCGAGGTGCCGGGCACGCCGGTGCAGCAGGCGGCGCTCGGTTATCTGCACGGTAACTGCGGCGGGTGCCACAACAGCAATGGCCAACTGCCGCCAGCAGATCCGATGCTCTTGCGCCTGCTGGTAGGGAAGACCGACTACGCGCAGACCGATACGGTGCTGACGACCGTTGGTGTCAGCACTGTCCACCCCAACGTCGCGCTCAGCGGCAAGCCACGCATCGACCCGATGATGCCGGCCAACAGCACCATCCTGCTGCGTATGCAGAACCGCACGACCTTCCCGATGCCGCCGATCGCCAGCAAGGCACCGGATACTGACGGGGGCGTTGCCGCCGTCACGGCCTGGGTGAATTCGATCCAGTAGCCGGGGGCCTGGCAGGGACGCACCGCCCGCATGTTCAGGGCCGCATGAAAACTTGACGTTGCGAGTCGAGGCTCGCGAAAATGCGCGCCGTGCCGGATTCAATCCAACCCGCTCCGACGGGTCGCGCCAAGTGCCGCGGTTGCGGCAACGCCATCGCCAAAGGTGAGCTGCGCTTCGGCGAGACCGGACCGAGCTCGTTCGGCGAAGGCGAGGCCACCAGCTGGTTTCATTTGGCGTGTGGCGCGTCGATGCGATCCGAGAAGCTGCTGCCGGTGCTTGAGGCGACTTCACAGCCCGTGCCCGAGCGCGACTGGCTGGTGCAAGCGGCGCGCGCCGGCATCGAGCACCCGCGGCTGCAGCGCTTGACGCGCTCTGAACGCGCCAGCTCGGGCCGCGCCACGTGTCGCTCGTGCCGTGAGCTCATTGCCAAGGGCGACTGGCGCTTCGCCTTGCAGATGTTCGAGGAAGGTCGTCCCAGTTCGATCGGGACCATCCACGCGAGCTGCGCCGAGGCTTATTTCGGCACCCGCGACGTGCTCGAGCGCGCCCGCCACCTCAGCCCCGAGCTGAGCGCGGACGACCTGGCCGAGCTCGAAAAAGCGCTTGCCGAGCAGCGCCCTGGCCTGGCAAAGACTCAGGGATCCGAAGCGGAAGACGCTTCCAAGGCTCAATCGGGCAGCGGTTGAGTAAGTCTCGGCGCGTGCGCCGGTCGCTGCCGTTTCTGTCAGCGCTTGCCGAGTGCAAGTCGTGCGGGCCGGATGGCATGTGCGCGCCGAACATCGCCAGCTACTGCAGCGCCGAGGGCAAGTGCCAGCCCGGCTTGCCGCAATGCGCCGGCTCGGGCATGTGCAGCACCGCCATGGACTGCGGCACGCCGCCGCCCAGATCGCTGCGCCCGCGGCCAGGCGGCCCGCTCGCCGTATATTGAACCAAGGCACTGAGCAGGTCCGCCATGAAATATTGGCTAATATTGGTCAATCAAATACTCGTATCCCCTGGCAAAACGGCTGCCTCGCGATGCCCGAGCTCGGCGCTTTGTGCACTTCGCGTCACCTTTCGCGGCGCCTCAGAGGGCCTTTTTCAAGGTGGAACGGGAAAAATATTAGCCAATATTAGTCAATATCGGGTTTCGACGCTGAGGGTCCGGTTGGTCCCAACCTTGCGGCGAGCGCTCTCTGGTTCATGTCTCCGCGGTAGGCAGCCGGGAGGTAAAATCTGATCGTTGTTGGTCGGCTCAGCCGAGCAGCTGAACGTGCCCGCTGCTGATGGCTTCGACGAGGCCGGCGTCGGTTCGCAGCAGCAAGTGACCGGTGTCGTCGATGCCAGCGCCGATACCCTCTCGCTCGTCGATGCGCAGGCGCTTACCCAGGAGCGCGTCGTGCTGACGGACCTCCTCGGAGATGCTGGAAACGCCAGCAGCCTCGAGTCGCGCCACGCGAGCTTCGAGCCCCGCGAGCACGTCGACCAGAAGCGGTTCCCGAGCGCGATCACGAGCTTCGAGCAGCGCGAGCGACGTCGCCACACCGACTAACTCGCTCGGAAATGCGCGTTGCTCCACATTCAGACCAATGCCGACCACGACTCCGCGCAGTTGCTGGCCGATGACCTGACTCTCGATCAGAATGCCGGCAATCTTGCGACCGCCCGCGAGCACGTCGTTCGGCCACTTCACTGCAACCTGAGCCGCGCTTCGGCTGGCCACCGCTTCACGAACTGCGAGCCCTGCACACAGCGAAAGCGCAGGTGCGACCTCCGCGGTCAGTTGCGGCCTGAGCAGCACCGAAAACCACAGCCCGGCCCCCGGCTCCGAGTGCCACTCGCTGCCGCGGCGCCCGCGGCCGCGCGACTGCGTTTCCGCGCCGCATAGCGCTCCATGCCGAGCGCCAGCTTTCGCAGCTTTAAGCGCATCGTCGTTGGTCGACTCGGTCGTTTCGAGCCAGCTGACCGGGCTGCCCAACGAAAGTCCGCGCGCCGCGCGATCGGCCTCGAAACGCGCCACGTCGAAGCTCATCCGATGCGCTCGAAATCCAGGCTGATGTCGGCCGCAGGCGCCGAATGCGTGAGCGCGCCGACGCTCGCGATGTCGACCCCTGCGTTCGCCAGCTGCGCCACCCGCTCCAGCGTCACACCGCCCGACACCTCGACCAGCGCGCGGCCTTTCGCACGCTTCACGGCTTCGCTCAGCGCGCCGGCCTCGAAGTTGTCGAGCATCACGATCTCGGCGCCGCTCGCCAAAGCCTCGTCCAGCTGCGAAAGCGATTCCACTTCCACCTCGATGCGGCTGGTGTGGGGCGCCGCGGCGCGCGCGCGTTCGATGGCTTGCTCGATGCCGCCGGCCGCCACGATGTGGTTGTCCTTGATCAAGACCGCCGAGCCCAGGCAGTCGCGATGATTGTGTCCGCCGCCGACCCTAACGGCGTAGCGCTCCAGCTGCCGCAGACCCGGCGTCGTCTTGCGCGTGTCGGCGACGCGCAGCTTCGATCCCGCCGGAATCGCATCCACGAAGCGGCGCGTCAACGTAGCGATGCCCGAAAGTCGCTGCGCGAAGTTGAGCGCCGTCCGCTCCGCCATCAAGATCGAGCGCGCCGAGCCCTCGACCAGCCACAGCACATCGCCCGCGGCAGCGCGGCTGCCCTCTTGCGCGCGCTCTTCCACGCGCAGACCCGGATCGGTGCGGTAGAAACACCTGGCAAACACAGGTCCGCCGCAGACCACGAGCGGAGCCTTGGCGACCGCGCGTGCCACCGCCCGCTCTTCGGCCGCGACCGTGGCGGCACTGGTGACGTCGCCGCCGGCCAAGTCTTCGGCCAGAGCGCGGTCCACGATCTGGGTCAATTGAAAATCGGGGAACAAAGTGCAGTCGAGAATAGGGCCGTGCTCCCGAAGTGACAATCGCTTGGCGCGTAGGTAGCACAGCTGACGGTGTCCGAGAAAAATGCGCACCGGTTTCTCAGGCGGCAGTCCCTGCGCGCGCTCTTCTGGCACCTCGACCGTGTCCCGCAGCAAAGGTTGCGATCTTTCGGAGGTAGCCCTCCTTCGCGGCAGCGAGCTCCGCCACGCGCAGGTCATGCGCTTGCTGCAGGTTCAGCCAGAACACTGCGCCATCCTGCGCAGCACCGAAGAACTTCGCGAGTCGGAGCGCGGTATCTGGGGTGATCGAGCGAGTTTCGTTCAGAATGCCCGTGATGCGGTTGGTGGGGACTCCGAGCTTGGTTGCAAGAGCTCGCGCCGAAAGACCGAGCTCCTCCAGTTGCTCGCGGAGGATTTCACCTGGGTGGATGGGACGAAACTTGAGTAGAGACATGATGAGTAACCTCTTAGTGGTAGTCGACGATCTCGACAGCGTGAGCGTCGCCGTCTTTCCAGACGAAGCAGATGCGCCATTGGTCATTGATCCGGATCGAGTGCTGGCCCTTCCGGTCGCCCTTGAGCGACTCGAGGCGATGCCCCGGGATACCCGCGAGCGCGTCCAACGACGGAGCCGCGTCGAGGGCCTGAAGGCGCCGCTCAGCTGCCGGCCGAAATCCTTCGAAGGCCGGAACGCGGCGACCTTGCGCGAAGCGCTGGGTCTTGCTGGAACCAAACGATCGAATCACGTCGCCTGCAGATTAGCGCGCGTTACGAGTTACGTCAATCGTAACCCGAGCGCCCTCGGTGGCGGGGAGGAAGATCGCGAATTCGTCGTGAAGCTGAGAACGGCGGGGATTCGCCCACGAGGGGCGCGAACGAGCCCGCGCCCCAAGAGACCCAAGACCTTAACGCATGTAGCTCTCCAGCAGGTACCAGGAGAAGACGTTGCACATCGCATGAAACAGCACCGCCGCGCCGATGCCACCCGTGCGCGCGCGCAGCAGTCCGAACACCAGCGAAGGAAAGAACACCGCCAGGCGCGCCGGATTCACGTCGGTGAGCAGGTGCCCGAGAGCGAAGATGGCGCTGGTCAGCGGCAGCGCTGGCCCGATGCGCGCGCCCAGCACCGAGATGCGCTGCGGCAAGCTCTTGTCCAGCGCTGTCTGGAGGTACCCTCGGTAGAAGGCTTCCTCCGGTAGCGCGATCGCCAGCAGCTCTTCGAGCGATCGCCACACTACCGGCAGCAGCGGCGCCGCGCTGAAGGCGTCGACCTTCCACCACAGCCGAAAGCCGTACCAGAAGCAGGGGTAGATGACGGCAGCCGCGATCAACGCCGCCACGATCGCGTGCCCCATGTCCCGCAAGAGGCGTGGCCAAAAGATGGGCGCCGGCTCGAGCAGCCCTCCGAGGGACAGCCCATATTCGCGGATCACCAGCGGCTCATCGAGCCGCACGACGAGCACGTAGGTCGCCAAAAGGAAGGTCAGACCCACACCGGTGGCCGCCCAATCGCGGGGCAAGGTATAGGAGAGCAGTGTGGCAAGCGCGGTCACGGCGGCCGCTACTGCCAGCGTCCGGAGCAGCCCGGCCGGCGGTGCGGCGCTGCCGTTCAAGCGCTGAGGCTCCCGCGGCGAAGCAATTTTCCGGCTTGATTCGAAGATTCGTAATGGACACCAGCGCGCGGCGCTCGAAGGATTTTCACGCATGGGCTAAGGTCGCGCCCCGCGCCGGCGCGGTGTCCGTCGGCTGCGCGCCGCTCGATTGTTCGCTCACCGTGAGGATCCATGCTCGACCCGAATCTGCCTGAAATCACTCCGGCTCGTAACCCGAACCCGCCTCCGCCGCGGGTCGATTTTGGGAAATGGCCGCCGGACGACGACGGACCGGGCATGCCCGCAGGCGGTGGCGGCGTCCCGGCCGGCGGCGGCTACGGCGGAGGCGACGGCGATTTCAAGAAGGGTCGCACGGCCCCGATTGCCATCTTGATCGGGGTGCTCGCGGTGGGTGGCTTGGGCGCCTTCTTGGCCATGGGTGCCAAGCAAGAGGCTGCCAAGCTGAGCGTGGAGCAGGGCGAGGCCGAGAAAAAGAACATCTTCGTCCTGCCCAAGAGCGAGCAAACCGCCAAGTGGCGGCAGTGGTCGGTCGGCGAGAAGAGCAAGGCCAGCGACGAAGTGCGCATGGAGGCCATCAAGCAGCTCGCCTGGGCCAAGGATCCCGAAGGCGTGAAGGCGGCCATCGACGCGCTCAGTTATCCGACGGAGCCGATGCAAGCCATGGCGGCCACGGCGCTCGCCGAGTACGGCCGTCCTATGGGTGAGCCGGGGCGCGATGCGCTCTTGGCGACGCTCAAGAAGGCAGGCCCTGGCGCGAAGCCGCAGATCGCCTGGGCACTGGTGGTGCTGGGAGAGACCCGCGCGCTCGAGGACGTGATGCAGCTCTACCGCCTGGGTCACCTGTCGAAGGTGCAGCGTCTGGGCGGCGGTGTCGCCTTCGATACCGACAAGATCGTGCAGCTGATCAGCCTGGACAGGCTGGCCAGCATGGCCGGCGACGAGAGCCCGGCGGTGCGCCAGCTCGTGGCCACGGTGCTTTCGAGCAACGCCGAGCCGAAGTGGACCGACACGCTGATCAAGCTGGTGCAGGACAAGGACGCCGAGGTGGCGCGTCAAGCAGCGCCGGGCCTGGGTAAGATCGGCGAGCGTCGCGCGCGCGACCCCTTGATCGAGGCCATGAAGACGGCCGACAAGGAGAGCCGCAACAAGTACCTCGAGGCGCTGCGCGACGGCATCGGCACCGAAGGCTTGGTGCTGGGCCTGTCCGCGGTGGCCGAGGACGAGAAGCTCGGCTGGTACCAGAAGAAGCAAATCTTCGACATGATCGACAAGCTCAACGACCCGCGCGGCGGTAGTCCGCTGTTCGAGTTCATCGAGAGCAAGCCGCACATCCACTACCAGACCCGCGCCGCCATCGCGCTCGCCGCCATCGGCGACGTACGCGCGGTGCCGACGCTGGCCAAGCGCCTGCGCATGGATCCGCTGAAGATCTACAGCGACCAGTACGACTGGGAGATGATGCTGAAGCGCGACGACAACGAGCGCGTGGTCGCGGCGCGCATGATCGCGGACCTTTCGATGCTGCACCCCGACAAGCGACCCATGATCGCCGAGCAGGCGGAAGACGCGCTCATCTTCTGGATTCACGAGCAGCCGTCGCCGCACGCCAACGGCCTTCGCGCGCTGGCGGCCATGGAGTCCACCAAGGACATGGAGGCGCTGCGTAAATGGGCCAACCCCAACGTGCCGCTGCCCAAGGAAGGCCAGCAGCCGCCCATGCCGGAAGAGTGGGTGATCGCTCAGAGCGCCATGCGCTACGTGGGCTGGCTCAAGGACCAGCGCAGCTGGGGCGTGCTCGAAAAGGCGCTCACCGCCAGGCCCAAGGAGCTCGACGTCACGATGGACGGCCTGATGGTCGGCGGCGTGGCGATCCTGGGCATGACGCTACGCGCGCTCGGAGTGGGCGCGGCCGACGGCTTCTCGGAGTGGCGCGACCACCGGGCTTTCAAGCCCCTGTTCGATTACATCCAGGAGCCGAAGAACAACGAGCAGTCGCGGCTGCAAGCCTGCGCGGCGCTGGCCTGGGTGGCCGAGAAGGAAGATTTCATCGAGGTCGCCAAGAAGATCCAGGAGTACTCGAGCTTCGAGAAGCCGGATCAGATTCGGCGCGCCTGCTTGCTGGAGACTTTGATCCAGCGTCCGGTGCCCGGCACCGCCAGCGCCTTGATGTCGCTGATGACGCCGGAAGCGGCGGTCGAGACCCGTCACCAGGTCGCCCGCGCCATCGCCAAGGGCGGCTTCGACGCGGCCATCGAGGGCCAGCTGTTCGCGATGATGCAGAACGAGGCGCTGGTCAACGACGCCGCGCTGGCGCTGATGCTGGGCGCCGCGCCCGACACCGCCTCACGCGCGGTCGCGCAGTACGCGAACAAGCCCAAAGCGGCGCTCGATGAGCTGGGCGACCTCTGGTACCGCAGCTTCGGCTACTGGTCGACGGAAGACCTCGAGAGCGGCCTGATCTTCAAATACGTCGACAACGCCGACGCCATCAGCAAGCTCAGCATTCGCCAGACGCAGCAAGAATGGGCGCGCGTCATGCTGATGAAGCAATTCGACAACCTGGCCTTCGACAACGGCCCGCACTCATTCACGCGTGTGGTCCTGCGCTATCGCCTTTGGCAGATGGCCAAGGGCGACGACGCCGCCAAGCGCGCGGGCGCGATTCGAGCGCTCAAATTCATGCAGGAGCAGGGCGTGCTGCTGGCGCTGCGCGACGAGAGCGGCCCGGCAGGCGAGCTGGCGCGCGCTGCCTACTTCGAGCTGATGAATCCCAAGGTCGTGCTCGACGTGAAGGTCCCCGACGACCCCAAGAAAGGCCAGTGAGTCCCCGCCTTCCTGTTCTCTCCCTCTTGTGGTTCCTTGCAGCGTGTGGGGGAACGAAGGTTGGCGCGCCACAAGCTGCCGTCGTCACGCCGTCCCCCGGTGACTCGCCGCTCGCGGCCGCGACCACGCCGGCGTCGCCCGAGGTGTGCTCCAACGCCGCCGACGACAACCAGAACGGGCTCATCGACGAGGGCTGCGGCCTTCAGGTGGGCCTGGTGCAATTCATCGCGGGCTGGAGCGCGCCCAAGGCCGACGTCGACCTGCGGGTGTTCGATCCCAACGGCGAGCTCATCGAAGTCGGACGCGTCGCCAAGAGCGGGCTCACCAAGGATCGTGACTGCCCAGGTCGCGGCAATGAGTGCCAGGGACGCAATCTCGAGAATGTCTACCTGGCCGAGGGCGAGCCCGCCAAAGGGGAGTATCGGGTGCGGCTTCGGCTCGAGGCCATGGGCGGTGAGCCGCCTCCGATCCGCGTGACGCTGGGGGCCCGGCTGGGCTCGCTCACTCGGTCCTACGAGGTCAAGCTGGACGCCCCCGAAGCGGAGCGGGAAATCCGTTTGAAGCTCTAGGTTGGGGAGGGCCCTGCTTTCGGCCGCCCAGCTGGGCTCCGCACGCCCCCATTCCCCCAGCCCCGTACGAGCTCGGATTAACAGGGAGACGGGGAGGCCTGCGAGAGAATTGGGGGTTCGTACCGCACGAAGCCTCAGCGGAGTCGTAGCGGTGCCGCGCGACGACGACCGGTTCAAAACCCAAGAAAAACTCCCCGCCTCCCCGCCTCCCTGTTGCATTCAAGGGAATCGGCACGAGGGATCAGGTGGCATAGGGCCCCAGACGCCCTTTCCGGCAGGAAAGCTGATGTGACTGGAATGAAGGGGCGGTTTCGTGGCTTCTGGGGCTCAGAATGCTATTGTCACGGTGCTCCGCACTGCGGCAATGTCCCCGCCGCCCGGAGGCCGAAAAATGGGTTCTCTTTCTCCTGTTCACTGGCTGATCGTCATCGTCGTCGTGCTGCTGATCTTCGGCCCAGGGCGGCTCGCGGGCGTCGGCAAAGGCCTCGGTGAAGGCATCCGTTCTTTCAAGAAGGGCATCAGCGCCGACGAGGATGACGACAAGGCGCCCAAGCCCGAGCTGAGCGAGAAGAAGAGCGACGCGGATCAAAAGCCGTCGGCGTAGCCGGCGTCGGCTGCGACGCGACTAGCTCGATCCTTTGGTGGCCTGGCCCTGGCTGCGCAGCTTCTCTTCGCGCGCGTTCCAGACGATGAGGGCGACGACCAAGAGCAGTGGGATACCGGCGGGGAAGTACATGGAGCGCGGTGAGCTTAGTGCTACCTCGACCACGGAACCAATAGCGGCGCGCGCCTTTTTTGCGACCCGGGCCAATCCGTGACAGAGATTGAGGGATGTGGCGCGCCGCACGCCTCAAGAAGCAAAGCTTCTTGAGCCTCCCCTCTACGCGGCGGCTCCGCCGATTGGGACAGCTGGTGTTTC
>DATEDZ010000069.1:0-9373 GCA_035281385.1 Polyangiaceae bacterium
CTCGAGCTGCTCGTCGCGAACGTGCCCGACATTTCGCCACCCAAAGTACGTGAAATCATTCTCTTTGGGCTCAAGTGTGCAGAAAATCCGCAAAGCCTGAGCGAGGGCGACTTCGAGCGACTCCGCCGCCACGGACTGAGACGATGTCGGACATTTTCGATTTGTTCGTTCAAGGTCAGAATCGAGGAGGCGCGCAGGGGGGCCTGGGCCTGGGGCTGGTGGTGGTCAAGCAGCTCACCGAGCTACATGGTGGGACGGTCGCCGTCGCGAGCGGGGGCGACGGTCGCGGAACGAAGTTCACGATCCGGCTTCCACGTCTATCCGCTGGCTCGGTCGCGCCTGGACCTGCCGTGAAGGTGCCCCTGGCCCCGACGACGAGTGCCCGGCAACGCGTGCTGCTCGTCGATGACAACGAAGACTCGCTCGACCTGCTCTCCACGTTCTTGGAGAACGCGGGCCACGAGGTCAGCATCGCGCATGATGGATCCGAAGCGCTGACCCTGCTCGATCGTTTCCACCCGTCGGTAGCCGTGCTGGACATCACCATGCCCGTTATGGGTGGTTGCGAGCTTGCGGAACGCATCCGCGCGCATCCCGACGGACAGCAGCCCTATCTCATCGCCCTGACAGGTTACGGGCAAGCGAGCGACCGCGAGCGAACCCGCGCGGCGGGCTTCAACGAGCATCTCGTCAAGCCGGTCGATCTCGCGGATCTGCTGCGCGTGATCGACCTTAGCGAGGCGCGTGCCGGCACTCTCGGCGGTGCCGGCGAATAGTCTCGTGTACCTCGAGGAAAAAGCGACGCATCGATGTCACCAAGCGCATGAATCAACCATGGCCGACGAACCTCACGACAAGACGGTCAAGACGGTAACGAGCGTGGCAACCACGCCGAGCGCCGAGGTCGCTGCCAAGGCTGAGCTACCGATCGCCCGCCGCCAAGAAGCCTAGGGGCCGGCGTCTTGAACGTGCTCACGGCGATGCGCCGCTGTCGATTGACGGAACCGGCGCTCCGCGATGGCGCGCTGCACGCGCGGCTCGCCACAGCCCAGCTTCACTACGGACGAACGATGGGTACACACTGCGTGAGCACGTTTTCGCGCAAAAATCATGGCAATACCAACCAGGACGACCTCGCTATACAGGTTTTCTGGAAGCTGTTTCTCGGCGCTGTAGCGCCCCACCGAGGCAGCTCGACGCGGGCTGCAATGGTACGCGGCTCATGGCTCGGTCCCTTGCACCTGCTGAGCTGAGCAGTGGGCCGACCGTGGCATACGCGTTGCAAAACGCACGTTACATGGTTCCCGCGGTATTGCTGGGCGACCTCAATATGTTGCGCTGCTTCGCGCGGAGCGGAGTGCCGATCGTGGTGGCAAGCTCGAATGCGCGCGAACCAGTGCTGCGTTCACGGCACGCCCAGCAGCGCACCCTCATCGCGCCGTTCGAAGACACCGAGCGGGTGCTCGAAGACCTGGAAGCCATTGGACGGACCTACCCGGCCCGACCGAGCCTGTTTTATGGGACGGATCTGCAGCTCGTCACGATCGCGCGCCATCGCGATCGGCTACAGAGGCATTTTCGCCTCAGGCTCCCGAGCACCGAGCTGGTCGAGACCCTAGTCGACAAGGGCCGCTTCGGGGAGTTGGCACGAGAGCTCGACTTACCGGTTCCGCCGACGCTGTCGTCCGGTGAGATTGCATTCCCGCAGCAAGTCGTGGAGCGGATCCCGGGGCCGTGGTTGATCAAGCCAAACCGACACGACGGCTGGCACGAGCAACCCGCCTTGCGCAAGATCGGGCCCAGCAAGGCGCTGCGTGCGGACACGCCGGCCCAGCTGCACGAGCTGTTTTGGCGCGTGCGCAGCCGCATCCCGCACTTCGTGATCCAGTCGTTCATCCCCGGGGGCGAGGAGCGGGTCTACAGCTTTCACGCCTATATGGACGAGAACGCCCACGTGCTCGGCCAATTCGTGGGCCGGAAGATCCGCACCTTTCCACGTGAGGCTGGGATCAGCACTTACCTCGAGCTCGTCAAGGAACCGGAGGTCGTCGAGCTGGGCAACCAGATCGTGAGCAAGCTTGGCCTGATCGGCCCGGTCAAGATCGACTTCAAGCGAGATCCTCGAAGCGGCCGCTACTACGTGCTCGAGCTGAACGCGCGCTACAATCTCTGGCACTACTTGGGTAGCGCGTGTGGCGTGAACCTGGCGCTGATCGCTCATGCCGACTTGACTGGCGAGCCACGACCAGCCGCGGCCGACTACAGGACGGGTGTCCGCTGGCTGTCTTTTGGTGCGGATCTGCGCTCGTTCTTGCGCAGCTATCGTCCGAGCGGACAAATCGGCATCACCGGCTGGCTCGCCTCGCTGCAGGGACCCAAGATCTACGACGTCTTTGCCTGGGACGATCCGTTGCCCTTCGTCTTCGGCACGCTCAATTACTGCACGGCGGTCGGCAAGCGCCTGCTCGGGACACGATGAGGTACGGGCTGATATCGGACGTGCACGCCAACCTGGAAGCAACCAGGGCGGTGCTGCGCGAGCTCGAGCGCGCGGCGGTCGACCGTGTGGTCTGCCTAGGGGACATCGTGGGCTATCACGCCAATCCCAACGAGTGTCTGGATCTGCTAGCGCGCTCGGACGCGCTCGCACTAGCCGGCAACCACGACCGAGCTGCCGTCGGCACCATCGAGCCGATCGAGTTTGGTCCCAGTGCGCGGCGGGCGATCCATTGGACTCGAAGCGTGCTGTTACCCGAGCATGCAGCGCGGCTGCGCCAGCTCGACGTCTTCGGTTGGCTCGACCAGAGCACCTGTATGGTGCACGGCGCGCTCCATCCAATTCCCAACGATCGCTACCACCTGAGCACGGCCGCGCGTGTGACGGCCAGCTGTGAAAAGCTCCATTCGGGCTTCGTACCGGCGCGGGTCTGTTTCTTCGGGCATACTCACCGTGCGGCGGTACATCGCAGCGACGGGCATCAAATCAACCAGCTTGCCCTGCGCAAGGGCCCGATGCCGCTCGAGCCCGATCGCTACTATTACCTGATCAATCCGGGCAGCGTCGGACAACCGCGAGACGGCGACCCACGCGCGGCCTTCGCCATCTTCGACGCCGGGCGCGGCACGCTCGAGCTGTGTCGAGTCGCCTACGACTTGGCGGCTTGCCAGAAGAAGGCTCGCGCGGCAGGCCTCATGCCATCCCGCGCGGGGCTCGGGCGACTCCTTTCGCGCTGGGTCTCCCCTGGAGGTGGTTGATGTCGCGACGCGAGCAATTCGCAGAGCTGCTGCATCGTTCAGGGGGCTTGCGCGCTCTGCTGGCGCTTCGTTCCAGTCGTTCATCCGACTGGCTCAGCATCCTGACCTACCATCGCTTTCCCAGTGAGTCTGGGGTCGAACACTTCGACGATGGAGTCATCGATGCCACCGTGCAAGAGTTCGAGACGCACGTCAGCTGCCTGAAGCGGCACTTCACGATCGTCGGAGCTGACGAGCTTCGCGCGCTCGGTAGCGGCAAGAAACTCCCGCCCCATCCGGTTGCCATCACGTTCGATGACGGCTACCTCGACTGCTACGCGCAGGCCCTGCCGATTCTGCAGCGGCATGGCTGTAAAGCCATCTTCTTCGTCGCCACGTCGATCATCACCGAGCGCAAGCTCTACTGGTGGGATCGCATCGCCTATCTGGTGAAACACTGCCAACAGGAGCGCCTGCTGCTGCGCTACCCGATTCCGCTCGAGATCGTGCTCGACGCCAATCGCTCGCAGACCATCGAGCGTTTGCTGCGCCTCGTCAAACGCCAGCAGCTGGCAAAGCCCTTCCGGCTCGAACCCTTCCTGGAGGAGCTGACGGCAGCGGCCAACGTCCCCTGGTCACGCGAGCTCGAGCAGGCATGCGCCGATCGGCTACTTATGACCTGGGATCAGATCCGTGCGCTTCACCGCGCAGGCATGGATGTGCAATCGCACACGCGCAGTCACCGCATCCTCCAGACGCTCTCGTCCACCGAGCTCGTGGAAGAGCTGGTAGGTTCGCGCGAAGATCTGGAGCGGGAGCTGGGCGAGCGACCGCGCTTGATCGCGTATCCTGGAGGCAATCCTATCGCGCTCGCCTCGCCCATCCGCAACGCGCTCCAGAAGTCAGGCTACACGCTGGGCCTCAACAACATCACCGGTCCGACGCCGCTCGGCCGCCAGGTGGATCCGTTCGACATCCGTAGGTTGGCGGTGGGTCGAAACTTCTCCGAGCCGCTCCTGCTCAGCGTTCTGGCGCTGCCGAGCCTGGCTCACAGGCATCCGTGGCAATGAGCGTTCCCGCTCGGTCTAGGCTTCGTGGAAAACCAGACGCAGTAGCATCGCGACGTCCCACTCGTCGCTCACCTCACAGCTGAACTCCGCCTGATTGTCGCGGTAAGGGCCGAAAACGAGCGACGGCGGCAGGCCTGACGCGGTCACCCGCCGCAAGTCGAAGCTCGGGTCGAACAGACCGACGATCGGACCGCGATAAGGGGAGCGGCGCCGGATGCTCATCGTCCATTCGCGCGGCCAGCGGCACGCTGCGCCAAAGTCCCATTTGAGAGCCACCAGCGCGCCCGGCCGCTCCAGCGCCACCACCGGCATGGGCAAGCTCTCTTCGGGGGGCGGCGTTTCGACCAGGTAGTGGCCCACCACCCGCACCTCCGTGGCGTCGAGTTTTTCACCCAAGCGTCGCAGCAGCTCGACGTAATCCCACCAGCCCTTCCCGAACCGGAAGCATTCCGAGATGGTGTTGTTAGTCACCCAGCAGTCAAGCTCGGTCCGCCTGCGGGTCACGAGCATCGCATCAACCTCCCCTCACCTCCGGGCTGCTCAGGTGCCGGCGAGCCAGCTTGAGCGTCTTATGCGCCACGGCGAGCGGATCGTCATCCAGCAGCACGAAGACGCCACGCGCCCGAAGCTCGTTCTGTAGCTGCTCCCGCGAGCCGCTCTCTCGCTCGATGCTGATTGGCTCCGAGACCCGAAATGTCAGCCTGAAATCCACGAAAACTCCGTGCTCACGCACGATGTCTCCCCACACGTCGGGTATGTCGCTGCGCACCAGCACCGGTTCGCACCAGCCGCAGGTCGTGTAGATGAGCACACTGCGTGGAGGCAGCACCTCACGCAGTTGGTGTTCCCGGACCTGCCAGGCACGTGTCCCTTCGATATGCCATAGCGCCACGTCATCTTCATCGGCGCGCGGCTCGGGGCTCGCCAGGTAGAGATTGTCCCCTTGGAGCAGATAGGTGCGCATCGAAGGCTTCTCCAGATCCTTGGTTTGAAACGAACGGAGCGCGTGGCCTTCTGGGCAGACGAGCGTCCGTTCATCAAGAACGAAGATGGTGTCGAACATCCCCATGAGTATTTCCCGAAAGGCGGGTCGAGAGGTCCCGCCGGTAGCGATCAAGCCTTGCAGGCCGCACTGGAGAACGTCTAACATATATGTTATGCGTATCGCAAGCACGCGGAGCAAGGGAGGGGACAGGTGTCCCGCGATCCACGAGCGCGGCGAGCGCCTGACGCTCGGCACGAGCAGCTGCTTGGGCACTGGGGCGTTTTGCTTGACCACGCAGGCCAGGGCGTTCATACTGCTCGCATGTTCAGTTACACGGACGTCCAGAGCTCTGAAGGCCCCACGGGGCTCGAGCGGTCGCTGGTGCGGCCGACCGTGACCACGCCATCGCTTTGGCGAATCGCGGACTCTCGCAAGCCGCGCCGCTCGGCCGCGCTCGCAGAACGTACAGACCGAGTCTTCGCCCGCGTTCTCGGTGGGGATGAACGTTATGCCGCCAAAGTGGCGCTGGTTCGGCGTTACAAGCGCCAGCTTCGGGCAGGGCTCAGTGCTCGCAGCTGGCAACTCTTTCTCAAGCTCGAGGAGGCCGAGATTGGGCGTTTCACTTACGCCCTGGAGCGGCTCGTCGGCTGGGCCGTCACCCAGCGCAAGCGCTCCCGGCGCCGTTAGCCACCACATATATGTTATTCCTTAGTGAGCGGCTGAGCGGGAGCTTCTTGCCATGCGTCGTGTGCCGCGAAAGCGGAGCAAGTCGTCTCAGGCGGATCGTCGTTCCGGTTCAACTTCGACCCTTCACCATCGTGAGACAGCGCGCTTTCGCAAGCTGAACGAGCTCTTGGCCAAGCGCCTCAGGCGTCTGCGTTTGCAGCGTGGACTGACCATCGAACAGGTGTCCGAGTCGGCCGGGGTCGAACCCATGACCTGGTACCGCCTCGAGCACCGGCGCAGCAATCCCACCCTGGCGGTGCTGGCCTCGGTGGCCGCGGTCTTCAACCTGACGGTTTCCAGCCTCCTCAGCGAAGACTGAAGCGCGGCTTACCAACCCGACTGAAGGCTTGATCGCCACGCTGAGGCAACTCAGCGCTAGCGAAACGGGCGACACTCGCGGAAACGACCCCCGCCCGGTTCGGAGCCCCTGGCACACGGGTTGCAGCCGAGACGCAAGGTGACGAGCCGCGCGATCCTCCGAAGTTGGGCCGAGCTGGTTGCCCACGAACGAGCCTGGTGGGAGCTCCTGGAGCGCTCGGATCAGAACCACGCCACCATGACTCCATTCTGGCTCGGCGCGTGGTGGCGAGTGTTCGGCAACGACGGACGCCATTTGCGAGCCCTGCTCGTCTTCGATCAGGGGCGGCTGATCGGCCTAGCTCCGTTGCTGTCACGGCTGCATTGGTATCGGTCTGGGGTACCCTTTCGTAGGCTCGAGCTGGTCGGTTCGGGTGAGCCGGAAGCGGACGAGATTTGCTCAGAGTATCTGGGCGTGCTGACCGAGCGCGGTCGTCAGGCGCAGGTGCTCTCCGAGCTCGTCAACGCTCTCACCACAGCGCAGCTCGGCCGCTGGGACGAGGTGATCTTTCCGGCGCTGTGTGGTGAGGGCGCGGGCGCCGACAGTCTGATCGAAGCGCTGCAGCAGAGCGGTCTTGTCACGCGAACAACCGTTACCGCGGAATGCCCCTACATCCGACTGCCGGCAAGCTGGGACGAGTATCTGGGGTCGCTGTCGTCCTCCGCTCGCCACTACGTCAGGCGTTCGCTCGCGAGCTTCGAGCAGTGGGCAGACGGAGACGCCGAGTTTCGCGACGTGCGAAGCATGGCCGATCTGGAGCAAGGCAGCGCCGTGCTCCACGCACTGCACGAGCAACGCTGGTCGGCGACCGGCCGCGATGGGGTGTTCGCCTCGCAGCGTTTTCGTGCGTTTCACGACGAGGTGATGCGAGCGCTCTTGGCTCGTGGCGCGCTGGACTTGAGTTGGATCCTGGTCCGCGGCGAGCCGATTGCAGCCCTTTACAACTTCGTATGGAACGGCAGCGTCAACATGTATCAGGCCGGACGCAAACTCGATGTACCACCCTCGGTTCGCCCGGGCATCATCAACCACCTTCACTCGATCCGGCGAGCGATTGAGGCGGGCCACCGCGAGTACGACTTTCTGGGCGGCGCTTCACCGTACAAGCTCAAGCTCGCCACCGCCAAGCGCCCACTTTTGGCCGTGCGGGCGGTTCAGTCGAGGGCGCTCGAACGCGTGCGAGTAGCGGCTGAGCGCGGCATCGGGCAGGTCCGAGCCACGGCTGAGCGCGGCATCGACCTCGTGCGGCTACTGGCCCGCCACGCATAGTGGAGCGTCAACACGAGAAAGCTGAGCGCAGCGGCATGATCCGTGGATCCCCGGCGCCGGCGCCCCCGCTGCGCCGCCTGAAGGCCTCGGCGGCTCTGGTGCGGCCGTTCAGGGCGGCATGGGCGCCAGCGTACGCGCATTTGGCGGCGTCAGGTTTGTCCCCGCAAACCGGGCAGAGGCCAGGCCTATCGGACCCATCGAAAAGAGGTATGGGCCCGCGCAGGGTCGAGGGGAATGCTTGATACAAGCAGTGGTTGTCGGAGCTGAGAAACAAGCAACCACAAGGAGACCGTCATGGGATTATTCGGACGCATGCTGGGCATCGAGGACGACACGGATCGGCGCGCGGTCGCCCGTCCGCCCTCGCGCGTCGGCGCGCCAGTATCGGACCCACAAATGCAGGCGCTCGAGCGCTACCGCTACATGCTCCGCACCGCCCCGCCGGAGACGCTCGAGCAAGCTCACGCCGAGGCATTCGCGAAGCTCAGCCCGCAGCAGCGCCGGCAGGTACTGGCGGAGCTCGCACAGAACGCGCCCTCCGCCGAGCGCGCCGCCATCGCCGCTACCCCGCTCGACGATCCGCGGGCGCTGGGACGCGTGGCGACTCGGGCCGAGATTCGGGAGCCCGGCGTGCTGGAACGTTCGCTCGGTACAGGCGCGATGGGCTTCGGGGCCAGCTTGCTCTCGAGCTTTGCCATGGGCTTCGTCGGCAGCATGGTCGCGCAAGCGTTTTTCTCCTCGTTCGGAGGCTTCGGTCCAGAAGCCTCGGCCGAAACGACGGCTGACGGATCCGAGGCGGAGGCGCAAAAGAGCCCGGAAGAGAGCTCGGAGGATGACCCCAACGCGGACGACGGCAGTGACTTCGGTAGCGACTTCGAGGTCTGAGGAGCGCGCCGCTACCCTGCTGTGTTAGCGTAGGCCGGAATGGCCGCGGGCAAGATCGGACGGGCGCTGTGCATGGGTGCTCCTCCCCTGCTCGTACTTCTGAGCTCGCTTCAGGCTAGCGCCCAGGACGCTCCGAAGCCACGCCGTGATCGCTGGGAGATCGGCTTCATCGCCGATGCGCTCTTCCTGTCACGCTTTCACAACGTCAAAGAGGCAGGCCGAGCTCAGTACGAGTTCAAGTGGCCGGCTGTCCTGGTCGGCGGGCGCGGCGGCTACTACCCACAGAAGTTTTTGGGCTTCGAAGCCGAGGCGCTCTTCGGCTACGGCCAGGTCGGAAAGCGCACCTCGCGAGAGCCCGACACCTTTCGCAGACCCGACGAGCTCAAGCCGCCCTGGTTCGTGCCACTGCGCTTGCACGTGGTAGGCCAGGTACCGGTGTCGCGTTTCGTGCCGTTCGTGCTGCTGGGTGGCGGCATCTTGAACGCCAAATCGACTGAAATGGGCAAAGACACCGATGTCTTGTTCGACCTGGGTATCGGTGCCAAGTACTTCGCCACCAAGCACGTGGTGCCGCGCCTGGATCTGCGGCTCGACATGACCCAGCGTGAAGGCGGCGGGCTCTCGGAAGGCGTGGCCCTGCACACCGAGATCATACTCGGCGTCAGCGCGAATTTCGGCGTGCACTGAGCGAGCCGCCGCACGGCTACTCCCCGACCTTGACCTTGGGCACGTTGCCACTTGCCTCAGCGGTGTCGGATGCAGCGTGGCTCTCTCCCCCACGCTGGCCTGGCTCAGGACGCACCCCACCGATCACGCCTTCGAGCTTGACCAGCAGAGCCAGAATCG
>DATEDZ010000070.1:0-3180 GCA_035281385.1 Polyangiaceae bacterium
ATGGCCACAGATTCCGATCTCGTGCTCCCACACCTTCGTGTCGGTGCACTCGCCGCTCAGCTGGGATCGTTCGCGAGCTACTTGGCCGAGCAGGGCTTCACCGAAGGACCGCTCAGGTACGCGGTGCGTATGGCTTCCGAGCTGGGACGGTGGCTGACACGGCGCGGCAGAGGTGCCCAGGGCCTTACCGAGAGGGATGTCGACTGTTTTCTGCGGTCGCGATGGAAGCGACGGCGCCGCCATCGCAGCGATCGCTCCTCGCTGAGGCACCTGCTCGCTTCACTGCGGCGCCGGGGCATCGTGCCGCTGCCCGAAGCTCCTGTCGTGACCAACGACGTAGAGGGGGTGCTGGCTGCCTTCGCCACCTATCTCCGACGGGAGCGGGCCTTGGCCGAGCCCACCGTGGCGAATTACGCCTCGCTGGTGGGAGAGTTCCTTCGCAGCGCTGTGGAGCGTCATCGGCTTGACGTACGGACGCTTCGGCTCGGTGACGTGCATCGATTTCTCTTGAGCTACACGCAGCGCGGCAGTCGCGGCCGGGCGAAACTGATGGTCACCGCCCTTCGCTCGTTCTTCCGGTTCCTCCGGTTGCGTGGTGACATCGAGGTCGACTTGGCGGCGGCTGTTCCGCCCGTGGCGAGCTGGAGGCAGACCACCCTGCCGACAGCGATTTCAATCGAGGACGTTCGTCTTCTCCTACGCACGTGCGACCGTCGGACGGCGAAGGGGCGCCGGGATTACGCGATCCTCCTCCTGCTAGCTCGGCTGGGCCTGCGCAGTCGGGAGATCATTGGCATGAAGCTCGAAGACATCGACTGGGATCGAGGCGAAGTTGTCGTTCGCGGCAAGCTCGGTCGAGTAGACCGACTCCCGCTGCCGCCCGACGTGGGTCAAGCAGTGGCGCTCTATCTCCGTTGCGCGCGGCCGGCTTGCGCCACGCGAGCAGTCTTTTTACGCGTGCGTGCCCCTCGCCGGCCTATCGGCTCGGCAGCACTTTCCACCATCGTGGCCCGCGCGGTCCAGCTCGCGGGCCTGCACCCGCTGAAGTCCGGAGCGTATCTGCTGCGTCATTCCCTGGCGACAAACTTGCTTCGTCGGGGAGCATCATTGGCGGAGATCGGTGAGCTGCTGCGCCATCACGTACCGACAACGACGCAGATCTACGCCAAGCACGATCTCGACGGACTGCGCATGGTAGCGCAGCCCTGGCCCGGAGGCAGACGATGAGCTCGCTCGCCAGCGCGCTCCGAGACTACCTACGCATCCGACGTGGTCTTGGGTTCAAGTTGAAGGACACCGAGATTGCGCTCGTGGGCTTCGTGTCCTTCCTCCGGCGACAGAAAGCGTCGTACATCACGACGGAGCTCGCGCTTCGCTGGGCGGTCCAACCGACCGCGCTGACCACGCTCGCTGGGCCCGTCGGCTCAGCATGGTTCGGCTGTTCGCACAGTTCCGCAGCGCCTTCGATCCCAGGACCGAGATCCCACCCGTCGGGCTACTGCCCAGCAGCTACCGCCGGAAGCCGCCTTAATCTACGACGATGGCGAGATCGCGGACTTGATGGCGGCAGCCCGTCGGCTACCCTCGTCGATCGGGATCAGACCGCATGCGTACGCCACGCTCCTCGGCCTGCTGATCGTCACCGGGATGCGCCTGGGCGAGGCGTTGGGGCTGGATCGAGATGATGTCGATCTGACCGAGGGCGTGCTCAGAGTCCGGAACGCCAAGTACGGGAAGTCCCGTCTGTTGCCCGTTCACCAGTCGACCACCAGGGCACTGGCCGACTACGCGCGTCGCCGAGATCGACTGCTGCGCTCCACCAGGATAGCAGCGATACCGGCCTTCTTCGTGTCCGACGCGGGCACGCGAATCACGCAGTGGGCGGCAAGAGAAACCTTCGTGCGCCTATCCCGTGAGATCGGGCTACGCGGCCCCCAAGGACGCTTTGGACATGGCCCCCGTCTGCACGACGTGCGCCATCGCTTCGCAGCGACCACCTTGCTGCGCTGGTATCGGGCCGGCTTCGACGTCGACCGGCACATGTTGCGACTGACCACGTACCTGGGGCACACCCACATCACGGACACATATTGGTACATCTCGGCTGTTCCCGAGCTGCTGCGACTGGTGGTGCAGCGTCTCGAGCAGCCGGCGAAGCACGAGGAATCATGAAGTCTGGAAACCTGGCTGGCCTCCTGCAGGCATTCTTCACCGACCGGCTGATGCACCAGCGCCGGGCGAGTCCGCACACCATCGCAAGCTACCGCGACACGTTTCGCCTCCTCTTGGGGTTCGCGCAGCAGCACATCAAGAAGGCACCCGCGGTACTGACCATCAAAGATCTCGATGCGCCCTTCATCAGCGCCTTCCTTGATCACCTCGAGCGGGACAGAGGCGTTTCGGTACGCAGCCGAAATGTCCGACTCGCAGCGATCCACTCCTTTTTCCGCTATGTCGCGCTCGAAGAACCCAGTCACGTCGCCGTCACCCAGCGGGTCCTGGCGATGCCGACCAAACGCTACACGCGCCGTCAGGTCGAGTTCCTGTCTCGCTCCGAAGTCCAGGTACTGCTGGCCGCCCCGGATCGAGCCCGATGGGCCGGTCGTCGCGACCACGCCCTGCTGCTACTGGCCGTCCAGACCGGCCTGAGATGTTCAGAGCTGACTGGGCTTCAGGTTCAGCACCTGAGCCTCGGTTCCGGCGCACACGTCCGCTGCGTGGGCAAGGGCCGCAAGGAGCGCTGCACACCGCTGCTCAAGGATACAGCCGGCGTCCTTCGAGCCTGGATCCGGGAACGAGGCGGAAGCGAAACCGATCCGTTGTTTCCTAGCACACGCGGTGGCCTGCTCGGCCGCGATGGCGTCCAAGACATCGTGGCCAAGCACGTCGCCACCGCGCGCCTCCACTGCGCCTCGCTGAAGAAGAAGCGCGTCACGCCACATGTGCTTCGTCACTCCGCCGCAATGAACCTGCTCCAGCACGGCGTCGATCGCACCGTGATCGCCCTTTGGTTAGGTCACGAGTCGGTCGAGACGACGCAGATCTATCTCGACGCCAACCTGCAGATGAAGGAGCAGGCTCTCGCGAAAGCTGGCGGTCCGAAGGCTCGCCCGGATCGTTTCCGCCCCGATGATCGCCTCTTGGCGTTCCTCAAGCGGCTCTGATAATGCCGTAGTCCAT
>DATEDZ010000071.1:0-2502 GCA_035281385.1 Polyangiaceae bacterium
TGGCCATCTTCACCTCGTTCCGAACATCCCGTTTTTGAGCTACCTTCTTCATCGGCGGTTCCTTTCTGAAAGCACCCCGATCATACCGACCGGGGCGATTGGAACCGCCACCCCAATTTCAACAATTCACGGGACTACGCCTCCGACGATCTGGTACGGATCATCAGCGCGTGGTGGGCGACCAAGGTGGAAGAGCAGATGTATGCCGAATACCTGGAGAGTGTACGATGACTGACCGAGAAGAGCTGACGCGAGAAGAGCTGAGCCGAGCGCTGACACGAACGCAGCGCAAGCGGATCATGGCCGGCAAGCTCGAGCCAGGCGACGTGGCGGCCTTGCGACGGTTTGTCTGTCTGACCCAGGAGCGATTCGCGGAGGCGCTGGGCATCAGCGTCCACACGCTGCGGAACTGGGAGCAAGACCGAGTACAGCCGGACGGCCCTGGTCTCGCCTTGCTGCGCATCGCGGCACGTCACCCCCGAATCGTGCGCGAAAACGTCACCTCCGCCGCCTAGCACTACTGCTGGGAATTTTCGATTTGCTTGGGAATTTCAGCTGTCGCAACCTGCCCGCGCGGGCGCTCCGCCGGGCCCAGCGACTCTTCCAGCCAACGACGAAACCGCGCTGGCCTCGCCAGTTTTGTCTCGTGGCTCGTTCCCACTCACGCCGATCGTGATCCGCTCTCGCCAAAGTCTGCGGCAGTAGTGCTAGGCTTTCGGAATCAGCGTCGCAGTCCGGCTAATCACCATAGAACGACCGGCTCGAGTTCACCGATAGTACACCTCGACGAGGTCCGGGTGTTGCACCTCGACCTCGCAGCCGATGAGACGTGACGGAATCCGGAGGGAGCAGATACCGACGACCGAGCCCGTGGTAATCCACCACGGGTGAGAGGCAGGACGGTTCAGGTCACGACGATGCGCGGCCGGCTGCTGCAACGGCTTATTGGGCGGCGCTTTCGCTATGCGGCGCCGGATCGTCGGGCGGCTGGTGCACCGCGCAAGAGCCCAGCAGAGCTGAGATCCTCGTCGATGTCAGGCCAGTGGATACCGAAACCACCGCCGGCGAGCTGCCAGTTGTGACGTTGAGCCGGTGTCGCGTCGACCAAACGAGGAAACCAGACGAGCGGAACGGAGATGGTCCGCCCGTCGGCAAGGTCGACGGTCAGCAAGTTGTCGTCAACGCGAACATCGACGATGCGCTCACCCGGTCGTGGTTCGGAAGTAGTCATGCCAGGCCTTCAGCAATGCAGCTTGATGTGAGAGTAGCACGCGGCGGATGCGGCCGAGCTCCAGGGCCGAGAAGCCAAGGTTTATGGCCAGTTCCAGCGGATCCAGCCAGAATTTGGCCGTGCTTGAGTCACGATCAACGTGCACATGAGGTGGCTCGTTCGGTTCGTGACTGTAGAAGTAGATGCGGTAGGGACCGCTCCTCAAGACGGTGGGCATCAGCTCTTCGCCCGCCCAGTCACTATAGAACGACCGGCTCGAGTTCACCAAGTCGTGGGTTACGCTCCGAGCTGTGAGAGACACGAAGTGCAGAGCCACATGGTGAAAGGAGCCGGTCATGGCCAAGAATACACGATTTGTGGGACTCGACGTGCATGCCGAGACCATCGCGGTAGCGGTGGCAGAAGGGTCAGGTTCGCGCACTGGGGACAATTCCGAATCGCCCGGAAGCGGTGCGGCGACTGCTGGGAAAAATCGGCAAGCCGACGGAGCTGCGAGTTTGCTACGAGGCAGGCCCAACTGGCTATGCGTTGTACTGGCAGCTGACGGCGATGGGCATCGCGTGCGAGGTGATCGCGCCGTCGCTCGCCCCAGCCAAGCCCGGCGATCGGGTCAAGACGGATAGGCGGGACGCCGAGCGCCTCGCGAGCTCGTATCAGGCCGGTACGCTGACGCCGGTGTGGGTGCCTGATCCGAAGCACGAAGCGCTGCGCGACTTGGTGCGGGCGCGCGAGGCGGCCAAGCAAGATACGAAGCGCGCCAAGCATCGGCTCGGCAAGTACCTGCTGCGCTACGGGCAGAGGCCGGCGAGCGGCTGTCGCGCGTGGACCGCGGTGTGGTGGCAATGGGTGCGCAAGCTCGAGCTGCAGCACCCTGAGCAAAATACGACACTGCTGGAGCTGATTCTTGAGGTCGATCACCAAAGCCAGCGTGTGGAGCGGTTCGACGGTGCGATCGATCGCGCGGTCGCAGTAGCACCCGAGCAGCTGCGCGCGATCGTGGCGGCGCTGCAGGCGCTGCGCGGCGTGGCGCAAGAGACCGCCGTAACGGTGGCGTTGGAGTTCGGGAGCTTTACGCGCTTCGAGCTGTTACGGCGCACGTCTGATGACGTGACCAGGGGCAGAATCACGCGGGCAGCATGATGGGATCGCGGTGGTGCGAAGGGGGTGTTCCCGGCGCCGACATGGATTGGGCCGTTTCAGCGTCGATGATGTAGAGGCGCGCCCCATCAAGGAGCGAGCAGCGACACTGGGTCGGCACAAAATAGGTGACG
>DATEDZ010000072.1:0-5054 GCA_035281385.1 Polyangiaceae bacterium
GTGTTTTTCAAACCCAGCCTCCTAGGCTTCTGGTTCTCAGGGAGGAGGCACGCGCCTCCTCCCCTCAAGAAGCAAAGCTTCTTGAGCCTCCCCTCTACGCGGCGGCTCCGCCGATTTGGACAGCTGGTGTTTCACACCAGCTTCCTAGCGCCCACGCTCGCTTAGTCATTGCTTCAGGAGGAGGCTCGCCTGGGGAGAATGAGAAGCGTTCGCAGTAGCCTCCACGTCATGCCAAGCGTCTTCTTCGTGAGTTATGCACGCAAGAACAAGGACAAGAAGCTCGAGAGGTTTCTCGAGCGACTGATCGAAGAGGTGGTCCAGCGCGTGCAAGGCGCAACGCGGGCGAACGTCGCGTTTTTCGACCGGGATGACATCAAGTCGGGTGACGAATGGTTGAAGCGCTTGGCGGACGGCGCGCGAACGAGCAAGGCTTATCTAGCGGTCTGCTCACCAGACTTCGTTTGCAGCGAGTATTGCGGGCGCGAGTTCGCGGTGTTTCTCAAGCGTGGTGAGCAGCGAAGCGTGCCTGCGGGGAGCACGCCTCCCCAGCTACCGATCTTCCCAGTGCGCTGGGTAGCGCGTGATGAGAGCTCTCAACAGGGCATGGGCGATGTGCCGGAGCCGCTTCGCCGGTATCAGGTCACTCCGCCGCCACCGGGCGCGCTCGCGAAGACGCCGCTCGACCTGCGCACGATCTACAATCTGGATAAATACCGCGCTCGGCGCGCGGAAATAGTCGACGAGCTGGCCAAGCGAATTGCGGCTGTTGCCATCGGCGACAGTACCCTGCCCGAAGGCGAGCCGATCACGGACTTTGCGAGTCTGCCGAGCGCTTTTGTCGAGCCCGCTTCTGTTCGCCTCGGCATTGCAATTTTGTCTCTCGTCGAGGAGCCATTACCTTGGGCCGGCCAGCGCTCGCTCACGGAGCTCGTGCGAGTAGCGATCGGAGCCACGACCCCGACGCGAATCCTGCGCTCCGGCGCGGCCCTTCGCGACGCGCTTAGCGAGGCCGCCCAGAACCAAGAGGCGATCCTCGTGTTGGGTACGCCCAACGCGCTCGGAGCGCCAGAGGCCGCCGCCGCGCTCGCGTTGCTCGATCAACTGGCGCCCGGTTTCGTCACGGTGCTCTTGCTCCGCCCGCCAATTGACGCCGCTGTCGACAGCCAGCTCGAGCTCGCCATCAAGACTGTGCTACCGGCCGCGACGTACGCAGGTCTCCGAGTAGACGTCACGCGGTCGCGCTCGGAGCAGTCCTTCGTCGAGCTGCTGACCGCCGAGGTCGCGGCGCTGCGCCAGGCGGTGCGGAGCACGGCCCCCGCGCGCAAGGCAGAGGATGCGACGCTGGAGCGTGTAGCGCTCGCACAGCAAGGAATTCGAGTCGCCGTCTCGCCTCAGATCACCGGACCCGGGCGCGCGTCATGACGGAGCTCGAAGATCGCCGAGGCAAGATCCTCACATTCTACTCGTACAAAGGTGGAACAGGCCGTTCAATGCTGCTCGCCAACGTCGCGCTGGTCTTGGCCAGCCGCGGCGCGCGCGTGCTCGTCATCGACTGGGACCTGGAGGCGCCCGGCCTGCATCGCTACTTCGCTCCGCTGATGGACGATCCGGAGCTGACTGATTCTCCGGGCATCATCGACTTCTTGGAGGATTTTGTCGCGGCCGCACACGATATGAAGGACGAAGGACCCCGCTGGTTCGATCGCTACGCCAGCCTAGACCGCGTGGCATTCTCGCTCGACCTGGGAACCGACGAAGGCGGCATCGATTTCGTCCCGGCGGGCGCTCAAGGTCCCATGTATGCTCAGCGCGTTACCCACTTCGATTGGCATGCGTTCTACGAGAAGCTGGGCGGAGGCGTATTCATCGAGGCTGTGAAGGCGAACATGCGGCGCGACTACGACTTCGTGCTCGTCGATAGTCGTACCGGGGTTAGCGATACGTCAGGCATTTGCACAGTTCAACTGCCGGATGCGCTCGTCGTGTGTTTCGCGCTCAATCAGCAAAACATCCTGGGCGCGTCAGCGGTCGCGGCTTCGGTGTTGAACCAGCGCAAGGACGCTACTGGCAACCCGAGCATCCAAGTCTGGCCGATTCCGAGCAGGATTGACGGGGCGGAGAAGGAACGCTTGAATAAGGCGCGCGCGCTGGCATGGCAAGAGTTCGACGGGCTCGTCCACCAGCTGCCGCTCGAACAACGCCGTGCCTATTGGGGGGCTATCGAGCTGCCCTACGAAGCCTACTTTGCCTACGAAGAAGTACTGGCTGCGTTCGCCGACGACCCGACGCGGGTCGCTTCTCTACTCGCAGCCTACGAGCGCGCTACCGGCTACTTTACCGGTAACACGATCACCAAGCTCGGCGAATTTCCGGCCGAGCTCGTCGCGAGTGTTCGAAACAGCGCCGCTGAGCGCGCGCCCGCGGTTGCACCCGCCTGGAGCGAGAAGCCCGGTGAGAGTCTGCGCGAACGCAATGAGCGCCTGGCCTGGCGGGAGCGACTGCGTGCACTCGGTCTCATGTGGACAGCCGCAGATCGCCCCGCGACTCTACCGGGCGGCAAGCTCTGGGAGAAGTTGCTTACTGCATACGACGAACGCGTGGCGCTTGCCGACGAACGGGAACTCGTTGCTGCCGTCAATCGCGAGCTCAGCCATTACCGGCGTCGCCAGAAAATGGCCTGGGTCGCGTTGGTCGCGTTTGCCTTGCTCGTGGGAATCAGCGCATGGCGTCAACGAGAGCAGCGGGTGCGGCTCGAGGTCGCAGCGCTTGAGGTCGAGGCGATCAGGAAGAAGCTCAACGACGAGCGATTGAAGACCACCGTTACCGGAACGGTGGCGCACATCCAAGCGCAGCTGATCGCCCTCAAAGCCAGAACCGATGACCTGAACGCCGCAGCAGTGTCGCTGAGCGTGCTCGATGAGCAAACCATTCAAAACAGCGGGGCCACGCTCGAGCGGTTGCGCAGCGAGCTCGCCGAGCTCAACAGCAATCTCAACGAGGTGCCCTCCCGATTGGCCGCTCCAGGCGTGGCCAACGCCAAGGAGCTGCCTGAGTTGCGCGAGCAACTTGCAGCGTTGGTGGCCACACGGGATCAAGCCAAACAGTACGTCGAAACGGCCACCAACCGGGCTACGGCGCCCTTGCCTTCCGCGTCTGGCGCGGGTCCGAAGCCATCGCGCGAGGAGCTTGCCCGCTTTCAAGTTGGGCTCGGCGTCTTGGCGCTTCGTAACAAGAAGCCGGACGAAGCCGCCGTCGCCTACGAGCGCGCGCTCAAGTACTGGCCCAACTATCCCGCGGCCTTGAATGGATTGGGCAACGTCGCGCTCATGAAGGGAGAGCGCGATGCGGCCAAGCGCCAATACGAGCTTGCCAGCAGCGCCAAGGGCGCATCGTGGGCACCGCTATACAACCTAGGACTCATCGCTCAACAGAAAGGCGACTACGGTACGGCGCGTGAGCACTTTTTGAACGCGCTCAGTCGCAGTCCAAACGAACCATCCGTTGTCGCCGCGCTCCGGGCGCTGGACAATGTCAAGGGGGTGCCCCCACATGGACAGGCCCCTCCGAAGGAGCTGGCCGTTCCGCACTGAGTCACGGCTCCGCTCCCCCGACCAAGCCAGGGAGCTTGCGACTCTTGTCTCGACGATCACGGCCAAAGGCTGACGGCGCTCGAAGAGAAGTCAACTGCTCGAGATAGCGAATGAACGACAAAGGCTCCACGCCGTTCTTGCAGTAGCGGGTGAGCGTCTCGAGCAACAGCGCTCCCTTGCGTGAAGTAGCAGCGTCTGGAACCACCCTAAAGGCCGGATTCCAGACCACGCCAAACCGCGAAAAAGGGTTAGGAACACCTGTGCTTGAGCCAGGCGCCGTTACTCGTCGGCGCTCCACTGGTGGAAGGGCTTCGGGTAACCTTGATTTGGACGGCGGATGCCATCGTGAACGGAAGCCATTGGGAGAATTAGCGATGAAAAATCGACGTCGCGCATCCGCTACGCAAAGCACGCTCGAGCGCTACTACAAAGAGGGCTATGCCAGCTGGGATATCGGGCGACCACAAACATCGGTAAAGGCAGTGTTGGCGTCGAGTAAGCTTCAGGGACCCGTGCTCGACTTGGGTTGCGGTACCGGCGAGCATGCCTTTCTGCTGGCCGACCAGGGACTCAAGGTCACGGGCGTCGACATCTCGGCCACGGCGATCCAAATGGCCGAGCGCAAGAAGGCGCAGCGCGGGCTAGACGTCAGCTTCGTGTGCGCCGACGCGCTCGAATGGACGCCCGACGATGACCAGCTATTCGCCACGGTGCTGGACGTCGGCATGTTTCACTGTTTGGGCGACGCGGACCTTGGCAAGTACCAAAAGCTACTTGCCAAGGTGCTCGAGCCGGACGGACAGCTCATTCTGTTGTGTCTAGCCGAATCTCCCCACGGCGGCGCCGCCGAATGGCCACACTACTACGACAAGAAAGCGCTCGAAGAGTTGTTCGCTGAGCCAGACTGGCAGATCGAGAGCATTGGCGCCGCCTTCGACGAAAGCACCTTTCGCGATCGGGGCTTCAAAGCCCTGCTCATGCGCGCCAAACGCGCTGAATGAAGCCGCGCCAAGCTCGCGAGCATGCGGCGGGCCTTCGCCGAAACGGGGCCGATGTCGCGGATCCCGGTCTCGGTGGACGGACCGGGGCCTAGCCCCAGGTTGGCCATTACCTCCAGCAGTACGGCATGCTTCAGGACTCGCTGCGTCTGGCCAAGACCGCTAGCCCGCTCGCAAAATCCGAGGCTCTAGAGTCGTGTCCTTGGCGCTGCCGTCCGCCGGCGCTAGGCGTCCGGTCGATGACCGTCGATACGGCCGTTCGTTTCCAGCCGCTCACACCCGCCGACGCCGAGCGCTACAACGCCTACTTGATTGAAGGCTGCGTCAGGCATCCCGACACGTTGCGCATCGCTCCGGCCGACATCGCGGACGCGCCGTTTACCACGCTCGACTCCGCCGAGAGCTGTACGCTAGTTGCGCTCTCGCCAGCGGGTGAATGGTTGGGCATAGGTACGCTGGAGCGCGA
>DATEDZ010000073.1:0-30209 GCA_035281385.1 Polyangiaceae bacterium
CGGCGCCGGCACCGGCGCCCGCACCGGCACCGGCGCCCGCCCCCGCTCCGGTCCCCGATGTTACGCCGCCACCCGCAGGGCCGCCGATCAGCGATGCCGCGAAACCCGGCGCGGCAGCGGTGACCACCGGCTACGTAGTGATCGCCGCCGCGGCCGCCGCGCAGCAGCAGTTGCGACACCAGCATGTCGAAAAGAAAGAGCACCTGCCGTAGCGGCCGCGAGGTCGCGCGCCAGCGTGGTAAGGTCGTCCCAATCGGTGGATCAATGAAACGTTTCGGATTCGCGCAGCGCGAAGGGCGCTATCTCGGCCAGAAACGCGTCGCCGTCTTCCGTCACCATTTCGTATGCGCCGTGCATGCTGCCGAACGGCGTCTTCAGGGGGCAGCCGGAGGTGTACTCGAAGGATTCGCCGGTCTTGAGGGTGGGCTGATTGCCGATGACCCCGGGGCCGCGCACCTCTTCGACGTGGCCGTTGGCGTTCATGATGACCCAGTGACGGTTGAGCAGCTGCACCGTCTCCTCACCCTCGTTGGTGATGGTCACGGTGTAGAGAAAGAACCACTCCCGCTTCGCGGGGTCCGAATGAGAGGCGGAGTAGCGGGCATTCACGACCACCCTCACGCCGCGGGTGACCGCTTCCGAGCTCGGCACGCGCGCAATATACACAGGGCTCCCGCACGTGGCAGGTGGGGGTGAAGCCCCCAAGCGCATCCGGAACGCCGTGCTACCTACCGCTGGTCGGCCGTTCGGTTCGTCAATCATTTCAGTGGTTTGACCACTAGGATTGACTCGGCGCCCGGTCTGTTGGACCCCACGTTCCGAGAACCGCCGTGGCTGCCTGTTACTTCGACGTCGACGGGACCCTGGTCTCGAGCAACCTGGTTCACCCGACTCTCTACTATCTGATGAACCAGGGCACCCCCCTGCAGAGCGCGCTGAAGCTCGGTCGCGCCCTGCTCGATTCGCCGCGCCTGATGCTCGCCGAGATGGTCGATCGCCGGACTTTCAACGAGATGCTGTTCTCGTCGTACGCCGGCACCAGTGAGGATCGCATGGTGCTGCTGGCGCAGGAAGCGTTCGACAATGTCTTGCGTCCGTCACTCTACGCCGGCGCGCGCAGCCTGGTGGAGAAAAGCCGGTCGGCCGGGCACGATGTGGTGCTGGTCTCGGGCGCGCTCGACTGCGTGCTCGAGTGTTTGGCCGACTACTTCGGGGGCGCCGAGGTGATCGGCAATCGCCTCGAAATGAAAGACGGAATCGCCACCGGCAAGCTGCTCAAGCCGGTCGTAGCTGGCCCCGAAAAGGCGCGCCTGGTGCGCGAGCACGCCGCCGCCAAAGGCTACGACTTGGCTGACTGCTTTGCGTTCAGCGACAGTTACTCCGACGTTCCGATGCTGAGCGTCGTCGGCCACCCGGCCGCCGTGAACCCCGACAAACGCCTTTCCTGGCTGGCCAAAGCTTACGGTTGGCCGAGCTTCGATCTGAGCGCTGCATGAATCATCCCTGTCTCGTCACGCTGGAGCGCGATAGCGCTCCCCGAGTTTTGTTTTCCGGCGACCGCCTGGTCGAGGTCGACCTGCCGCCTGGAACACGCTGCATCTACCCCAAACCGCCGATGGTGCCGCTGCGCGATCCCGACGCCGCGATCCGCTACGCCATCAATCATCCGCTCGGCTCGGATCCGCTGTACGCGAAGCTGAAGCCGGGCATGCGCGTCGCGATCGCGATCGACGACATCTCGGTGCCGCTGCCACCGATGAAGCGGCCCGACGTGCGCGAGCGCGTCCTGACCATCGTCCTCGAGCTCTTGGCCGACCATGGGGTGAGCGACATCGAGATCATCGTCGCCACCGGCATCCACCGGCGCATGAAGGCCAGTGAAATTCGCTGGATGGTGGGCGACGAGATCTTCGACGAGTACTACCCGGACCGGCTCTACAACCACGACGCCGAGGACAAGGACAACATCGTCGAGGTCGGCACCACCCCGCATGGCGAGGTGCTGGAGCTGAATCGGCGCGTGGTCGAAAGTGATCTGCTCATCTACGTGAACCTGAACTTCGTGCCCATGAACGGCGGCATGAAGTCGGTCGCGGTGGGACTTTGCAGCTACAAAAGCCTGCGCCCGCACCACAATCCGAGCTCGATCCGCAAGAGCGACAGTTACATGGATCCGGGCGGCAGCCAGCTGGCGCGCGATATCGAGCGCATGGGCAAGCTGGCGCACGAGCACCTCGACATCTTCACCATCGAGTGCACCGTCAACAATCAGATGTTCGACAAGTCGCTCGACTTCTTGATGAAGAACGAGGACGAGCTATCGGGCCGTGAAAAGGCGCTGCTCAAGGGTCTGGTGATGACCACCGCGCGGTTGCCGCAGCCGGCGCGCCAGGCGATCTTCGACAAGTTTCCCGCCCCGTATGGCCTGACCGCGGTGTTTGCGGGCGCGACCGAAGCGGTGCACGCGCGCGTGATCGAGAAGAACTTCGAGCAGTACTGTGTGCCGATCGAAGGTCAGGCGGACGTGTTGGTCACGGGCATTCCATTCATCAGCCCCTACAACGTGCACGCCTTCTTGAACCCGCTGCTCGTGCAGGTGTTGGCGCAAGGCTACCTGTTCAATATGTACCGCGGGGCGCCGCTGGTGAAGAAGGGCGGCACGCTGATCATCACGCACCCATGCACCGACAAGTTCGATCACGAGCAGCACGCGCCCTACATCGACTTCGTGCATCGCCTGCTGCCCGAGACGCGCAATTCCGACGAGCTACGCGAGCGCTACGAACAGAAGTTCGCCCAGGATCCGGCGCTGATCCAGATGTTCCGCTCCGGCCACGCCTACCACCCCGCTCATCCCTTCTTCATGTGGTACTGGGGTGAGAACGGGCGCCAGCACATCGGCCGCGTGATCGTGGTCGGAGCCGACAACGAATACATTCCCAAGCTGCTCGGTTACGAAACCGCGTCCAGCATGGAAGACGCGCTTTACCGCGCCAAGAATGGCCAGCTGAAGAGCCTCGACATCACACTGCTGCACGTGCCGCCGATCGTGATGGGCGACGTGACGCTGCCGCCGGGAAGTAACGGGAGTGCTGGGGCAGGGGCCCCAGCCCAACAAGGCAGGTGAGTCTTGGAAGAACAGATCACGATCAGCGAACGTAGGCGCCACCCACGAGAACCAACCGGCGAGGCCGGCACCCGCTGCGCCAAAACCCGCGAGGATCGCAGGAGCCATCAGATGACCTGCTCGAAACAACCCACCTGGCAGTCGAGAATTGACTCATTTGCCGCAGAAGCTCGCGCTCGAGGCATCTAGGATGGCGGAAGGTCAGAAGACCGCGCTCTCCTCTGTCTCGAGTGCGCGGGGCCCCGACCCCGCGCGCGGCAACGGCACGCCGCCGCGACTGGAGCTCGGCCGTTTGCTGCGCGGCAAGCGCCTGGTGGTGGTGGGCGGCACCGGCTTTCTAGGCAAGGTGTGGTGGGCGTTCTTGCTCAGCCGCTACCCCGACATCGGGCACATCTACCTCACGCTGCGGCCCAAGGGCGGCAAGGACGCGCAGCAGCGCTACGAGGAAGAGGTCGCGACTAGCGAAGTGCTCGACACGCTGCGCGGTGAGCACGGCCTGGCTTTTCCGGAGTTCTTGCGCAGCAAGGTCACGCCCATCGGCGGTGATGTGATCCAGCCATTTTGCGGGCTGGATCCGGATTTGCGCGATTCTTTGCGCGGCAACGTGGACGCGGTCATCAACGTGTCGGGTGTCGTGGATTTCGATCCGCCGCTGGACGAAGCGCTGGAAGTGAACGCCTTCGGCGTGAAGAACCTGGTCGCCCTCGCGCGCGATCTCGGCAGTCTTCCGCTACTTCATACCAGCACCTGTTACGTCGCGGGCAGCCGCACCGGTCACGTGCCCGAGACCGATCCGCGTGATTTTCCGTTCCCGCGTGCACATGAGCTCGAAAAATCGCACTGGGATCCGGATCGCGAGATCGCCGAGTGCATGGACGTGATCGAGCAGGCACGGCATCGCAGTAACGACGCCTTCCGCCAGTCGAACTTTCTCGATGAGGCAAAGAAGAACCTGCACAAGCGCGGGGAGCCGGCGCGCGGCAGCGTGCTCGAGGCCGAGGTCGCCAAGGTCAAGCGCAAGTTCGTGGAAGGGCAGCTCGCCGACCTGGGCATGGAGCGCGCTCAGTTTTGGGGTTTCCCGAACACGTACACGTACACCAAGTCGATCGGCGAGCAGATCGCGGTGAGCTCCGGCTTGCCGGTCGCGATCGTGCGGCCGGCGGTGGTCGAATCGACCAACGAGTACCCGTTTCCGGGCTGGAACGAGGGCATCAACACCAGCGCGCCGCTGATCTACATCATCCGTCAGGGCGGGCTGCAGATCCCGGGCTCGAACAACTACCTGGATGTCATCCCCTGCGATATGGTGGCGGCGGGTTTGACGCTGGCGCTCGGTGAGCTGCTCGAGGGGCGCCACAAGCCGGTGTATCAACTGGGTTCGAGCGACTCGAACCCGTGCACGATGCGGCGTTTCTTCGAGCTCAGCGGCCTTTACAAGCGCAAGTACTACCAGCGCACCGGCAAGGGCGGCCCGGTCATCAGCTTCCTGCAGTCGCACTGGGAAGGCGCGCTGCTGAACAAGGACCAGTTTCGAAAAATCGGTCCCCAAAAGATCGCCGACAGCGCCGCGTCTGTCGCCAGTCTGCTCAAGAAGGCGGCGCTCGGTCCCATGGCGCCGCTTTTGGATCCGGCGGCCCAGGCGCTTTCGGATTTTGGCCGGCAGCAGGAACGCGTCGGCAACATTTTGGGTGTGTTCGTGCCGTTCACCGCGCAATACGAGTACGTGTTCCGCTGCGACAACACGCGCGCCGCTTACGCCCGGCTCTCGGCGGAGGAGCAGGCGCGTGTCCCGTGGAGGCCAGAGAGCCTCGACTGGCGCAAGTGGTTCCTGGAGGTGCACGCGCCCGGCCTCGAAAAGTGGGTGTTCCCGCAGATCGACGAGCGCCTGAAGCGCCCCAAGCGCGCGCCCGAGCCGCACCAGACCCTACCGGCCCTGCTCGACGAGATGGCGGATCGCTACGAGCTGGCGGTCGCGCTGCAGCGCACCGAAGAGGGCGGGCTCTCGCGCCTTTCGTTCCGCGAGTGGCGTGAGCAGGCGGGCGCGGCGGCAGCACGGCTCATTCACGAGGGCGTCAAGCCGGGTGACCGCGTACTTTTGGCCGGTGCGAATCATCCGTCGTGGGCCATCTCGTTCTTCGGGATCTTGATGGCAGGCGCCACGGTGGTGCCACTCGACGCCGCTGTCGACGCGGACGTCGCCGCGAACCTGCAGCGTGCGTCGCGCGCGCGCGTGTTCGTGTCGGACCAGAAGCTGAAAAATCGCGTCGCGTCGGCGCTTTCGGGCGTCAGCTTCTGCGACTACCACGACCTCGCGGCCAAGGGTCCGATGGGCATCGGGCTGGCGGTGCAGGCCGACGACGTCGCTGCGCTCATCTACACCAGCGGCACGACTGGCAATCCCAAGGGCGTCGAGCTGTCGCACGCGAACCTTTCGGCCCTGGTGGCCGCGCTCGCCCCGCTCTTCCCGCTCGGCAAGGGGGACCGTGTGCTGTCGGTCTTGCCGCTGCACCACACGTTCGAGCTGACGTGCGGCATGCTGCTGCCGCTGTCGCGCGGCGCTCGCATCGTCTATCTGGACGAGCTGAACGCCGAACGGCTCGAGTTCGGCCTCAAAGAGGGCAAGATTACCGGCCTGATCGGCGTGCCGGCGCTCTGGGAGATGCTCGAGCGCCGCATCCTTGCGCGCGTGGCCGAGCACGGCACGGTGGCTGCCAGGCTGTTCGACGTCGCGGTGGAGCTGAACCGGAGCCTCGGAAAATCGCTCGGCGTGGACGGCGGTAAGCTGCTGTTCGGCACCGTGCACCAGGCCTTCGGCGGCAAGCTGCGCTACCTGGTGAGCGGCGGCGCGGCCTTGCCGGAGCGCACGCACAAGCTGTTCAGCGGTCTGGGCATGCATCTGGCCGAGGGCTACGGCCTGACCGAAGCGTCGCCAGTGCTCACGGTCGCGGCTGCGGGCCCCAAGGCGCGCCCTGGCAACGTGGGCAAACCAATTCCGGGCGTCGAGATCAAGATCGATAGTCCCAATCCCGAAGGCGTCGGCGAGATCTTGGCGCGCGGCCCCAACGTGATGCTCGGCTATTCCGACGATCCCGACGCGACAGCGCAGGTCATCGATCGCGATGGCTGGCTCAGGACCGGTGACCTCGGCAAATTGGATCGCCGCGGCCGCCTGTCGATCGTGGGACGCGCCAAGGACGTGATCGTTGCGTCGAACGGCGAGAACGTCTACCCCGACGACGTCGAGGCGCGGCTCGGCCGCATCGAGGGCGTCAAGGAGCTCTGCATCCTTGGCGTACCGGATGGCCGCGGCGGTGAGCGCGTGGCCTGCGTGGCCGTCGCCGATCGCGACGACAACCCGCCGGCCGTGCAGCGCGCCAAGGCCAAAAAGGAGCTGGAGGAGGCGCTGTCCAAGCTGCCCAGCGCGCAGAAGCCGTCGGTGGTCATGATCTTCGAGAAGGATTTGCCCCGCACCACGACGCGCAAGGTGCGGCGCGGTGAGGTGCGGGCCGAGATCGAGCGGCGCGAACGCAGCATCGAGTCGTTGCGGCCGGTAGGTCCGGTCGACGGGGCCGCCTCACTGGTCCGCAGCATGGTCGCGACCATCGCCCGCCGCTCGCCCTCCAAGATCGCAGCCAATCAGGCGCTGCGCGGCGACCTCGGCTTCGATTCGTTGATGCTGCTCGAGCTGCTCGTGGCCATCGAGACCGAGCTCGGCCGTTCGCTCGATGCGGAGCGCGTCTCTTCGGCCCAAACGGTGGCGGACGTGGAGGCCTTCGTGCGCGACGCCCAAAACGCGCGCCGCCTGGCCACCACCCGCAGCATCGAGAAGGAAGACGAGATCGAGCTGAACATCCCCGAGCCGCTGCGCGAAGCCGCCATGGCCTGGATGGGCATGGCCCAGCACGGCTTTTACGATCGCGTCCTGAAAACCAAGGTCAGCGGGCGCGCCTTCATCCCGCACAACCGCAACAGCATCATCTGCGCCAACCACGCCAGCCACCTCGACATGGGCCTGGTCAAGTACGCGCTCGGCAGCTACGGGCAGAAGATGGTGTCGCTCGCGGCGCAGGACTACTTTTTCGAAGGCAACAAGTACCGCAAGGCCTTCTTCGAGAACTTTACCAATCTTGCGCCCATGCCGCGCGGCAGCTCATTGCGCCAGGCGCTGCGCCAGGCCGGCGATCTTATCGAGCAGGGCAAGACCGTCCTGATCTTCCCCGAAGGTACGCGCAGCACCGACGGCCAGGTGCACGAGTTCAAGTCGGCGGTTGGGCACCTGGCGCTGCACCACAACATCGACATCCTGCCGGTCTGGCTGGGCGGCACGCACCAGGCCTTGCCCAAGGGCTCGACCCTGCCCAAAAACCGCAACGTGCAGGCGCGCATCGGCGCGCCGCTCGAGCCCGGCGAGATGGCCCGGCTGTGCGTCGGGCTTTCGACCGCGGAAGCCTCGCGCGTCATCACGCGCCTGGCGCACCGCGCGGTCGTGATGCTGAGCCAGGACAAGATCCTGGACACGCGCCTGCTCAGCCCCGAAGAGGTGCGCGAGTCGCTGCCGCCGCCCGAGCCCGAGTCGCTCGAGCCGGTGTTTCGCGAGCTTCAGCATCGCTTCAAGGCCGGCAGTGTGCAGGAGCCGATCAGCTTCTACTTCTCGCTGGGCGACACCGAGCGCTGGACGGTGCGGGTCACGGATCGCCACTGCGAGGTGGTGGCGGGCAAGGTCTCGTCGCCCGCCGACTGTGTGCTGAAGACGACGCCCGACATGTTCACGCGCATCGTGCGCGAGAAGTACACGCCGTCGCCCGCCGAGTTCATGGCCGGCACCGTCAAGAGCAACAACATCCAGCTGCTGTTCACCTTCCAGAAGGTGTTTCAGCTCGAAAGCAGCAGTCCGTGAAGAAGCTCTGGGTCGCCGGCGCCACGGGCTTTCTGGGCTCGCATCTGACGCGCACGTTGCTCGGGCGCGGTCACCAGGTGGTGGCGGTTTCGAAGAGCGGCGGCGCAGTCGATGACCATGCCGTGGCTGCGCTCGACATCCTGGACGAAGCCGGGGTCACGAAGAGCGCGCAAGGCGCCGATGGCGCCTTCCTGGTGACGGGACGCGTGTCGCGCGACCGTGACGACGCCGAGCTGCTGCATCGCGACAACGTGCTCGGCACCGAAGCGGCGCTCAAGGGGCTGCGGGCTGCGGGCGTGAAGCGCGTGGTGGTTGCGAGCACCAGTGGTACCCTGGCCGTGAGCCGCGACCCGGACAGCATCGCTGACGAGAGCTGCCGCGCGCCGCTCGAGATCATCGCGCGCTGGCCTTATTACCGCACCAAGCTGTACGCCGAGCGCGCCGCCCTGGACGCCAATCGCCCGGGACAATTCGAGGTCGTGATCGCCAATCCGAGTCTGCTCTTGGGCCCCGGCGACCTGCGCGAGTCGTCGACCGGCGACGTGCGCCTGTTTCTCGAGCGCTCGATTCCGGCGACTCCGGCGGGCGGCTTCGCTTTCGTCGACGCGCGCGACGCCGCGCTCGGCATGCTGCTCGCGTTCGAGCAGGGCCGCGCGGGTGAGCGCTACATCTTGAACGCCAAGAACCTGACCATCGCCGCGCTGTTCCAGCGACTCGAGCGCATCAGCGGCATCAAGGCACCGATGCTGCGCATGCCCAGCTCTCGCCCCATCGCGTTGGGCGTCAATCAGCTGTTCACCAAGGCGGTCGAGGCCATTGGTGGGCGCGCGCCGGTCGACGCGGTGAGTGTCGAAATGGCCCAATATTTTTGGTACTGCAGCGCCGAAAAGGCCGAGCGTGAGCTGGGCTTCGTGGCGCGTGACCCGGGCGAAACCTTGCGTGACACCATCGATGACCTGGTGAAACGCCGGGTCGTGGCGGTCGCGAAAAACTCGCACCTCAGCGCTTTTGCCTAGCGTTAGCCGCTGATTTTTGCGGTGGCGATATAGTCCGAACCTTCGAAACCCATAGGCTATTCCGATGGAACGCGGCGCCGTTCCATTGGTTCTAATGGTGGACAGGTCCCCCCGGCGTGCTTATAGCCTTGTGGACGAGGAGCCCTCATTCGAGCGGCTCTGGAGGTTTTTCGCCCGTGTTCAAGCGCATTACACTGTTCATTCTCACCAACTTGGCGATCTTGGTCGCCATCAACGTGGTCCTGGCCCTGCTCAGGGCGTTCGGGGTTTTCGATGCGGCCCAGGCCTTCGGGTCCTACGGGCCGCTATTGGTGATTTCGGCGGTGGTCGGCTTCTCGGGGTCGATCATTTCGCTGCTCATCTCCAAGTGGATGGCCAAGTGGACGACGGGCGCGCAGGTCATCGAGTCACCTCGCAATGAGGTCGAGCGCTGGCTGGTGGACACGGTGGCGCGCCACGCCAATCGCGCCGGCATCAAGATGCCCGAGGTCGCGGTCTACGACGCGCCGGAGATGAATGCGTTTGCGACTGGGCCAACGCGCAACAACTCGCTGGTCGCGGTCAGCACCGGGCTGATGCAGCAGATGAAACGCGACGAGGTCGACGCGGTGCTGGGCCACGAGATCGCGCACGTCGCCAACGGCGACATGGTGACGCTCACGCTGATTCAGGGCGTACTCAACACCTTCGTGTTCTTCTTCTCGCGCATCATCGGCAATCTGGTCGACTCCATGCTGCGCAGTCGCGACGACGACAACCGCGGGCCCGGAATCGGCTACTGGGTCGCCACCTTCGTCGCCGAGATCGTCCTGGGTATCCTGGCCATGATCATCGTGCAATGGTTCAGCCGCCGGCGTGAGTTCCGCGCCGACGAGGGCGGGGCGAGCCTGGCGGGCCGCGGCAGCATGATAAGCGCACTCAAGCGTCTGTCCGGCTCGGAGCCGTCGCATTTGCCGGATTCGATGGCTGCCTTCGGCATCACGCCCAAGCGCCAGAGCGGTCTGATGGCCCTGTTCAGCTCGCATCCGCCCATCGAGGAGCGGATCGCGCGGCTGCAGCAGTCACCAGTCTGAGCCACAACCGACCGGTTCAGATGCGCCGGCCCCGGGAGCCGTGGTAGCTGGCGCCACAATGCAGCTGGCGGGTGCAAGGAGCCTGAGGTCTGGGGCTGACCGGCTGATTGGGGCTGGTTGGTGTGATCTTTGGCACGGGTCGTTGGGTAGTTGCGGCCTCAGAGCTGGGGAGCGCACTACCCAGCTCCGCTGCGTTACGAGTGCGGCACCGTAGTCGATGCCCTGCAGATCGCAGCGCGAGCGAACGAGCAGCGGCATCGCCTCTTGGTACGACGATTGCTGTAGTGGAGGGGGTGCTTTTCGACGAGCGTTCCACGGCGCCCGCATACCCTCTCCTAGGGCCCGCAGGATCGCTTTCGGGGACCCTGGGGCCGGTGGTGGGAGTGCGTGAAGAGTCGGATCCGGGTCTGGGGCCGAAGTGGGTCCAGACCCGGATCCGCTCGATTTCATCGAGGGCCGCCTTTGCTGATCCGACGCACGACCTTGCTGAAGTAGCTGCGCTCCAGTCCAGAGATTCGCGCGGCTTCCGACTGGTTGCCCCCAGTGTGCGTCAGGAGTCGCTCGACGTAGAGACGCAGGAAGGAATCGAGCAACTCTTCTTTGAGCTCTGCGTAGGGGCGCTCGAAGTCGATGCTGTCGAGCAAAGCGGCCCGCAAGTCATCGCGCGGCGATCCGCGCGGCCCGCTACTCAAGCTGCCCAGCGCGAGATACGCGCGGATTGCGTTTTTTAGCTCTCGTACGTTACCGGGCCAGTCCCGAGTCGATAGGTCGTGAAGAATGTCTTCGGGAATGTCCGTGACCCCTTGTTGCCGGGCGAAGTGTTGCGCCAACAGCGTGACGTCCTCGCGCCGGTCGTCGAGCCTGGGCATGTTGAGTCTGACGATTGCTAGTCTGTAGTAGAGATCTTCTCGAAACCGCCGCTCGCTCGAGAGCTCGAACAAGCTTTGGTTGGTGGCAGCGACGACACGGACGTTGACGGGTCGCTCCTGGCTCTCGCCCACGCGCGCGACGGTGCCGTTTTCCAAAGCGCGTAGCAGCACCGGCTGCACATCCAGCGGAAGGTCCCCGATTTCGTCCAGAAATAGCGTACCACCGCTGGCAGCCTCGAAGGCCCCGACCCGCGTTTCGGTGGCACCCGTGAAGGCGCCACGCGCATGCCCGAAAAGCTCGCTGCGCACCAACGCTCGATCGAGGGCGCCGCAGTTGATGGGGACGAATGGGCCCTTCGACACCAGTGAGCAATCGTGGATCGCGCGCGCCACGAGCTCCTTGCCGGTGCCCGAATCGCCCTCGATCAATACCGTGACCAGCGCCCCTTCGAGTCGCTGCAGGACCGCAAACAGTCGGCGCATGGCCGGCGAGCGACCGAGTAGCGCGCCGTAGGACTCGAGCTGGCTGCGCGGCAGCTGCTCGAGCGCTTCGGTGCTCGGCTCCAATCTGAGCTCCACCTTGCCGAGTTGGATCCGGCTGCCCAATCGTACGGTGAGCTGGCCCAGCTTTTGCCCCAAGTAGAAGGTACCATTGCGGCTACCGAGATCGGTCACCTGGACCCCTTCGGCGGTCAACGCCAGCTCGGCGTGGCGCCTCGAAACCGTCTCGTCGTCGATGACGACGTCGGCGCCGCGACCCGCGCCGATGACACAGCTGCCGCTCGCTAGGACGAACTGCTGCGGCGCGGCGCGCGCCTCGAGAACCTGTAAACGAACCGGTAGTGGTCCCCGCACTATGGGCTGTTGCAAAGCTGTGGTCGGGGCGTCGCGCTCGACAGTCACGTGAAAAGCTCCACCGTGCAGATAGCACAAAGGTGAACTCTGCGTGACAGGTAGGCGGCGTCACGGAGCTGTGACCGCGCACGACTAGCGTTGCGCGACATGAGCGACCTTCGCGGAGCCGCGTCGTGGTTGGTTTTCGTTGCGGGCTTGGGTTGCAGCAAGGCGCCCGACTCGCGCGATGGTGCTGGGCCTGCCACGGAGCCAGTCTCGCAGTTTTGGCAGCATCAGTGTCACGCGCCTGCGCTGCAACGGTACCGAGCGTCCGGTCGGTGACCTGCGCTTCGACCCGCGTCTCGAGTGGCAGATGGTGTCGGGTGAGCGCGGCGAGCGGCAAACCGCCTATCAGCTTAGCGTGAACTCTGTGTAACAGTTCGGCGCTATCGGGCTGTGGTCATGTGCGGCGATGTTAGCTTAGTGCCATGACGCACCTGAGCTGCGCGCTAGTGGTGACGTGTTTGCTGGGCGTTGGGGCGTGCAACAAGGCCGCACCCGTCGACGAGCCTTCTGACCCGAGGCTGTCCGCAAAGCCGCAAGTCGCCTCAGCGGCGCTGAAGGTGGGGCGGTTACGTTGGGACGGCAGCGAGCGCGCCATCGGTATTTTGCAGTTACAACCTCGGCTGGAGTGGCAACTCTCGTCGAGCGAGCGCGCCCAGGCTCAGACGGCTTACCAGATGCTCGTCGCGAGCAACCCGGCGCTGCTTGCCGCGGGCAAAGCGGACGTCTGGGACTCGGACAAGATCGCCAGCAGTGAAAGCATCAACGTGCTCTATCGCGGCCCCAGCCTGCAAGCTCGGCAACGTGGCATGTGGACGGTGCGGGTCTGGGACGCGCAGGATCGAGTCTCGGAGTATGCAACGCCGGCAGCGTGGGAGGTCGGACCGTGGGATGAAGAGGTGGAGGGCGACTGGATCGGCCGCGCCAGTAAGCCGGGCGAATCGGGCAGCGAGCGCGAGCGTTCGGTCAGCTATTTCCGGCACGCCTTTACGGTACCGAAGGGCTTCAAGGAAGCTCGGCTTTACGCGACCGCGTTTGGCCTTTACGAGATGAGCATCAACGGCAAGCCGATCAGTCAGGACGTCCTGGCGCCGGGGTTCACCGATTACGAGAAGCGCGTACTGGTCCAGACGCGCGACGTGACCGCGCTGGTTCGCGCTGGAGAAAATGTCGTGGGCGGCGTGCTGGCCGGTGGCTGGTGTACCGCGCGGCTGCTCGGTAAGACGGGCATCTGCGGCTCCGAGCCGCCGCGCCTGCGCGTCGCTCTCGAGCTGACTCTGCCCGACGGCAAGCTGCAGACCATCGAGAGTAACGACGACTGGCAATACGCGCCCGGTCCGCTGCTCACCGCCCATTTGTTCGAGGGCGAGAGCTACGACGCCCGCCGCGAAATGCCGGGTTGGGATGCCCCCGGCTTCGATGCCCGGGGCTGGCTGCCAGCCGTGGAGTACGACGAAGCCATCGAACGCAACGTCTACCCCGACCGCGGTGCTCCGATCCGGATCGCTCTAGACCGCCCGGCAGCGAGCGTCACGGAGCCGAGCCCCGGCAGCTACGTTTTCGACCTCGGCAAGACCATCGTCGGCTGGGCGCGGCTCTCGCTCGAGGCGCCGGCTGGAACCAACATCACGCTGCGCTACGCCGAGGAGCTGGAGCCCGACGGTACGCTGAAAAGCGATGCAGCGCGACCGGTCGCCGTCGACCGATACACGGCTCGCGGCTCCGGCAACGAGATCTGGGAGCCGCGCTTCTCGCTGCGCCAGTTCCGCTACGTCGAGCTGCGGGGAGTGACTGCGAAGCCTTCTGCGGCCGCGATCACCGGGCGCCCCGTGCACTCCGAGATGGCCGTGACCGGCACGCTCACGACCTCGGACGAGTCCATCAACCGCTTTTTCGCCAGGATCGGCGAGCAGCAGGAGCGAGCCTTCGTCAGTGTGCCGGGCTTCGGCCCGGGCGCGCTGCCTGGTACGCTGCTCGGCGCCCAGCTGTTTGCGTTGACCTCGTGCCTGAACCGCGATGTACAGCCCTTCTACCGAAAATGGATCGACGACATTCGCGACGCTCAGTTGCTCGGTGCCGGTTACGGCGACGCTGCCCCCATCAATGGCGGCCGTGACGCGGGTGGCGCTTCCAGCTCCGCCGGCGTGCTGGTACCCTGGGCGCTGTATCGCTGCTATGCAGATAGCACCGACATAGAAGCGCATACCACGTCGATGGGCCGCTTCGTCGATGCGGTGGTGGCCAAGAGCCCCGAGCGGATCTGGCGCAAGGATTTGGGCAGCAGCGCAGATCCGCTCGAAACCGGGCCCGCTACGGCTCCGGCCCTGCTCGCGACTGCGGAGCTGGCGTACACGGCCGACGCGCTTTCGCAGATGCTGCGTGGTGGTGCCGCGGACGCCGAGGCCGGGCGCTTCGCCAAGCTGGCGCAGGACACCCGAGCCGCGTTTCGCGCCGAGTTCTTGCTGCCCGATGGCAAGCTCAAGAACGACACGCAAACGGCCTACGCTGTAGCGATCGCGCGCGGAGCTCTCGAAGGGGCGGAGCTCGATCGCGCTGGCAAATACCTGGTCAGCGCCGTCGAGCGAGCACAGGGCCGGCCAACCACCGGCGTCCTTGGCACCGCGCTGCTCTTGCCGGCGCTGTCCCGGGTGGGGCGCGACGACCTGGCCTATGCGTTGCTACGCGGCTTCGTCGAACGCGGCGCCCGCCTGCCTCGCGGTCTCGAGCTGGGGGCGATCGGCGAGTGGATGTACGACGCGATCGGTGGCATCGCGTTGGATCCTGCGGCACCAGCGGGTCGCCACGTGCTGGTACGACCGCGGCCGGGCGGACAGCTTACTAGCGCGCGGGCGTCGTTCGCGTCGCTCTACGGGCCGATCGAAACGGCTTGGGCGCTGGAGGGTCGCGTGTTTCAGCTCAGCGTCGCGCTGCCGGTGGGCAGTAGCGCGACGGTCTGGCTGCCCCAGGACGGTGCGGTGACCGAGGGTGGCGCGTCGGTGGAGAAGCGCCCCGGCATCAAGGTCGTGGCGTTGCGGCCCGAGGGCAGCGTGCTCGAGCTCGCGTCGGGCCGCTACGAGCTCAGCGTCGGCGCGCCATGAAAACCGCCCACTGGGGCATACTGGCATTCTTGGGCTTCTCGATCCTCTGGATGGGAGCGGCGATCTGGTACTGGGACCGTGATGAAGTGCGCCCTGCCGTCGTTTCGAAGCCAGCGCCCGCGACAGAGCGCAGCTCGCCCCATGCGTCCGAGCCACCGTCCGCAGCCTCGGGTCAAGTAGCGCTCGACGCGCCCGCCGCTGCGGATCCGGCCTATCTACGCGCTCAGAGCCTGGCTCGGCGTCTTGCTCAACTGATCGATCGCGGCGAGGGCGACGATGAGCTCGCCGCGATCGAGCGCGAGCTTTTGGCACTTGGCGAGCGCGCCGGAGCGCCGCTGGTTGCACTGCTGAGAAGCGAACGCAACGTCGGACGCCATGATCAACTGCTCGACTTCTTGCGCAGGATTCCTGGCGCCGCGACCGACGCCTACTTCATCGAACAGGCGGGGCCGGCTGCACGGCGTACCGCCCGCACTATCGCCATGGACGAGCTGGCCAGTCGGCGCAGTGACGCTGCTCTGGACGCACTCAATCGAGTAGCTACGACCGATCCGGACGTCCCTAGCCGGCCCTTTCTCGCCGAGCCGCGCCTGCCCGACGATGACTCGGTGGAGTTGCCGGACGCGGTGTTCACGCCGCGCATGAAAGCCTTGGAAGCGCTGGCCTCGACCGAAGATCCGCGCGTCACCTCCATGCTCAGTAGCGTGCTGCTCAACGAGCGCGACGAGTCGCTGCGTATGGAAGCAGCGCGGCACATGCAAAAGCTCCGAGCGGATCCGCCTGCGGTCGATGCGCTGCTCAAGGCTCTAGGCGACCCGTCGGCATACGTTCGGCTCGCGGTCTTGCACTCGCTAGACGGTTGCACGGATCCGAGACTGCCCGCACTCTTGAGTGACCTCAGTCAGCGGGACCGGGACTTGGGGGTACGCGCGCTCGCGCTAACGCTCCTGGCTCGGCTGTCCGCCACGAAGCCCTAGAAGGCTGGTGTTTTTCAAACCCAGCCTCCTAGCACTACTGCTGGGAATTTTCGAATTGCTGGGGAATTCCAGCTGTCGCGACCTGCCCGAGCGGGCGCTCCACCGGGCCCAGCGACTCTTCCTAGCCAACGACGAAACCGCTCTGGCCTCGCCAGTTTTTGTCTCGTGGCTCGTTCCCGCTCACGCCGATCGTGATCTGCTCTTGCCAAAGTCTGCGGCAGTAGTGCTAGGTTTCTGGTTCTCAGGGAGGAGGCACGCGCCTCCTCCCCTCAAGAAGCAAAGCTTCTTGAGCCTCCCCTCTACGCGGCGGCTCCGCCGATTTGGACCGCTGGTGTTTCACACCAGCCTCCTAGCGGTCGGGCTCGGGCAAGACGCGCAGCGCCGACCCGCCCGCGGCGCGGCGACCCAGCGCGTCGGCGGTGGACAGGTTCTGTAGCAGCTGGCGGCGTGAGGTTTCGTCGACATTGCCCTGCAGGGCCTTCGTAAAGGCTTCGCGCGCCTCCTCAAAGCGACCTTGCTGCAGCCTCACGACGCCCAGATTCTGCAGCGCCGCCCCCTGATCGGCATAGCTCAGAATCCCGGCGCGCGGCGTGATCGCCAGGGTGTAGTGATGGGCGGCTTCGTCGAGGCGTTTCGCCTGGATCGCCGCGTCGCCCAGGTAGTAGTGACCCTCGCGACATGCGGGCTCGAGCCTGACTTCCTGGCCCCAGAGTCGCTCGTCGGACACGTAGCGGCGCGCGTCGATGAACGACAACCCGCCGAGCGCCAGGGCCAGCGGCGGCAGCCACCGCAACGCCTGCTCTCTCCAGCGTTCGACCGCCTCGGCGACCAGCATCGCAGCGAACAGCAGCGGCAGGTACAGGTAGTGCGGCGACCACCAGCGCATCACCGGCACGAGCTGTAGCGTAGGCAAGCAGCAGAGCACGAGCAAGAGCGCCGGCCCGCGACGGCGATACGCCAGGTAGCCGAGGCTCAGCAGCACCGCCAGGCCCGCTAGCGCCGTGGGAGCCCACGCGCTCGTGATCGCAAATGCGTCACACACGCCGAGGTCGACGGGAAAAAAGACAGCCAGTGCGCTCTTGGTGACGGATGCGAGACGAGTCCCGACGGCCTGCTCCGCGGTGAGCGGCAAGAAGCTCGCTCGCCAGGCTGGCCCAAAGCTCAGCCGCAGGCCGAGCGCGCACGCGAGCCCGAGCGCCTCTGCAGCGAAGAGTGACCAGGGCGCAGCGGCCTTTGCCGTCGCGTCGCGTCGCGGAATCTCCAGTGAAATCAACAGCAGCGGTCCCAGAATTAATGCAGTCTCTTTGGTGAGGGCTGCCGCAAACAGCAGCAGACCGCACACCCACACCAGCTTGCGACGCAGGTGCAGCACCAAGAGCCCGAGTAGCAGGACCGCGAGCATGGCCTCGGACCGAAATGCGATGGCGTTGGCTACCAGGCCTGTCAGGGGGTGCACCGCGAACAACAAGGCCGCGCCGCTTGCGGCGCGCCGCGAAAAACCGAGCTGTTCGCCTGCGACAGCCGTCATCAACGCGGCCGCGACGTGCCAGAGCAGCGTGATGGCGTGGTAGAGCAGCGGCGCGCCGCCGAGCGCCGCGTCGAGTGAGAGCGACACCGACATGAGCGGCCGGTAGTAGCCGGTCCCCGCAAAGCCGCGCGTGAACAGGCCGGCCCAGTCGCCGGCTCGCGCCAGTGCCAGGCCCTCTTCGAGATGCGCGTGATCGAGCCACACGAAGCCGCCGCCGAGGGCCGGGGCGTGGCTGAGTAGCGCAGCAGCTGCGATCATGAGGCGATCTTGCGCGACCCGGACCATCCATCGCGAGTCTAGGCCAGATGCGAAGTCACGAGTGCCTGCAACGTTGCTTTGTCACACTGCCGCTGCGCACTCAGCACGACGTCTCGGGAAATTGTCCAAACCGTTACAGCGAGTCCGCTGACAAGGGTGGTATTGAGCGACGTCAATAGCGCGTCCTATTGCAAGGCCGCACTCCATGAGAGGAGCCAGCGATGATCTCTATACCCTGATCACGATCAAGAAGGGTGACACGGCTACCACCATCAACAACCTGGTTGGCTCGGACAACCACATCTGGCGCGTCTGCAACTGGCATCAGAACCAAAACAAGATGCAGGTCGGCGGCAAGGGCGACGAGATGGGCTGGGGCGTCTACGAGGCCTGCCGCCAGCAGGGTGCCATCATCGTCAGCGGTCACGAGCACAGCTACGAGCGCACCAAGTCGATGTCCAACATCACGAGCCAGACCATCGCCTCGGGCTGCACTAGTGGCAGTAGTCTATGCGTGGGGCTCAATCGGACCTTCGTGACCGTGGTTGGGACCGGTGGCGTCGGATTGCGCGATCAGGACCGCTGCTCCCCGACCTCGACGACTGCGCCGTTCCCGTCGCTCAATACCAGCGACGCCAGCTGCAAAATCTGGGCTTCGATCTACACGACCGAGCAGGGCGGGAGGCACGGAGCGCTGTTCATCACCTTCAACGTCGACGGTAACCCCAGAAAGGCCCGCGGCTACTTCAAGAATATCTCGGGCAACACGATCGACAGTTTCACCATCATTCACGACTGAGCCGAAAACCCGGTTTAGTAGCAGAGGAGCAAGCGATGTCACGCATCACGGAGACGTGTACGTTTCTGACCAAAAGGATCCTGCCGTGGGCGCTGGCGCTGGCGGTGCCGGTCGCCTGTGCGTCCAAGCGAGACGGAGAGAGCGTTGGCGAGGTGAGCTCGGCGCTCACCACGACCATCGGGATGGAAGCAGATGCCTACGTGCGCTCCGGCTCACCGGGCAGCAACTTCGGTTCGGCCACCACGATTCTTGCAGACGGCAGCGATGGCGGCTCCATCCTGGAGGCCTACGTGCGCTTCACGATTCCGGCCGTCACCGGTATGACGAGCGCCAAGCTGCGGTTGCGCGTCGCGGATGGCACGAGTGGAACCTACAACGTGAGGCAAGTCGCGTCGACGACCTGGAGCGAGTCAGGCATCACCTACAGCAACAAGCCTGCCATAGGAGCGGTCGTAACGAGCTTCAACGGCGCGACCAAGAATACTTGGCTGGAGCTCGACATCAGCAGCATCGCCCAGCCCAACACGGCTCTGTCGCTGGCCATCGTGACCGCAGGTAGCACCAACGGTGTCGACTTCCATTCGAAGGAGGCAACGGCTGCAGACCGCCCACAGGTCGTCATCGAGTCGGGCGGCGGTAGCGGCGGCAGCGGTAGCGGCGGCAGCTCGGGAAGCTCCGGATCGTCCGGCAGCGCCGGCACCTCCGGCAGTGGCGGCGTAGGGAGCATTCCGACGGATGCCAACCTCAAGATCGCCTTCGTTGGTGACACGTCTGATGGCTCCAACTGGGGCTCGGTCCTGTCGTTGATCCTGCAGGAACAAGCGCACGCAGTCTTCGTCCAGGGCGACATGACCTACAACGACAACCCGGCCAGTTGGTGGTCGAGGACCGAAGGCGTGGTCGGTCAGAGCTACCCGGTATTCCTCTCGCGCGGCAACCATGACGACAACACCTGGTCGGGCTTCCAGACGGAGGCCAACAACCACCTCGGCGGCGCGACGCGCACCAATGCGCAAAGCGATTCAGCCTACCTGACGGTGTTCCGCGGTCTGGCCGTCGGCCACATTCGCAAAGGAGAGAGCGCCGCCACGCTCGATGGCGTGTTCAACGGCGACGACCACATCTGGAAGATCTGCAGCTGGCACCAAAATCAGCAAACCATGCAGGTGGGTGGCAAGACCGACGAGATGGGCTGGGGTGTTTACAACCGCTGTCGCGACATCGGCGCGCTGATTCAGACCGCGCACGAGCACACCTACCATCGCACCAAGACGCTTACCAACCCGCAGACTTGGGCAATCGATTCGACTTGCTCGAGCGGCGCCAACTTGTGCGTGGGTCCTGGTCGCACCTTCGTGACCGTGTCCGGCCTCGGCGGCAATTCCGTGCGCACGCAGGCGCGCTGCACGCCGTCGTCGACGACGTCCCCGTTTCCATCACTCAACACCAGCGATACCAGCTGCCCGATTTGGGCGGCCATCTTCACCAGTAACCAGGGCGCGACGTACGGCGCGCAGTTCATCACCTTCAACGTGGGTGGTGATCCGAAGAAGGCGACCGGCTATTTCAAGACGATCTCGGGCGCCACGCACGATCCGTTTACCGTCACGCACGACTGAATCAGCACTCAGCGAGATACGAGCGGAGGGCGCCTTGCTACGTCCTCCGCGCTATTTGCCCTTCTTGGGCGTGGTCGTGACGTTCTTCAGCTTGTCGGCGAAGACGTCGCCCAGGCTGCCGAAGTTGCGTGGACTGCGGTCGGGCTTGGGCTTGGGCTTACCGCTCGCGGGAGCCGCTTCGGGTTGGCTCTCAGTCTGATCGCCTGTGGCACCTTCGGTGAACTCGCGGAAATTCTTCTGCTCCTGAACGCGCTGCACTTCTTTGGCGCTGAAGCGGATGCGCCCGCGGTCGTCCACATCCATGACCACGACCGTCAGCTCCTTGCCCATCGGGAAGGCTTTGCGCAGGTCGGCGCCGGGAGCCATCCCGAGCTCTCGCACCGGCACCAGACCATCGCCCTTGGGGGTGCTGACGAACACGCCGTAATTCTCGACGCGCGTCACCTTGCCCTCCAAAACCTCATCGGGCTTCGGGATCTCCTTGCCCTGTGCGCTCTGCAAGGCGCGCAAGACCGCGCCCACGGTGCGGGCTTCGACCACGCTGGCTCGCACCGTGTCACCGGGCTTGACGCGCAGCTTACCGTTCTCGTCGCTCAGCTCCACCGCCGGGATCTTGCCGTCCCCAGCCGTGCCCACGTCCACGTACACGAACTCGCCGGAGACCTGCAGCACCGTCACGTCCAGCACCTGTCCGCGCTCCAGGCGCTTGCGCGCCCGGTCGGCGACCGATGCGGAGTCACTAGCCATCAGCGAAGCAAAGCTGTCCTTGGACATAGGGGGCGCGGGAGAATGCCACAGGCGCTGGTCTTCGCAAACTAGCGCGATTTTTGGGCGTTCGGGAGCATGGCTCAAGCGCTGACGCTCGTGAGCTCGTACACGCCGGCACCGGTGGCACCCAGCGCGATGCCCGCGCAATAGCCGCCGATGACATCGCTCGTCCAATGACGATCGAGCAGCAAGCGGCCGGCGCCGGCTGCCAGCGAGGCCAGTCCGGCAGGTGCGACGAACCAGCGCGGCGCCATCCCCTCGCGGAGCAGCACGTAGCTCGTGATCACCGCGACGGCCGAGGTCTGGAGCGCGTGTCCGCTCGGATAACTGTGTTTCGAAAACCTGTCGCGTTCAGGTGGTGCCAGGCGCTGCGGCAGAAGCTTCTTGAGCAGTGGCGGCGTCAACGCTGCAAGTAGCGCGGTGCCGGCTACGGCGGCCGCGCCTGCGCCGCGTCCGCGCAGCAGCAGCTGGCGCGCGGTGGCGAACGAGGCTGGCAGGTAGCCCCACCACTTGCCGAGCGGCGTGGTGCTTAGAGCCGCCGTGCGGAGCGCCCGACCGTGCCCCATATCGACGCGCGCGCCGTGCACGCGCCGTTTGGCTCGTTGGTCGAAACGTTGAGTCTTGCCCCGTAGTACCGCGCTGGTCACTGCCGCAAAGCTCAGAGCCGCCAGCGCTGCGGTCCCAAACAGCCATTTGGTTGCGAGCCTTGAGTCGACCATGCTTCCAGGGCAGCAACTCACGTGCCAAGGCGGTGAGTCAGAATGCCTCAGCGTCGCTACTTCTGTTTCTCGCGCGCCAGGGCTTCACGGCGAATGGCGCGGGCGACCGTGATGGCGGTCATGTGCACGATGGCATCGACCGTGGCGCCTTGCTGCAGCACGTTGACCATCTTGCGCATGCCGAGCACGATGGGGCCAATGACCTCCGCGCCGCCGGCCGCGCTGAGCAGCTTGTAGGCGGCATTGCCGGCGTCGAGGTTTGGAAAGATCAGGACGTTGGCGGCACCCTTCAGGTTGCAGAAGGGGTAGGGAGCGCGCGCTTCCTCGTCGAGAGCGACGTTGGCCTGCATCTCACCGTCGATCATCAAGTCGGGCCGAAGCTTTTTGACCTTCTCGGTGGCGTTGGCGACCTTGCGTGACTGGGGGTGCGGCGCGTCGCCGAAGTTCGAAAAGCTGAGCATGGCAACGCGCGGCTCGATGCCCAGATCGCCCACCGCGTCGGCCGCCAGGATCGCGATCTCGGCTAGCGTGTCTTCGTCGGGCTCGATGTTGATGGTAGTATCGGCCAGAAACCGCACGCCCGTCTTCGAGACCACCATGTACATGCCGGCGGCGCGCTTGATACCCTCGCGCATGCCGATGATCTGCAGCGCCGGGCGGATGGTTGCCGGGTAGTCCTGGCGCACGCCCGCGACCAGGCCGTCGGCGTGGCCGGCGTCCAGCATCATCAGGCCGTAGGCAGTGCGCGAGCGCCGCAGCTCCTTGAAGGCGTGGTGACGGGTCATGCCGCGGCGCTGGCGCTTCTGCCAGTAGGTCTCGACGTACTGATCGAGCTCGCCAGACTCGCGCGGATCGATGAGCAGCGCACCGTCCAGTTCGATACCGAGCTTCTCGGCGTGCTCGCGGATGCGGCTCGGCGCGCCCAGCAGAATCGGCTGCGCCAGGCCTTCTTCGAGCACGCGGTGCGCCGCGCGCAAGATGTTGTCGTTTTCGGACTCCGGATAGACGATGCGCTTCGGATCCGCCTTGGCGGTTTCGGTAATGCGGAACAGCACCCGCCGCGCGGGCGAAATCGTGCGGTAGAGCTTCGAGCGGTACTCGTCCGGATCGATCTGGTCTCGCGCCACACCGCTTTCCATGGCCGCGCGCGCCACTGCGGGTGCGACCCAATACAGCACGCGGCTGTCGAACGGCTTGGGAATGATGTAGTCATGGCCAAAGCGCATGCGATGACGGTTGTAGGCGCGCAGCACGTCGTCCGGCACCTCCTCGCGCGCCAGCGCCGCGATGCCCTCCGCCGCGGCCAGCTTCATCTCCTCGCTGACGGTGCGGGCTCGCACGTCGAGCGCGCCGCGGAACACGTACGGAAACCCGAGCACGTTGTTGACCTGATTCGGGTAATCGCTGCGGCCGGTGGCCACGACTGCGTCCGGGCGCGTCTGCATCGCCAGCGGGTAGTCGATCTCCGGATCCGGATTTGCGAGCGCGAAGATGATGGGCTTTTTGGCCATGCTCTTGAGCATGGCGGGGCTCACGACATTGCCTGCCGAGAGCCCGATCATCACGTCCGCATCGACCATGGCCTCGGCCAACGTCCGGCGCGGATCGCGCTTGGGACGTGCGAAAGGCGCGCGGAATTCGTCGATGTCGCCGCGATCGGCCCACAGCACGCCGCCCACGTCGGTCATGGTGATGTTCTCGCGCTTCACGCCCAACCGGACCCACATCTGCATGCAGCTGATGGCGGCGGCACCGGCGCCGATGCAAGTCACCTTGAGCGTGTCGAGCGGCTTGTTCACCAGCTCGGCGGCGTTGCGCAGCGCGGCGGTGGTGATGATGGCGGTGCCGTGCTGGTCGTCGTGAAAGACCGGGATCGACATGCGCTCGCGCAGGGCCCGCTCGATCACGAAGCAGTCGGGCGCGCGAATGTCCTCCAGGTTGATACCGCCGAAGGTAGGCTCGAGCGCCTGCACGATCTGCACGAAGCGCTCGGGGTCTGTCTCGGCAAGCTCCAGGTCGAACACGTCGATGTCCGCGAAGCGTTTGAACAGCACCGCCTTGCCCTCCATGACCGGCTTGGCGGCGTGCGGACCGATGTTGCCGAGGCCCAGTACCGCGGTGCCGTTGGTCACGACTGCCACCAAATTGCGGCGCGCGGTGTAAAGGTCGACGCGGTCCTTGTCAGCGGCGATCTCGCGGCACGGCTCCGCGACTCCGGGCGTGTACGCCAGCGACAGGTCGAGCTGCGACGCGACCGGCTTGGTCCACGTCACCTCGATTTTGCCGGGGCGACCGCTCGAGTGATACTTCAGCGCCTCTTCGCGACGGGACATTCGCTCGAGCCTACCAAAACCCGGCCCGAGCCGGAGATCCGGGTATCCTGAGCGAGCTCGGCAAGCTACCAGCGCCCGGCCCACCCGAGGCCAGTCGGGTGACGTCGCGTACCTTTCTGGCTATCTTTTTGCGGTCTACCTCGTGGATCCAAATCTGTCGCGGCTCTACCGTGTGGAGGTCATGTCAGCTCTCGAAGACAGTCCAACGGAATTGGTGGGCTCGTTCGCCGATTTCATTACCGGCATCGGCGCGGCGTGCGAGGCCCTGCCGTGACCGTGCGTTGGGGCATCCTGGGCTGCGGCGACGTCTGCGAAGTCAAGAGCGGCCCGGCGTTTCAGAAAGCGGCGGGCAGTGAGCTCGTGGCGGTCATGCGCCGGGATCGCGGGCTCGCCGAGGACTTCGCGCGGCGTCACGGCGTGCCAGCCTTCTACGATGACGCCGATGCGCTGATCGCGGACCCGAAAGTCGATGCGGTGTACGTCGCTGCTCCGCCAGGCCGCCATCTGGAGCTGGCGCTCAAGGTCGCCGCCGCGGGCAAGCCTGCCTATGTGGAAAAACCGATGGCGCGCAATCACGCGGAGTGTCTGCGGATGATCGCAGCTTTCGAGCGCGCCAAACAGCCGCTGTTCGTGGCCTACTATCGGCGCGCGCTCGATCGCTTCCTCAAGGCCAAGCAGCTACTCGACGCCGGCGCGCTGGGCGAGATCCGCAGCATCGACGTGCGCTTCACCAATGACGCTCAGGCCCGGCTAGCGCCCGAGAGCTTGCCATGGCGGGTGCAGGCTCAGCATGCCGGAGCTGGGTTGTTCTTGGATCTGGCCAGTCACACCCTGGACATGCTCGATTTCTGGTTCGGGCCCCTGCAGGGCGTGACCGGTGAGGCCACGAAGCTCGCCGAGACCAGTGACGTCGAGGACCGGGTGACGCTGCGCTTCAGCACACTGTTCGGCGCACGCGGTAGCGGCGAGTGGGATTTCTGCGCTTCGACCCGCGAAGACTCGATCGTCGTGGTGGGCAGCCAGGCGACGCTGCGCCTTTCCACGTTCGGCGACGGCGCGCTGGAGCTCGAGCGCGATTCCAGCGTGGACAGCTTTCGCTTGCCGAATCCAGCACATATCCAGCAGCCGTTCATCCAGAGCATGGTCGACACCTTGCTCGAGCAGGGCAGCTGCGCGAGCAGCGGCGTCAGCGCTGCCCGCACTTCCGACGTCATGGACCGCGCGCTCGTCAGTTACTACGGCGCGCGCGACGGCGAGTTCTGGCGTGAACCCGAGCGCTGGCCGGGGCGGCGCATGGCGCGCTAACCTGGCGCTGCCATGGAAGCGACCGGCCAGCTGCACCTCGAGCTCGAGCGGGCGGCGCTGTGCGCGATCCGAAAAACCTATCAACACTTGAACGGCTCGTTGTTTCGCTTCGAGCTTCGGGCGCCCGCCCTCGAGCTGACCGACAGCGCGGAGCGCCTGGGACGCTGGGTGCCGGCGCCTCGCACGCTCGAGCTGTCGCGCGTGCTGCTGCTGAAGCACGGCTGGGGCGTCCTTCAGGAGGTACTCAAGCACGAGATGGCGCACCAGTATGTCGACGAGATCCTGCGCGTCCGCGACGAGACCGCGCATGGTCCGGTGTTTCGTCGCATCTGTGAGGAGCGCGGCATCGACGCGCGCGCCGCCGGCTTGCCTCGTGCCATCACGCAGGCCGAGCACAGCCCGGTCTTGGATCGCATCGCCAAACTGCTGGCGCTGGCCGAGAGCCCCAACGAGCACGAGGCCCAATCCGCAATGAGCGCTGCGCAGCGTTTGATGCTCAAGCACAACATCGAAGCCGCGGTCTCGGGCACGCTCTCCAGCTATTGCTTTCGGCACCTCGGTAAGGCTACCGGCCGCATTTCCGAGCACGAGCGGCGCCTGGCGCTGATCCTGGACGATTTCTTCTTCGTCCAGGTCATCTGGGTGCCGGTGTGGCGAGCGCTGGAGGGCCGCCGCGGCAGTGTGCTCGAAGTATGCGGCACTCAGGACAACGTGGAGCTTGCGGCGTACGTGTACGACTTTCTGATGTACACGGCCGACGCGCTGTATCGCGCCGATCGCAAGCAGCGGCGTGACCGAACGCACCAGGCGCGTCGCAAGTTCCTGGCCGGTGTGATGGCGGGCTTTCACGGGCGGCTCGACCGTGAGCGCAAGGGTTCGGTCTCCGAAGGGCTGGTTTGGGTGGGCGATGCCGAGCTTGGCGCCTACTTCCGTCGCCGGCATCCGCACGTGCGCTGGGCGCGCCACGCGGTCTCGACGGGCGGGGAAGCCTACGCGCGAGGCCAGACGGCCGGTCGCAATATCGTGCTTCACCGCGGCGTGAAATCCGGTGGTAGTGCCCCGATTCGGCTACTTCCAGCGTCTTCTCGAGAAGGGTAGCCACTTGTCCCACCTGAGCGGTTAAGGGGCGCTGCCAAAATGGCCGTTTTCTTTGGAGACCAGGGCTGGCCAGGATGCTCGACTCCAGCGCCGAAGCTTTCCAGAATGGCGAAAGGTTGACCGAAGCCACCGATTCGCAGCCTGGAGCCTCGCTCGTCGGCACGGTGCTGGCGGGGCGCTACCGCATCGAGCGGTTGCTCGGGGCCGGTGGCATGGGCTCGGTGTATCGCGCCGAGCACGTGCTGATGCGCAAGGCGTGCGCCGTGAAGGTGCTGCACCGCGAGATGACGCAGGTCAAGGAGGTGGTAGCGCGCTTCGAGCGCGAGGCGGTCGCGGCTGCGCGCATCGAGCACCCCAACGTCGCGGCGGCCACCGACTTCGGGCAGCTGGAGAACGGTTCCTTCTATCTGGTGCTGGAGTTCATCGAGGGTAAGAGCCTCAACCAGCTGATCCACGACAGCGGCGGCTCGCTGCCGGAGGAGCGCGCGCTGCTCATCACCCGGCAGATTGGTGACGCGCTGGCGGCCGCGCACGGAGCCGGCATCATCCATCGTGATCTGAAGCCCGACAACGTCATGCTCGTCGCGAAGGACGGAAGCGCCGACTTCGTGAAAGTCCTGGATTTCGGCATCGCCAAAGTCAAGCTCGAGGGCGATCCCGAGGTCAGCCAGCCCGCGCTCACGCGGCTCAACACCGTGATGGGCACCCCCGAATACATGGCGCCCGAGCAGGCGCGCGGCGAGCCGGTTGACCACCGTGCCGATCTCTACACGCTGGGCATCCTGCTCTACGAGATGCTGTGCGGCACCTCGCCGTATCGCCACGAAGAGTTCGTGGTGGTCCTGACCAAGAAGCTGACCGAGGATCCGCCGCCCCTGCCGGAGCACATTTCGACCACCACGCGCGAGCTGGTGGATCGCCTGCTGCAGCGCACGTCGGCGGACAGGCTGCAGAGTGCTGGTGAAGTGGTGCGGAGCATCGACGCCATCCTCGGCTACTCCCCGGCTCCGGCTAGCGTCGCCTTCGCTCCGCTGTCCGGGCAGAGCGCGCCGAAGCCCTCGCCCTCGCCCGAAGTGGCCTACGCCAACACCGTGATGGGGGACGAGCTCGCGGTTACCGAGGAAAAGCCCTGGATCCGCAAGACCAAGCAGATCGCCGTGCAGGGGCTGGAGCTCGCCAAACGGCGCATCGAGATCCGCGGCAAGCAGGTCCCGCTCGGCGCGATCGGCGGCGTGCTGGTGGCGCTGCCGGTGCTGTTGGCGCTGCTGCTGTCGGCGGGCTCCTCGGTGAGCGGTGGTGCCGCGGGCGCTGCCAGCGTGTCTCCGGCGCTGGTCGTGCCCGACGATGAGGATCTGGCCACGCTGATGGAGCATGCGGAGGGCGGGGACCGCACCGCGCTGGCGGAGCTCTTGGGGCGCGCCGACTCGGCCAAGTCGATCCCGGCTTACCGGGCGCTCGGGCGCGGCTACTTCAAAATAGGTCAGATCGACGCGGGGCTCCGGGCCTACCGCTCGGGCGGCAAGCTCGAACCGCGGCTCGGCGAGTCGGCGGTCGTGCTAGCCGACGTACGGCGCGCGACGAGCGATGCCCCGAACCAGCAGTTGGCCCTGGAGGTCGCGACGGAGCTCGGCGCGGGCGGCGCGGACTTGCTTTACGAGCTGTGGGAAAGCAACAAGACCACCAACGCCGCGCTGTCGAAGCAGGCAAAGACCCTGCTCGAGAGCGAAGCCGTCTCCAAGAACGCCAGCGCCGCGTTGAAGGTCGCGCTCGAGCTGCCCAAGGCCAAGCAAGAGGGCTGTCAGGCCGTCAAGGAGCTGCTGCCCCGGGTCCTGGAGAGTGGTGACGCGCGCTCCGTGCCGACCCTCACCAAGCTTGCCGATCGGCGTGGCTGCGGATTTTTGGGGCTCCGGGATTGCTTCGGTTGCCTGCGTAGCGCCAAAGGCAAAGGCCTGGCAGACGCCAAAAAGGCCGCATCCGAGCGTCCAGCCCCCAAGGTCGGCGGCTGAGCTTAGCCAAAGTAACTGTCGGATAGTATTAGCTATTATCCGGTTTAGCTTGACAAGTGTGATCTGTGATCGCACAAGAATCCGCTAATCAGCATAGCAGGATACATGGCGCTCGCGCATTTCGTGGAAACGCTCCATTTGCTCGGTGACGAGAGCCGGATTCGGCTGTGCGCGCTCTTGCGTGAGCGTGAGCTGTGCGTCACCGATCTGGTGCGGGTCACCGGCATCTCGCAGTCGCGCGTGTCGACGCATCTGGGTCGGCTGCGCGAGGCCGGCTTCGTGCGCGATCGACGACAGGGGCAGCAGTCGTTTTACGCGCTGGCCCCTGATGCGCTGCCCGACACCGCGCGTGCGGTGCTGGATGAGGCGGTGCGCTCGTCCGATCCGACGCTCGAGGGCGACCAGCGGCGGCTGCTGGAGCTGGAAGCCGAACGGCGTGGCGCATTACCCGACTTCGCCGAAGACATCGAGCGCTACTACTCGCCGGGGCGGACTTGGCAGTCCCTGGCGGCAGGACTCGCGGGGCTACTCGACCTGGGCGATGTGCTCGATGTCGGATCGGGGGACGGTGCGGCGTCGAGCTTGCTGGCGCCTTACTGCCGCTCGCTCATGTGCGTCGATACGAACGCCCGCATGGTCGAGGCCGCGAAGGAGCGGCTGGCGCGTTTCGGCCACGTCCAAGCGCACGTGGCCGACGTGCACGAGCTGCCGTTCCCGGCAGGTTCTTTCGACTCGGTGTTGATGTTTCACACCCTGACCTACGCAGAAAAACCCGCTCAAGCGCTCGCCGAATGCGCGCGCGTGCTACGCCCCGCTGGCCGTCTGGTCTTGCTCTGCCTGGACGAGCACCGCCAACACGAAATCACCGCCCCCTACGGCGAACGCCACCCCGGCTTCTCCCCGAGCACGGTTCGCGACCTCCTCAAAAAGTCCGGCCTAGTGGTTCGCACCGCCGAAGTAGCCTGCCGCGAATCCAGAAAACCCCACTTGCAGGTAGTCCTCGCCCTCGCGCTCAAACCCACTCCCGCCCGCCCTCCTAAACCTTAGCCTTAGCCTTAGCCCGAACCTCAACCTTAACTCGCACCCGGACCCCACCCCCAACCCAGCCATGCACGAGCTGCAACAACTTCTCACAAAACGTATCGCCATCATCGACGGCGCCATGGGTACGACGATTCGCACCTATGGCATGACGGAGCAAGACATCCGGGGCGAGCGCTTCCAGAATTCCAAGAAGGATCTGCTGAACAACGGCGATCTGTTCTCGCTGACTCAGCCGCAGATGATCTGCGACATCCATCGTCGCTTTCTGGAGGCGGGCGCGGACATCATCGAGACCAACACCTTCGGCGCGACCAGCATCACGCAGAGCGAGTTCTTCGTCGACGACCCGCGCGAGCACGGTGCTCGGAAGGACCCGGATTTCTATCAGAAGATCGTCGAGACCAAGTTCCTGAGCGAGCTAGCGTGGGAGATCAACGAGCAGTCGGCTCGCCAGTGTCGTAAGTGGGCTGATCGCGTCGCCAACCAGGACGGCCGGCAGCGCTTCGTGGCCGGTGCGATCGGGCCGCTGACGGTGTCGCTGACCAACTCGCCCGACGCTGATGACCCCGGGTTTCGCGTGGTGACCTTCGACCAGGTCAAGCGCGCCTACGCCGAGCAGGTGCGGGCCCTGATCGCCGGTGGCTCCGACGTGCTGCTGGTCGAGACCATCTTCGATTCGCTCAACGCCAAGGCCGCGCTGGTAGCGATACAGGAGGTCTTCGAGCAGGACCAAAAGCGGCTGCCGATCATGATTTCGGCGGCGGTCGGGCGCGGCGGC
>DATEDZ010000074.1:0-21412 GCA_035281385.1 Polyangiaceae bacterium
GGTGGATGTTCAACAGTCAGCGGCAGTGGAAACGATCGCGAAGACCTGAAAAACGAGCCCGCAAACCGTTTCGATCTCGCTCTTACGAGCTAAATCCCCGTCGGGATCAACCGAGCGGGTCAAAAATCGCGCATCATGGAACGCCATGGGCACTCGTTTCGACCTTGACTCGCTATTCCTATTAGGTAATATTCCTAGCTGGAATGTCGTGGGAGGTCGAGTACACCGACGAATTTGCGGCTTGGTGGCTCGATCTTGCCGAACAGGTCCAGGACGCCATCGATCGCACCATCCACCTTCTCGAAGCAAGAGGCCCTACGCTGCCCTTCCCCCATAGCTCCGATGTTCGCGGCTCGAAACATGGACATATGCGCGAGCTTCGCGTGCAAGTCGGAGGCGATCCGTACCGGATCTTCTACGCCTTCGATCCACGACGGGCCGCAATCCTTCTCGTTGGCGGTAACAAGGTGGGCGACGGCCAGTTCTATGAGCGCATGGTCCCTATTGCGGACCGTGTCTACGACGATCACTTGCAAGAGCTAGAGCGCGAGAAGCATAACGACAAGGAGACATAGCATGGCCAAGAAGTTCAACGAGCTACGCGCCAAGATGTCGCCCTTGAGGCAGCGCCAGAACAAGGCGGACGCCGAGCGAGACTTGCTGGAGATGACCCTTCAAGAATTGCGGCAGAACGTTACGAACCTCAGCCAAGAGGACATCGCCGAGATGCTGAGCGTAACTCAAGGCTACATTTCGAAGCTGGAGCGCCAGGAAGACATCCTCCTGAGCAGACTCTATTCCTATGTCGAAGCACTCGGTGGTGAGCTCCAGATCCGGGCCAAGTTTCCGAACCAGGAGATCGAGATCAACCGGTATCGCGAGGTCGATAGGCTGCGAGCTGCGCTTACCTCGCCTGCTAAGCGCAAGGAGTCGGCCTGATGAGCTCCAAACATGCGTCCGCCTCGATCGAGTTCGACTTGGTTCGGAGCTAGGCTTGCGGAGGAGCAACGTCACACCGGCTCGACCCGGACGTCGGGGAAGATCTCGAGGAGCCGCTCGAGGTCGTCAACGTCCGACGTGTAAACCGTGTCGCTGCGAATGGACGCTGCCGCCATGACGAGCGCGTCCACCACGCTCGCTCCGACTCGACCTATCGCGCTTCCGGCGAGGCGGGCGATATGCCCATCGGGCGGCTCCTGCAGGAGCGTTCGCAACAGACGACGCCGTTCTTTTTCACTTCGGCCGTCGCGCCACCACTCGGCAATCACCGGCGTGGGCGCGACGACATCCAATCCGGATCCCACGGCCATCCGATGAATCTTGCAGATGCGTTGACGTCGCCGCTCGAGCGCGATCAGGGCGCCCGTGTCGAATAGCACGCGCGAATTCACGCCGCCTTCTTTCGACGCTTGCGAGGTCGAGCCATCGCTCGCCGGAAATCCTCCCAGTCAGCGGCAGTGGGCATGGTTTCTGGCCCCCAGCTGCGGTACAGTTTGTGGGCCGCTTCGGTGCGCTCTTGGGCTTCGAGCTGCCTCCCCAGCGCGCGCCCGATGTACGCCGACAAGCTGGTCTCTTCCGATGCGGCGGCACGACGCGCAAGCCGCAGCAACTGCTTGTCGATGGCGATGCTGATCTTCGTAGTCCGCATGCCGGACAGCTTACTGCGGTAGGAGAAAATTGCTACCGGCGGTCGATCGGCGTCTGAGGCTCCCAGTCGCCAGCTTGCTGTGCCTGGGCGCGTGCGACTTGCGGGGCGTCCGCCACATCGGTCGTCGGGAGCCGAGGCAGCGGCAAACGAACCGTTAGGTTCCCGCCGAATCCCGGAGCTCACCGAACGCCGCGCATGAGCGAGACGCTCCCAGTTTTTCGAGCGTGACTGTCACACTGGGCACCTAGGTAACGGCTGCGCCTACAGGTGCCCCCATTCGCACCGGGTCTGTGTCGCGATTTGAGGCACGTTTTTTTTGTTTTGCTGTCGCTTTTACTTAAAGCGTGGCGCTATCGCGCCGTTTACAATTGGAAGGTATGTCCGAGAACGTCCTGAGCAGCGTGCGTGCGATCGTGCGACGCAGCATGCTGCGGTCGGTGCTTGGCCTGATGGCGACGCTGGGATGTTCTTCGCCCGGAAGCCATCCAGCCGAAGATTGGGCAGGACCCAAAGCGTCGCGCTCGATACCACGGCCGCCGGTCGACACCCAGCCCTGTAGCGATGGCGCGAGCCGCGAATGCGGCGTCACTCTCGAACGCCAGGGCAGCGTCGTCAGCTGCTACCACGGCGTCCAGCGCTGCGTCGGCGAGGTTTGGACGGATTGTGCGGAGGGCACGACCGAGACCATCGACGTACCTGAAATGAATGACGGGCCAGGCGTTAGCAGCCAAGCCCTCGGCTCGCCTTCGCCCTGCGTCGACAATCCTTGCGACCCCTTCTGTAACGACTACACCGAAACTCCGGTCACGCCTATTCAGGCCACGCCGAAGCCCCAATACCAGTGGGTGACCGGCAATCTCGCGAGCTACCCAGGTGGTCTCGTCAAGAAGGGCCTGATTGAGCCGTGCGGCGACGGTTCGGATTGTCAGTTCAATCAGTACTGCGTCGAGCCGATCACCGCCGATGCCTGCACGCACAGCAAATGCCAGGCAGGTGGTGCGCTCGTCTCGGGCTGTGACTCGTGCGTCACCGACATTTGCGCCGCCAAGCCCGAGTGCTGCACTCCTCCGCCCAACACGTGTAGCCACGATGTGTGCGAAGTCGGTGGCTACTTGAAGGCCGGCTGTTCCGCGGCCGTCGACAAGGTGTGTGCAGCGAAGTCCAGCTGTTGCTCCAAGAAGGGCGCCTGGGACAGCGGCTGCGTCGATCTGGCCGTGAGCGCAGCTGGCGTCACCTGTCCGTGCCAATCCAGCGAGGTCACGAGCCCCGACAAGTCGCGCTGTTATTACCTCCAAACCTCGGGCGAGAAATGGGCGGACGCGCAGACGAAGTGCAAGGCGCGCGGCGCGTCGTGGAACCTCAGCACCGTCAATGACAGCGGCGAGCAGAGCTTCGTCGAGTCGCTGATCGAAGAGGACTCGTGGATCGGCCTGAACGCGAACGCCAAAGCCGGCACCTACGTGTGGGCGGATGGCAGCGGCAGCACCTACCGGAACTGGTACAAGACCCAGCCCGACAAAGACGGTCCGTGCGTCTACGTCGAAAGTAAGGACGGGACCTGGTACGACGCCAGCTGCACCGCAACCAAGCGCGACTACCTTTGCGAAGCCCCGGCGGCGACGGTCACGACACCCGCCGGCACGACGCCAGAGTGGAGCCAGCAGTGTGTCGACGCGGTCAAGACCGTGTGCGACGCCACCTGCGACACCGCGGACCCGCCGGCCGAGAGCGGCGACTGCACGCCCTGGGTGCCCGGGCAAACCGACAGCACTTGCGGCAGCATCGACCTCGCGGTGGGCGTGCCCTGCGACGACAACATCCCGGTCTGCAATCACGGCACCAAGGACGCGCCGCCTGGCATCAAGATCGCGCATTTCCCGGCGAACTCGCAGCAGTTCCCGACCTGCGCTCCAGACCTGACGCACCCGCAGATGAAGACCTGCACCACGACCGCGCCGATTCCAGCAGGTCAGTGCATCAACGTTACCGGCTGCCCCGGCCTCAACGGCAATCGCGAGATCATGGTCAACCCCGACGGCATTGCGGGCAAGGTCAGCGAATGCAGCTGCCGCGACAACTGGAGCCTGTTCTCGGGCGGCAGCTGCAGCGCGGCTTCGTGCGCGGGCTCCACCAGCGTTGCTAGCGTCAAGCCCGTGAACATGTTCATCATGTTCGATAAGTCGGGCTCGATGAGCACGGGTTTGTCCGGCGGTGGCACGCGCTGGAGCGCGACGACCAGCGCCCTCGACAGCTTCGTCAAGGATCCAGGCTCGGCCGGGATCGGCGTGGCGCTGCGCTTCTTTCCGGATGACAATCCGACCTCGGGCTGCAACGACTCGAGCTGCAGCGCCGACGCGTGTTCGGACCCGCTGGTCGACTCGGGCATCTTGAGCACCGCGTCGTCGCCGACCGATACGCATGAAAAAGCGCTGCTCGACGCCATCGCGGCGACGAGTCCCGGCGGCTGGACCCCGACGTATCCCGCGCTCGAAGGCGCTCTGGATTGGGCCGCCACTAGTCAGACGGCGGATCCGGACGAGATCTACGCGGTCGTACTGGTCACCGACGGACAGCCCAGTAAATGCAACACCGACTGGAGCCAGATTCGCGCGCTCTCGGCCGCCGCCTACGACAACCTCGGCATCCGCACGTACGCGATCGGCATCCAGGGCTCGAACGTGGCCGACCTGGATCTTTTGGCGCAAGTCGGCGGAACAGGCAGCGCCTTTGTCGCGTCTGCCAACAACGCCGCACAAATGCAGGCGGAGCTGGTCAAGGCGCTGCAAGTCATCGCGTCGCAGCAGGTCTCGTGCACGTTCACGTTGCCCGCCGCTGGCTCTTTCGACCCCGGCAATGTGGTCGTGGCTTACACGCCGGGCGACGGCAGCGCGACCCAGAACCTACCCAAGATCAAGACCTCCGCCAGCTGCGGCAAGGGCTGGTTCTACGACGACAACAGTAACCCCACCAGCATCACGCTCTGCTCTGAAAGCTGCGCCAGCGTTCAGGCCGACACGAACGCGCTGCTCGAGGCGCGCGTCGGCTGCCCGAGCACGTACGGTACGAACATGACGTCGGAAGTGTACGAGGCGGTGTGCGCCGAAGCCGGTCACAAGCCGCAATGGGGATTTTTGACCTACTCGAGCACGACGCCGCTGGATTCGTCGGTCGAATTTTGGGTGCGCGCGGCGGCCACAGAAGCCGATCTCGCGACCGCCACACCGGAGCTCGTCGCCACCGCGCACGCTAGTCCGACCGATACGCAGATCTGCTCGGAGACCGGGCCCGCGGGCTGCCCCATCGATCTTTACGCCTTGCTGGGTGATCTTGCCAGCGCTCCCTTCATGCAGCTCGACCTCACGCTGAATCCTTCGTCCAACAAGAGCAGCACGGCCATGGTCGACGACTGGAAAGTAACCTACTCGTGTCCGCCCGCAGAGTGAGCAGGCTGGCCGCGACGCAGCTGGCGTCGTCGCTAGTGGCGCTGCTGCTCGCCTGTTCGGGCTCCGACAGGCCGCTAGCCGCCGACGACACACCTACTTCCGGCGCGTCTTCAGCGAGTGGTGGATCGTCCTCGAGCAACGGCGGGACAGCCTCCGGCTCTGCAGGGGCGCCCGTGGACGCGGCGGGAGCAGGGCAGGTCGGGGGCGACGGGGCTGGCGGCGCGGAGCAAGCGGCGGGCGGAGCCGGTTCGGGCGGCGACGATCAGCCGACCGGAAGCGCGGGAGACGGACCGAGCGAGCTGGGTCCCGAGCAGTGCTTCGACGGGCTGGACAACGACGGCAACGAGGAGACCGACTGCGCGGATCCAGTCTGTGAGGAGGCCTGCGCCAGCTCCTGCGTGCTCACGACCAGTCTCGCCGATCCGTCGCAGATCACCGGCAATACCCGCGATCACGCGGCGCAGCTGGGCTCTGCCTGTTCGGATCCCGATGGCGAGAGCGGCAGCGAGATCGTCTACGACTTCGTCGCTCAGACGAGCGGCATGCTCGACGTCAGGCTGTCGACCGTGGCGCCCGAGCTCACGCTGTCGCTGCGCAAGAGCTGTAGTGACGACGAGAGTGAGGTCACTTGCTCGACCAACCATGGGCTCTCGGTCCCGGTGGCGATGGGTGAGGCGCTGTTCATCGTGGTGGACGGCTATTCCGCCGCGGCCGCCGGCAAATACACGATCAGCGCGGCAACGCGGCCCATCGCCTGCGGTGACGCCATCCGTGACGCCAACGAGGGCTGCGACGACGGCGACGCGACTTCGGGCGATGGCTGCAGCAGCGAGTGTGAGGTCGAGTCTTCGGAGCAAAATCCCAACGACGCGATGGGTGAAGCCGACCCCTTCAGCCCCGCTTTGGCTGACTACTATTATGGCGAGCTCTCCGAACCCGGCGACGTCGACTGGGTTGCGGTCGAGGTGCCCGGGCCGAGCTCGACGCTGGAGGCCACGACGCGCGAGTTTGGAGACGGCGCTTGCGAGCAAGGACTGCTCGACAGCGCCATCGCGATCTACGGGCCGGACCAGGCCCTCATCGTCGAAAATGACGACAGCACGATGGGCGTAGGCTTGTGCGCCCTGGCGGTCGCCGAGGGGCTCGCGGCCGGCACCTACTACGTTCGCGTCGCCGCAACGCCGGCCGACCCGCAGCTCACGTTTCCGTACGCGCTCGAGCTCAGCATCTACTGACACCGCCCAGCGTTCTCGAGGCTCGGTGCTCGGCGTCTCAGAGTGAAACGCGGTAGGCTCCGTGGCTTCGCTGCGCTCGAGCGAGGCATCGACGGCGCGATCGCGAGCGACCCCGACTTGGGCAACGAGTAAATTCAAGATCACGGTGTAGGTGCAGGTTGCCTAAAGACGCATGTTGAGGTACATCCCGCTCACATGCTCCTGCGTCGGACTCGTGCTCTCTTTCGTTCGGGTCCGTCAGCGTTGTTGATTCTTGCCCTCGGCGGCTGTGGTGCGGCGGACGACGAACATCCCGCCCCGCCCAGCGAGCATGACCACGAGCAGGTGAAGATGGCTGCCGCCGCCCACGAGCCCGTGAGCGAGGCAGGTGCTTCCGCCGGAACCTGCCCATCGGGCGCGGTTCGGGAATGCAAATTGATGCTCAGTCGTCAGGGCAGCATCGTGAACTGCTTCGTCGGCGTTCAGTGGTGCAGCGACGACGAGTGGGGCCCTTGCCAAAGTCCGGACGAGCCCGCGCCGTAGTTAGAATGAGTGGTGGTGCTTCGCGCTCAGCGAGGAAAAGCTCTGTCCCCAGTGGTCGCCCGCCGCTCACGCGAGCACTGCGAGCGGGAGAGCTCCCTCGCAGGTGACGAGGGGGCTTGGGGCGGCTGACGCGGGGCTCCTTTCCGTGGTTTTGGCCGCAGCCGGTTGCAAACGCCAGCTCGATGAAAAGGGGTGACCTTCGGGTCATCTGGTCAACCGCCGAAAAGCACGGTCAGTTTGCGGTCGTGGTGCCGCAGTCATGAATGCTCAGGTGCTGATCGATTCGATCGTTCGTCAGGTGACGGTCCTGATCGCGCAGCTGGCGACGTCGGGGGGGATCCGGGCGCCGCTCGCCCACGTCGCGAACCAAGTGTTTCTGGATCTGGCGCGGGAGCTCGAGGAGCAGGGCGTCAGTCGCAAGGTCAGCGCAGACATGTTCGGGATGGCGCTTCGCGCGTACATCCGCAAGGTCCGGCGCCTGAGTGAGGCGCAGACCGAGCAGGGGCGGACGCTGTGGCAGGCACTGCTCGACTTCGTCCGCGGGCAGGGGTTGATCGCGCGCGAGCGGGTGCTCGAACGCTTCGCCGCCGACGGTGAGCTGCAGGTGACTGCGGTGCTACGGGACTTGAGCGACAGCGGGCTGCTCTTCTGCTCCGGCTCCGGTAAGGGCGCCGTGTATCGCGCGGCCAGCGACGAGGAGCTGGATCGACTGGTGCAGCTCTCGGACGCGAGTGGGCTCGACGAGCTGGCGTGGGTACTAGTCTATCGTGAGGGTCCATTCAAGATCGATCACCTTCGGGAGCTGCTCGGGCGTTCGGCGAGCGTTACGCAGGAGCTCGTGGAGCGTTTGCTCACCGAAGGTCGTATCCAGCGCACCGCGGAAGGTGACCTGGTCGCCAGAGATTTCGTGGTCCCGCTCGGCGCGCCGGTCGGCTGGGAAGCGGCGATCTTCGATCACGTTCAAGCCGTCGTACAGACGATCTGTCAGCGCTTGGGGCAAGCCTCGAATGGCGGCCAAGCGTCGCCGAACATCGGCGGTAGCACCTACAGCTTCGACGTTTGGAGCGGACACCCGCTCGAGCAAGCCGTAAAAGAGCAACTCGGTGAGCTGCGCGAGAAGCTGGGCGCGCTGCGCCAGCAGGTGGACGCTCACAACCGGGCGCACGGGCTACAGGTCGAGTATCAGCAAGTCATCACCTACGTGGGTCAGTGCGTGATGGAGCGGAACAAAGGGGTACAGAACGATGAAGAGGTCACAGATGTGGAAGAACATTGAGCGCAAGTTGTTTCGCCTTCGCTACCTGGTCTTGGTGGTGGGGCTCGTGGCTTGCGGTGGGGCGTTCGGGACGCACACGGCCGGCGGCGAGTCACACTTTTTGCGGCAATGTAGCGAGAAGTGTGGCGACGGGCTCGAGTGCGTCTCGGGCGTGTGCACGCGCGGCTGCCTGGTGGCGGAAGGCGGATGCGGCGATCTCGCGCCCGGCGCGGTCTGCACCGCCGCCAGCATCGAACCGGGGGCGATCGCGGTCTGCGACGTGAGCTGTGACGCGGACCGCCATTGTGCGGCTCTCGGGGCAGGGTTCAGCTGTGCAGGTGGCTTCTGCCGCGGCCCCGCGCTGCTGGGCGGAGGCCCCTCCAACCACGCGGGCTCGAGCAATGCCGGCTCGAGTAATGCGGGCTCGAGCGGTGCTGGAGCCAGCACCGACTCGTCTGGTGGTGGAGCCGTTTCGGAAAGTGGCAGCGGCGGGCAGCCTGGCGAGCCCGGGTGCCCCAAGCCCGCAGGCGAGATCTGTCACGAGTTCTTTGTCAGCGACAACGCCCGCAACCAGTTGAGCTACATCAACGAGCTCGATCCGACGAAGAGCTGGGCGACGTTGGTCGACGATTTCACCGTCAATTCGCCCCGTCAGCTCGAGTTGGTCGACAACGCCACCAGCTCGAACGGCAAGGCGATCTTGGTCAGCGTCCGCGCGGGTTACCAGGAGTACGACCTGTTGACCGGCGCCCGGCTCGTCAATGTCGTCGTGGCCGGAACGACCGGCGTTAGAGGTGCCGTGCGTTTGCCGAATGGCAACACCCTGCTGCTTGTCAGCGACGACAAGCTACGCGTCGTGGACGAGACCGGCTTGACCGTGGGCCCGGAATGCACGCTGCCTGGCGCCGGCAGTGGCTCGCCGAGCAGGATCGCGCGCGACGAAACGACGGGCCAAATCCTGTTCCGTCGTGGGCTCGATCTGATCCTCGTCACCGAGACCTGTCAGCAGCAGTGGACGGACAAGCTGCCCGCAGGCAGCAACGCCTCTGCGGTTCTCCTGCGCGCCGGCGGCGGAGTGTGGGTCTCGACCGGCGCCGACGCGACAGTGCTCGAGTACGATCAAGCTGGGCAAATCGTGAGTCAGGTGGGCGGTAAGGACGTCCACCCAGACGTCGGCCTCGACTTCTTCACGGACTTTACGCGGCTGCCCAGCGGCAACATCGTCGTCGTCAATTGGCTCGGACATCTGCCTTCTCCGAACGACGACACTCCGCACGTCGTCGAGTTCACGCCGAGCAATAAGTTAGTCTGGCGATGGGGTGACCAGACCCTGGCACGGCAGATCGTCGACGTTCTCGTGCTCCGCTAGTTTGCGCTTCAAAAAACCGACGCCGGTATGCAGACGGAGTTGAAGGTGACTTGGTGCTCCGATAGAATGCCGCGTCGAGCTCGACGGTACGGCGTTGGTTGCCTCAAGTCCTGAGCAAAGGCAGGGCTTGGGGTTCATCGCTTCTCGCGGCGCCGACGGTAGAGCAGGGCCACCGCGACTCCGAGGGCTGACAGCGCCGACCCCTTTTGGCCGGTCCCGCCCGGGTTCCTGCAGCCACAAGTGGACGTTGCGTGCTCGGCGGAGGAAGCCGAGCTAGCGCCGGCATCGTTACTTTCGCCCCCTGGCTGGTCGCGCCTGCCGCCTTCGCTGCTTGGCCGAGCGCCGCCGAGTGAATCGCCGCTTTCGCCTCCGCTTGCGGAGCCGCCGGCGCCCGCGACGTCGTGGCGTACACCGCCTGTACTCGCACCTGCCTCACCGGCGTCGGATTCGCTACCTGCTCCAGCCCCGGCTCCAGCAGCTCCTGCTCTCGCTCCCGCAGCTCCAGCTCCCCCGGCGCCGGAGGCCGCAGGGTGACCATAAAGCTCGGCTGCTTTTAGTGAGACACCACCGAAACCGCCGACAACCAGCACCTCACCCGTCAGGAGCAATGTCGCCGTATGGGCGCCGCGGCTGTTTTGCATGGATCCAGCCGAAGACCAGGTGTCCGTGGTGGGGTCGTACAGCTCGGCGCTCGAATGCCAACTGGTGCCATCGTCACCGCCGGCCACGAGGACGTTCCCATTGTCGAGCACCGTGCCGGTGTGAGCCTCTCGGCTCGCGGCCAATGCGCCAGCCATCGACCACTTGGAGGTGATTGGATCGAAGGCTTCTGCGCTGGCTAGCACGACCCCTCCGTTGGCGACGCCGCCCGCCACCAACACGGCGCCGCCCTGAAGCAACAAGGCGACGTGTTTGGTGCGCCCCCGGTGTAGCGACCCCGCGAGCGACCATTTGTCGGTCACCGGATCGTAGATCTCGGTGCTGACCTGAGTGCTCGAAATGGTCTCGCCGCCCGTGACGAGCAGCTTGCCGCTCGCGAGCGGCGTCGCGGTATGGCCCATGCGAGCGTCGTGCATCGAGCCGGCAGGCGACCAGCTGTCGTCCTGCGGGTCGTAGAGCTCTGCCGACGCAACGGCGAGAACTCCGCCGCTCAAGCTATCGCCGCCGCTCACGAGCACCTTGCCGGTCGGCAGCAAAGTAGCGGTGTGCCACGCGCGTGGCGTGCTCATGGCCGCTGCGGGCGACCACTTGTTGGTAGCCGGGTCGTAGACTTCGGCACTAGCCACGATGCTACGAATCGCGTCGTCGTAACCTCCAACCACCAGCACCCTGCCGTCCGGCAACAGTGTGGCCGTGTGGTAGACGCGCGATTCCGTCAGCTCACCCGCGAATGACCAGCTGTTCGACGCTCGATGGTAGCGTTCTGCGGACTGGAAGCCGACCGCCAGCACTTCGCCGTTCGGCAACAGCGTGGCAGTGTGGGAAATTCGCGGCTCGCTCATGTCGTCAGCAGGCGCCCACGGCGATTCGTCAATCGCCGCCGCGCTCGGCGCTACACCGAGATCGCTGCGACGGGGTTCTCCATAGTCCCCAGCGCACCCCAAGCTCGCCAGTCCAGCGACCAGCAGCGCGCGCCAGTCGCGTTGAGATCGAGTAGCTCGAGAGGCACTCATTGAGGTCCCTTCTGGAAGCGCGCCTTCGACGCCCACCCAGCGATACGACTAACCGCTAGCACGCGAAGCCAAGTGTCACCCCTTTCTCATGTCTTGGAAGAAAAAGATCACGATCGGCGAGAGCATTTTGGCTACACGCCGGGTTGAAAATTTCGCCTGCGACGCCAGCCCGGCCTGAGGCTTGCGCAGGCAACCGACCTAAGTCCAGCAAAACCCGAGAAAATGAGAAAATGTGATCGGTATTTTCCGGGTTGGACACTAACTTCGATCAGCCGCGACCACGAACGTGGTTCAAAGGAGCAGCTTATGAGGTCTTCAGTATCTTCCCATGTCGTGGTCGTAGGGCTCGCAGCCGGGCTCGTGTCCGCAATCGGTTGTTCCGGTGATGAGGGGGGGGGAGCTCCCCAAAACCCGTTCCTAACGAGTCCGATGGCCGGTTCGGGCGGCACCCCCGCTGGGGCCAGCGGTGCCGGCATGGTCGCCGGCAACACCGGCGTTTCGGGCGCTGGCACGGGTGGTACTTCAGGCGCTGCCGGTACGCCCGGCGTCGGCGGCACGCCCGCGGGCGCTGCGGGTGCCAGCGCTGGCACGGGCGGCGGCGGTGGTGGCGGCGCAGACATCACCCAGGTCGTCCCGACCGAAGGCTGCGGCAAGGCTCCGGGTCCGACCGGCAGGCAAACGATTCCGACCATGGGCACCAAGGACGCCGATTGCGCGGCCCAGGTCTGCGGCGACTGGCAGTGGGACCGCGAGTACGCCGTCACGCTTCCGCAGAATTACGATATGAACAAGCCCTACTCGATCGTGTTCCAGGGTCCGGGCTGCGGTGGCAACTACCAGGGCGTCTACGACCTCGATGGCAACGCCGGTAACACCGCGATTCGCGTCGGTCTGACGCCTGCGCCGAACGAAGCGGGGCACGGCACCAATCCGAACAAGGGCTGTTTCGACGACAAAGAAGGTGACGACTCGCTCGACTGGGTCTTCTACGAGACGCTCTACGATCGCTTGGCGACCCAGTTCTGTTTCGACAAGAACCGCGTGTTCGCGTCGGGTAACAGCAGCGGCGCGTGGTTCTCGAACGAGCTCGGGTGCAAGTACGCGGGCGACGCGACGCGCCCGGTGCGCGGCATCATGCCCAACACCGGTGGTCTACCCGCCGAGGCCGAGTTCAAGCCGACCTGTACTACCAAGCCGATGGCCGGCATGTGGATCCACGAGAAAGGCGACGGCACCAACCCCTTCGAGGGTACCATCCGCGCCGTCACCCGCGCGATGAGCGTCAACAGCTGCACGATGGGCAACAGCTACGAGACTGCCACCTTCGAGAACTTCCCGATCGGCGGCGACAATCCCGATACCAGATGTAAGCGCATCGTCGGTTGCGATCCGCTCTATCCGCTCGTGGTCTGCGCCCTGGACGGCGGAGGGCACGCTCCCCACGACAATGTGGCAAACCCGGGTTTTTCCACCTTCATCAAGCTGTTCTCCAGCACCACGACCACCCCGCCCTTCCTCACGCCGTAAGTGCAGGGTCGCCCAAGGCTCGAAGGCCATAGCGTCGCGAGCCAGCGCGCGCTTGGGCGGTCAATCGATTGACCGCTATTCGAAGACCATGATCTCGTCGATGCTCAGCCACTTCGACTTGTCTTGGCGCACCACGAACGTGAAGTAGCGAGCGACCTGCGCCGTATCGAAGCCGACTTCGGTCACGGTTTTGCCCGCGAGACCCGTCTTTGCCGGGGGGCCGTACGTACCGTCCGTCGAGGTGTAGAAGTCGAACTCGTCCATGAAATCGGACTCTTGTTCCTCACAAACCAGCACCACCTTGAAGAAGGTCCTAAGCTCGCCCATGTCGACCTCGAACCACATCCCATCGACCTGCGAGGTACCCGAGGTCCAGAGAGGACTGCGGTCGTTGTCCAGGACCTGATCCGGGTCGTCACCCGAGCGGCTGGAAGATGCCGAGGCGTCCCAACCGGAGCGGTCGAGCTCTTTCCCTGTCGGCGCCGCGGGGACACACAGACTCGACTGGCAGGCGCCGCTGGCGCAATCGCGGCCCCCCTCACAGGGCTCCAGCGTTTTGCAACCGGCGCAGCTCGAGCCGCCGCAATCCGGTCCCGTCTCTTCGCCGTTCACGACGCGGTCGTCGCAGCTGTAGGCCGCGCAGACTTCGTTGGCATCACAGATCAGACTCATGCAGTCGGTGGCGACGCTGCAGCTCTTGGTTGCGGCGCAAGGACCACAATCCGGCCCCCCGCAGTCCACGTCGGTCTCGCTATTCGCGCGTATACGGTCGGTGCAGTCGGGCGCGACGCATACGGCCTCGACGCAGTGCTGGCTCGAGCAATCCTGGTCCACCTCACACTCCTGACCGTTTTCGCATTTGCTGCCGCAGCTGCCGCCGCAATCCATGGCGGTTTCGTCGCCGTTCTGCACCCTGTCGGTGCAGCTCGGCACCTGGCAGCGGCTCTTGCTGCACACGTGCTCCGCGCAATCCTCGGCCTTTCGGCAGTCGCTCCCGAATGGGCACGGGTCGCAGACGCCGCCGCAGTCGATGTCTGCCTCGGCACCATTTTTGACCTCGTCGGTGCAGGTCGGCAGCTGGCACGTGCCGTCGTCACACGCCAGGCTTTCGCAGTCGCTGTGCATCCGACACGTCCGACCCATGCCGCAGGCCGGACAGCCGCCGCCACAATCGATGTCCGACTCGGCCTCGCTCGGCATCTCGTCTGCGCACACCGAAGGCTTATCAACCTCAGGCGGGTCGGTGGCGTAGTCGGGGAACGAACAGGCCGAAAACCAGCACGCGCCCACCAACGAAAGAGCGACGCTCGACCTCATGACGACTGCAAGGCTGCCAAAACCCTAGCCTAGCTCGGCAAAACCAGGATCAAAAGCGACACAGCCCTCGTCGGACGATGTCCGTTGGTTCTGAGGGCTTTGGCTCTGCCGAAGTGCAGTCTGGTTGCAAAAGCTCATGGCGTCTTCCGGTCTCTGCCTAGCTCGAGCCCAACCTCTCACGACTCCGGCCATGATCTTCGCGCATTGTAGCAGCTCGATGCCACTTGATCCGTTCCCCAGGCCCCCGGGCGGGCGCGGCCCCGGTTCGGCAGCGGCTTCGGGCAGGCTAGAGGCGGGGCCGCGCTTGCGCGGAGCCTGCTCGGACTCGGCTCGAAACCGAATATTTTCGGGTTCGGTTGGGGGCGTCGGCCTTGGGGTTCGGTCGCGGAGCTCGGCAGGGTCTCGGGGGGTCGGAGGAGTCGAAGCTCGTCGTCGGTGGTTGTAACGCTCAGGCGTTACAACCGACCGCAAACTCCAGAGCTTGGCAGATTGCTGCCATCCGCTCCGCGCTCAAGCTCGAAAGGCGGCGCCCGAGAACCGGTCGGGGGACACTGACGACGTGGTCGAGGTTGACGGCGCAGGTTCCCTTCATGCCGTCTTCTTCGCCCAAGGCGACTTCGGTGGGTACACCTCGAATCGTAGAAGTGATGGGTGCAACCACGATGCGATTGAGAAATTGAGTCGCGGAGCTTCGCGTGAGCACCACCACGGGACGTGCCTTGTCCGGGCGCGGAAACCGGATCATCCGCACGTCACCGCGCTCTATCGGTCCGGCCACGCCTGCACCCGGTCCCAAGCATCGAACTCGCCCGGCGCCTCGGGAAAGGTCTCGTAGCCGCGCCGGTGCGCTTGCTCGAGCTCCACTTCGCGCTGCTTCTTCAAATAGTACTGCAGCGCGCGGCGCACCAGTAGGGATCGGTTGATGCGCGCCCGGCGGGCCGCACGATCAGTGGCACGGAGCGTCGGCTCGTCGAGCACGACCTGAATCGTTTTCATAACTGTGGAGTCTACTCCACAGTCTACTCCACAGCAAGCTCGCCTGCTCGGACACCAACCCTGCAGTCAAAACTTGACTCATCTGTCACGGAAACCGGCTCTCAAGGAACCCATCACGAATGGTGCGCAAGGCCCAATTGGCGACCCGCTCGCTTTGAGCAATGACCAGAACGCAGGCATCCCTCAGCGAGCAGTTTACGTCTGAGCCAGGCGACATACGCGGGCCAGCGAACGGCGTGTCCGGATCTTCCTTTTAGTGGGTTTGGAGAAATGCGCGGTGTCATCGCAAATTCGTGACCGACTCTGTCGCAACCTGAAGGATTGTCGTTGACGGATCCACGGCGTCGCTGCACCATGTGTTCGGTGTCGTGGCTGAAAGGGCTCGGAGCTTGCGCGCTGGGCGTGGCGCTCGTGGGGTGCGGCGCGACCAAACGCAACGGGGGCGCTCCGGCGTCGGAGCCTATGGGGCAGGGTGGCATAGGAGGCGCCGAGCAGGGCAGCGCCGGCGATGCGAGCGTGAACATCGCCGATCCGGGTTTCTTGCCGGTTCATCGGCTCACGAGGGAAGAGTACGACAACACCACAACGGACCTATTGGGGACCAGCGCGCGTTACGGGTCGAACTTTCCGCCCGATGGCAATAGCGGGCTCCCGAGTGACGCGACCCAGCAGTCGCAGATCTCCCCGCTGCTCGCGGCGATGTACATGCAGGCCTCGGAGGAGCTGGTGCGGGAGGTGTTCGAAACCGCGGAGCTCAAACAGCGGGTGCTCACCTGTCAGGGAGCGAGCGCCGGAGATGAGGAGTGCGCACGGCTCATCATCACGCGATTCGGGCGCAGAGCCTGGCGGCGACCGCTGGAGCCAGAGGAAGTCGACCAACTCTTGGCTCATTATCAGGATGCGCTGGGGGCGCTTGAAAAGGATCACGAAGGGGCGGTCGCGCACGTGATGCGCATCATGCTGACTTCGATGAAGTTCGTGTACCTGATCGAGATCGATCCGGATCTGCAGGTCGCGGCCACTCAGGGCCGCGACCTGAACGGGTATGAGCTGGCGTCGCGCCTGTCTTACGCGCTCTGGGGCGCGCCGCCGGACGAGCAATTGGTGGAGCTGGCCGCATCGGACGAGCTGCTCGAGGGCGAGATGCTTTTGAGCGAAGCCAATCGGCTGCTCGGCGATGCGAGGAGTGGCTACTTCACGCGCGCGTTTCTGGCTCAGCTCCTGCGGGTACGGACGCTCTCGCATCACCACTTCGATCCAATGTTTTCCCAGAGGCGGAACGAGGAGCTGGCGTTGGCGATGACGGCCGATTCGGACGCGTTTATGACGACCTTCGCGCTCGGCGGCCGGCCCTGGTCGGAGCTGCTCACGGCCGAGCTACCCGCCGCCCCAGGGCTGGACGACATCTACGCTGGGGATCCTCCAGGAATCCGTCGCGGCCTTTTGACCCTGCCGGCGATCCTGGCGTCGATTTCGCTGCCGGATGATGGTCACAGCAGGGCAGTGCGTCGTGGCACTTTCGTGATGAAGCGGCTTTTCTGCGAGGAAATGTCTCTGTCGCCCGGTGTCTCTGTCATCCATGAACCGAATTTGCCGCCCTCCACCAATCCGCGTGAGGCGCTCGAGCAGTACAGCAGCTCCGCTGCTTGTGCAGCATGTCACGACTGGATCGACCCGATCGGATTTGCGCTCGATAACTTCGACGCCATCGGCCATTACCGAACGACGTGGGATAGTGGTGACCTCATCGATACTTCCGGCACTTGGGTGGCTGGTGGTGAAAACATCGACGAGCCGGCGCCTCGCTACTCATTCTCGACCCTGAACGAGCTCTTGCCCGTCCTGGCCGCGGATGCGCGACTGCCTCGTTGCGCGAGCCGCAAGTTGCTCAGCTATCTCGTGCGCCGCATGCCGCGCGAGCAGGACGAGGTCTTCGCGGACGCGCTGGGCGACGAGTGGGCGTCGGGTGACTTGCGCGTGCTGCTCGGGCGCCTGCTGGAAAGTGACGTGTTTCGGCGACGCAAGCTCCCGGAGGACGCGCTATGAGGCGGTACCAGCCCAAGGCCATGCTGTCGCGGCGCAACGTGCTGCGCGGCGCAGGGGTTTGCTTGGCGCTGCCATGGCTCGAGAGCCTGGCGCCCAAGTCTGCCGCTGCTCAGGCGCCCGGCATGCCGCGGCGCTACCTGCCGATCACATTTCCGTGCGGCGCCGCTGCCGCCTGGTGGCAGCACGCGCCCGCGTTCGGGACGGGCGTTTTCGGCGACGACTTCTTGCTGTCGCAGGTCCACGAACCCCTCGCGCCGGTGAAGGACAAGCTGCTCGTGCTGAGCCGTGTAGCCAATAACAGCTGGGCTGGCGCCACTGAACGTGACTTCGTCGCGCCCAGCCATTCGCGCTTGTCAGCTGCGCTGGGGACGTGCCGGGACACGGATCGACTGACGGTCGAGGCGGGCCTGTCCTACGTCACCGATGCCGTGAACGACGTTTCGGCCGATCAAGTCATCGCCCGCGGCCTCGCCGGGCTCACGCTGCAGCTCGGCCTCGGCACCTATCCGGGCGCTTTCGACGGGCGGAGCTGGGCTTACTCGCAGAGTTATAGCTGGTCCGGACCGCGAGAGCCGCTCAAGCGCCAGGTCAATCCGAAGGCCGTATTTGACAGGTTTGGCATCGTGTGGCCGGACGAGGACCCCCTGCGTCGCGCGGCGGAGAACGCGAGCGTGATCGACGCAGTCCTCAAGGACGCATCCACCCTGAGGCCGCGGCTCAGCCGGCTCGATCAGCAGGCGGTCGATCGCTTCCTCGAGTCGTTCCGCGATCTCGAGCAACGGGTGAAACAGGTCGGTACACTCCCAAGCTGTCAGCGTATCCAGCGTATCGCGCAGCTAGCCGAGATCCCCGACGCACCGGGCCCGGGGCAAGGCCTGAACCAGGGCGACCAGGGCTACGACCGTGCCGAGCACGCCAAGCTCATGAACGACATCATCGCGCTGGCGCTTCAGTGCGACATGACGCGTGTCATCTCGTACATGCTGGACGATTCGCGCAGCGACTTCGACTACTCCTTCATCCCGGAAACAGAGCGCGTGTTCGGTCCGGTCAGCGGGCTCGACACCTACCACGGCGGCTGCCATGGCGGACTCGGGTCGGTCGACGCGGTTCCGGTCAATGGCGTCTACCCCGGCGTCAACAACGCCGCCTACGCCACGGTCAACCGCTGGTGGATGCGACAGGTCGCCGACGTTGCGAAGAAGCTGGCCGACGTGCCGGAGGGTGACGGCAGCGTGCTCGACCACACCTTGATCCACGTGATGAGCGAGATGCGCACGCACGATAGCAGGCCATGGGACTTGCCGATGCTCCTGATCGGCGGCACCGGCGTCATCAAACAGAACGGCCACATCGCGCTCTCCGCACACCCTGCCGATCGCCAGCTGCGCGACGTGTATTTCACCATCCAGCGTCAGTATTTTGGCCTGGACGTCCCGAGCTTCGGCGAAGGGCCCGAGCCCAGCGCGCTGATCTGGGAGATCTTGGCCTGATGCGGCGGGGCTACTTGAAAGCCGGGGGTCTCTGCGGCGCTACTGCGGGACCACGCGGGTGAGAGTCACGTGCAGCAGTTGTCCTTCCCAGGGCGACGTGCTCCGGACCGCTAGACCGAGGTGCGAAGACGGGAGCAGCAAATGGGGCTCTTTGGGTACGGGTCGTGGCGACTTGCAGCTGCCGCCCTCAGCCTTGGCACAGTTCGCGGCGAGCTTGCAGTCGGAGTCCTGGACCATGTACTCGACGAAACCCCAACCCGGCACGTCGATGGTTGCCTCGTAGCTGATGGGCAGCGTTCCCTTTTCTTCCCAGCCCTGACCCGGCGGGAATGCGTTGAGGTAGTAGCGCGCAAGCTCGGTCGTCTTGTCTGGATTGATGACGCGCAGGCGCATTACCGGGTTATTCGAGCTCGCGGGCCGTCCGCCGACGTAAAACGCCCTCATACCGTCTGGGCCCTGCACAGCCGACTCGGCGCCAACCGCGCTCTTGCCGCCCTCGTAAATGTTGGCTTCGGCAATACCGTTGATCGCGACGCTGACGCTATAGATGCGATCGATGTCGCCCCGGATGCTGAACAATTCTTTGAAGACCACCCCCCGATCTTCGATGTCCGCTGCGGACTGGTTGGGGCAAGCGCCGTCTACCAGTGAACAGACCGCGCCGATCTTGCTGCGACATTCTGCGAGGAGCAGCGAATCAGAAAACGCGGAGCCATACTCGTTCTTCGGTGTCCCGAGCTTCGGCGAGTTCGAGCAAGAGAATGGACACGCTCCGCTCGAAGTGCTGCACAAGCCGCAGGCTGCGTCACAGCAGCCTTTGCCCCCCGTGCAGGTGTTGGGCCCGCAGGGCGTGCCTACCAGAACGGCCGGCACGAGGTGCTCATCGGGCTTCTCCGCGGGCGCGGTTGGCGGCAATTTTTGCCCAGAATCGTTGGCTTTTGCTGGACCCTGCGCGGTGCTGGGGCGCGCCTCCGTCGACTCGCGCGCCGAGTCTGGCGATGAAGTCTTGGTGCGCCCACATGCAATCGTGATGAAGCAGATAGCAACGGCCGTGAGACGAGTGCTGACCAATGTGTCCTCCCGACGAAACGATCGAGGGTTCCAAGTGCACCCTATCCTGGTCCGGCCTGGCGTGCAATCCACATGCGCCAGCTCTCAACTCACGTCGTGTACTCATGACGCTCCGTCAACGACTCGGGCGCTGTTGAGCTGTAACGTGACCGATATCGACCTCGCCGTCATCAAAGCTCGGAGTTGTCACGCGCCGCCCGAGAACCATATCCATATGGAGTCTGGTGCAACCTCAGATCTCTTGCACCACCAACAGCTCCAGCGTAGCTTCAGTGAGCGATGGCGTTCTATCGAGCTGGAGTGGCCGCATTGTCGCTCGCTGCGGGCATGCTGGCGTTGGGGTGCAGCGATTCAACGGTCGAAGAGCAGGAAGACACCGGCGAGGTGAAGTCCGCGCTGGCAGGCATGTGGACGTGGGCGGGCCCGGTGTCGCCGGGCGTGCTTCTGCCCAATAGCTCGCCGCCCTACTACACCAACAATGTGGCCATGGACATCGAGTGGCCGCGCGTGGCTTGGGGTGCCGCAGGCCTGCTCGAGTGGAACGGCAGCTCGTGGGATCGGCTGACCTATGGCATCGTTCCGCCGAGCGGCAGCGGCTTCTACGCTTCGACCGTGGCGTCGCTAAGCCCCGGTTCCAACACCATCCTCGTGGGCACTTCTAGCGCGGGCGCCTATCGCGGCGGCAACGGCATTGGCATCTGGCGCACCACGCTGAAGAACATCGCGTGGAGCAACGTCCTGCCCTTGGCCAGCTCTGGCGGCACCGTTTACAAGATTCGCTATCGGACGTCGACTACCGTGTACGCCGCGACTTCCACGGGCTTGTGGCGCTCGACCGATGCCGGCGTCAGCTGGACCAATCGCCTGGCCGGCAACATCACCGATTTCGTTTTCGATCCCACCAACACACAGAAGATGATGGTGGCCAAGCGGCAGTCGGCGGTGATGCGCACGTTCGACGCTGGTCTCTCGTGGAGCTATTGCTATCCCGGAACGGGTGACGACGCGACCTTCGGCAACACCCGGCTGGCGGTGGATTCGGCGCTCAACTACTACGCGCTGGTCGGTAACGTCGCCGACGGCAAGTTCCGGGGTCTTTACCGCATTCAGAACAGTGCGCCGGCGGGGAGCTGTACGGTCGCCCCGGTTCCCAACTTTCCGACCACCACCCTCGGCGAGCAGAACACCTGGAACGGTGCGGTGGCGGTGCATCCTACGAGCAACGACAAGGTGTATGTCGTGGGTCAATTTCCGCTGATCAAGACGTCGAATGCGCTTTCTGGTGGCGCGAACGTCACCTGGACCAACGTCACGGCCGGCCTTCACTACGATGCGCACGCGATCGGTTGGGGCACCGGGCTCATCTCTGGGCACATGCTGATCGCCAGTGATGGCGGGGTGTACAATTCCTCCGACACCTCTTGGTGGGAGTCTTCTTTCAACAAGCCCAACTCGCAGTCGATCCAGGACTTCGACGTGGGCACGGGTCAGAATCCCACGCGCATCTGGGGTGCGCGCTGGGACTGCGGTGTCTTCACCGGCCACGGCACCAGCTGGTCGTCACCCGGCGACGGCGATGCCGTCTCGATCCTCGCCGACGTCGCCGATCAAAATCGGGCCTGGGTCGCCGACTATCCCGGGGGTTGTCGAGGCGTGACGACCGACGGCGGCGTGACCTGGGCCGCAGCCAACACGGGCCTGCCCTGCACGGGGAGCGGCACCACGACCGCGCAGCGCGTCGAGACCGATCGCGTGCCCTCGGTGTGGCTGTTCTCCCTGAACTACGACCTGGGCAGACCCTTCAAGTCCACCAACGG
>DATEDZ010000075.1:0-8678 GCA_035281385.1 Polyangiaceae bacterium
GCTCAATCATCCCGGCGCCGTTTTTTGCGCTTCTTTTCGGCGCGGCGGCGCAGGCGTTCGATGGGCGGGGGGGGCAAGGTGAGGGGCTTGCTCGCAAGGCCGCGGATCGGCTCCTGCTCGCGCGCTCGCTCGCGCGCCAGCTCCATGAAACGCTGTTGGCTGCGCACGCCGTTCTCACGATCACGGAAGCGCTCGTAGCGACCATCCGACGCCAAGAGCCAGCCCTTGGCGGTGTCGCTGCGCATGAGGCCCAGGATTTCCTCGATCATGCGCTGTTTCAGGCCGTCGTCGAGCACCGGGAACATCACCTCCACGCGGCGCCGGAAGTTACGCGGCATCCAATCGGCGCTCGAGCAGAACACTTCGTCGGTGCCGCCGTTCTTGAAGTGAAAAATCCTGGCGTGCTCCAAAAAGCGATCGATCACGGTGTGCACCCGGATGCGGTCACTGATGCCCTCGATGCTCGGCCGCAGGCAGCAGATGCCGCGCACCAAGAGGTCAATCTCGACGCCAGCTTGCGACGCGGCGTACAGAGCCGCGATCACGTCCGGATCCACCAGTGAGTTCATCTTGGCCACGATGCTGGCAGGCCGCGCGGCGCGAGCGTGCTCGGCTTCGCGTCCGATCAGCCCCAGCACCGCTTCATGCAGCCCGAGCGGCGACACGATCAGGCGATTCCAGCGCGCCGGCGCGCTGTAGCCGGTGAGCATGTTGAAAAATGCGGACGCGTCTTCGGCGATGTCCTCGCGCGCCGTGAACATCGAAATATCTTCGTACAGGCGTGCGGTCTGCTGGTTGTAGTTGCCGGTCGCCAGGTGCACGTAGCGCCGCAGGCCACCGCGCTCACGCCGCACCACGATCAAGACCTTGGCGTGCGTCTTGAAGCCGATCAGGCCATACATCACGTTCACGCCCGAGCGTTCCAGCGTCCGCGCCCAGGAGATGTTGCTCTCTTCGTCGAAGCGCGCCTTGAGCTCGACCAGGGCCGTAACTTGCTTGCCGAGCTCCGCGGCGCGCTGCAGCGCGCGTACCAGCGGCGATTCACCGCCCGTGCGGTACAGAGTCTGCTTGATGGCGATGACCCGTGGGTCTTCGGCGGCCTGCGACAAGAAGTCGATCACCGCTTCGAACGACTCGTACGGGTGGTGCAGCAGTACGTCGCGACCGGCTATGGTCTCGAAGAAATCGTCGGCGTCACGCAGCGGAGGTACGTACTGCGGCGTGAAGACCTCGTCGCGCAGGTCGCGCCGTTCGTCGCCGGCGCTGAGCACGGTCATGTCACCCAGAAACAACGGTCCATCGACCACGTAGACATCTCGCTGTGGGTCGAGCTCGAGCGCCCGGCACAGCCAGTTGAGCGATTCCTGCGGCGCGTCGCCGCTGACCTCGAGTCGCACCGCGTGCCCGCGCTCGCGCCGTCGCAGCTCGGCCTGCAAGGTGCGCAGCAGATCCTCGGCCTCGTCGTCGTCGAGCTGCAGGTCGAAGTTGCGCGTGACCCGGAACGCATACTGGCCGATCACGCGTAGCTGGGGAAAAATCACTTTGGTGTGGCGCAGGATCAGATCCTCGATGGCCACGAAGGCGCGGCGAGTGCCCTCGAGCGGCACCCGAATCAGGCGCGGGATCATGCGCGGCACCTGCACCAGACCGAACGATGGCTCGCTCGAGTGCGGGCGCTTCTCGAAGATCATGCCCACGTTGATGCTCTTGTTGCGCACGTGGGGAAACGGATGCACCGGGTCGATGGCGATCGGTGTTAGCGCTGGGAAGACCTCCTTGGTGAAGTGCTCGTCGAGCGCAGCCTGCTCCTTGGCGTCGAGCTCACTGGGCGAGATGAGCGAGACGCCTTCGCGCTTCAGCTCGGGACGCAAGCCGTTCCAGACGCGGTATTGCTCGACCGTCAGCTCTTGGGCGCGCGCGCCGATCGCCGAGAGCTGGCGCTGCGGTGTCATGCCGTCGGCGGTCGACTCTTCGATCTCGCCCGACAGTTGAGCTTGCAGGCCCGCCACGCGCACCATGAAAAACTCGTCCAGGTTGGACGCGAAAATCGCGAGGAACTTGGCGCGCTCGTAGAGCGGCACGCGGCTATCGCCGGCTTCGGCCAGCACGCGCGCATTGAACTCGAGCCAGGACAGCTCGCGGTTGATGTAAAGGGACGGGTCGTCCGGTCGCGGCAGCTGCGACGCGGTCGGGATGCTGGCCGGCACGCTTACCGTAGGGCGGCTCGTGCTGGGCTCGGGAACGAAGGTCATCGGGGCGACGCATCCTAGCGCCGACATAGGGTCGTTGCCCTTCTGTGACGCTTCTGCCACCTAAACGTCACAAGGGTCGAGCGCGGCAAAAAAGCGAGCTATTCTGCCAGCAGTGCAGCTCGTGTCTCGCGCCGTCACCCTGATTGTATGGCTAGTTGCCGCGTTTGCGGCGTGTACGCGGGTGGAATCCGCGGGAGCGCCGCCAGACGTTTCCGTGGGGGCCGACGGCTTCGGCGGCGAAGCCCAAGGAGGCTCCGGCTCTGCGGCTGGTGAGGCAGGTCAAGAGCAAGGCGGCTCGGGCATTTCATCGGCTGGCGCGCCCGGCGGAATCGAGATCGGAATCTGGCCGACGTTTGCGCGTAGCGAGCAAGGCGGTGATGCGGAGGCGGTGCTGGCGTCGATCGCAGCGCTGTCGGCGGGTTCGTCGGCGCTGCCCATCTACGAGCGCTGGGACGCGCTGAGCGGCGCGACGGGCTCGCCGCGGGCCATCACCTGGGATCGCTTGGACCTGATGTTCGCGCCGTATCGTGAGCGCGGCAAGGGTCTGGCGCTCTGCATCGGCATCGTCGACCGCACGAGCCCTGCCTGGCCGTTCGTGGGCGCGCTCGACAGCGACGCCGCTCGAGCCGCGATCGAGCGCACCATCGATGAGGTCTTTGCGCACTACGGGCCGCAGCTGAGACATCTATGTTTCGGCTACGAGGTCGATCGCTACCTGGCGGAGGCATCGAGCGCGGAGCAAGCAGAGCTACTGGCGTTCCTGGAGCATGCCATCACTTACGCTAGCGCCTATACCGAGGAGTATCAGCAGACCGCGCTCGGCGTGGCCGTGACCCTGGCCGCTGCCGGTGACGTGGGAACGCTTTCGGAGCTCGTGCTCGGCGACGAGCTGGTCGTGGTCTACGACGCGCTCGGTGAAGACGGCGCGCTCGAGTCGAGCGACGCGGTTACTTCCGAGCTTACGGCAGCGTTCGAGACGCTTCAAGCACTGGAGGATGGCCCCAAGCCCTTGATGCTGTTCGAAGCTGGTTACCCGAGTGGAGCTGGTGCCGGCTCGTCGGAGGAAGAACAACAGGCCCACTATGAGGCGCTGTTTTCAGCGCTCGAGGGCCACACCAATGAGGTGGCGTTCGTCGGCCTGTTCGGCCTCGGCGACCGCTCCGCGCCTGACTGCGAGATGGAGGCGCTCGCGTTCGGTGCCGCGCAACAAGACCAGACAGAAGAGCGCGCCCTAGCGCGCTGCTCGATGGGTCTGCGGGCCGAGACCGGCGAGCCCAAGCTCGCCTGGACGAGCGTTTTGCAAGCATTGTCGCGGTACCGGTAGGAAACGCGTTCGCCTTTGGGGCTGGGGCCCCAAAGGCCCACGAGACGCTGAGCCGAAGCTCGCGTGGGCGACCGTGCTCGGGGCTCTTTCGCGGTATCGCTGACGCTCCCTGACGGGGGCGAAAATGTGTGGTTTACTTGAGACTTGGTTTCCGGTTGCTGCGCTCGGCCCGCCCCCTGGGTTACTGGTGTCGTAAGCCCCGACCCCGTGACGATGAGGCAGGCTCTACTTCTTCTTTCGAGATTCACATGTCGTGCTGAGCTGGGCCCCACCCCAGCTAGGAGATGGGACGCAAGATGACGGAGACGCTCACCTCGCCGCCTGACACGAGCATGGTCGCGCAGATCGCCGCCATGCAGGACTACGACCGCTATCGCGACCTCGCCTGGGAGGGCACCTTCGAGGAATACCTCGCTATGGTGCGCGATCGGCCGCAAGTCACGCGCAACGCGTTTCAGCGCGTGTACGACATGGTCATCTCGTATGGCACCGAGGAGTACATCGACAACAAGAAGAAGCTGGTCCGTTACAACTTCTTCCGCGACGAGATCGACGAGGGCAAGGACGCCATCTTCGGCCTGGACATCCCGCTGATGCGTCTGATGAACGTGCTCAAGGCGGCTTCCGAGGGCTATGGCCCCGAACGGCGCGTCATCTTGCTGCACGGACCCGTCGGCTCGAGCAAGAGCACGATCGCGCGCCTGCTCAAGAAGGGCCTGGAGCGCTACTCGGGTTCGCCCGAGGGTGCGCTGTTCACCTTCAAGTGGGTGAATCTGGCGGGCATGGGCCTGGCCAGCGGTGAAGCCGATAGCTTCGATTCGCCCATGCACGAGGAGCCGCTGCGCCTGATCCCCCAAGAGTGGCGCGAGAAATCAATCGGCAAGCTGAACCTCTCGAACGACAAGTTTCGTGTCAAGGTGGAGGGCGATCTGGATCCGGCCAGTCGCTTCATCTTCAACGGCCTGCTCCAGAAGTATCAGGGCGACTGGGGCAAGGTCATGCACAACCACATCCGGGTCAAGCGCCTGGTCTTGTCCGAGAAGGACCGCGTCGGCATCGGTACCTTCCAGCCCAAAGACGAGAAGAACCAGGACTCGACCGAGCTGACCGGGGACATCAACTACCGCAAGATCGCCGAATACGGCTCCGACTCCGATCCGCGTGCCTTCAACTTCGATGGCGAGTTCAATATCGCCAACCGCGGCATCGTGGAGTTCGTCGAAGTGCTCAAGCTCGACGTGGCGTTCTTGTACGACCTGCTCGGCGCTTCGCAAGAGCACCGCATCAAGCCCAAGAAGTTCGCGCAGACCGACATCGACGAGGTCATCATCGGTCATACCAACGAAGCCGAGTACAAGCGCCTACTGAACAACGAGTTCATGGAGGCCTTGCGCGACCGCACCATCAAGATCGACGTGCCGTACATCACGCGCCTGTCGGACGAGATTCGCATCTACGAAAAGGACTTCAATCACGAGCGCGTGCGCGGCCGGCACATCGCGCCGCACACACTCGAGGTGGCCTCGATGTGGGCGGTGCTGTCGCGGCTCGAGGAGCCCAAGAAGCACAACCTGCACCTCTTGCAGAAGATGAAGCTTTACGACGGCAAGGTGCTACCCGGCTACACGCAGGACACGGTCAAAGAGCTGCGTAAAGAGTCCAAGCGTGAGGGCATGGAGGGCATCAGCCCGCGCTACGTGCAGGACAAGATCAGCAACGCCCTGGTCAGCGATTCGGGTGAAGGCACCATCAACCCGTTCATGGTCCTGAACGAGCTCGAAAAGGGCCTCACGCACCACTCGCTGATCACCAGTGAGGACGGTAAGAAGCGCTACCGCGATCTGATCGGCGTGGTGAAGCGCGAGTACGAAGAAATCGTGAAGAACGAGGTGCAGCGCGCCATCAGCGCCGACGAGGAGGCCATCAGCAAGCTGGCGGCCAACTACATCGACAACATCAAGGCCTACACGCTGCGCGAGAAGGTCAAGAACAAGTACACCGGTCAGGACGAAGACTCGGACGAACGCCTGATGCGCTCCATCGAGGAGAAGATCGACATCCCGGAAAACCGCAAGGACGACTTCCGGCGTGAGATCATGAACTTCATCGGCGCCAAGGCAGTCGAAGGTAAGAAGTTCGACTGGCAGACCAACGAGCGATTGCGCCGCGCCCTCGAGCTCAAGTTGTTCGAAGATCAGAAGGACAGCATCAAGCTCAAGACCCTGGTCAGCGCCGTGGTCGATCGCGAGACCCAGGAAAAGATCGACATCATCAAGAGCCGCCTGATCCGCTACTTTGGCTACAACGAAGTCAGCGCGACCGACGTCCTCAACTACGTCGCCTCCATCTTCGCCCGCGGCGACGCCAAAACGTAGAATCCCATCCCTGTGTGCGTTTGCTGATCCAGCGTGCGCGAGCGCGCAGCGCGAGCTGGAACCACCTGGACCGACCTTGGCACCAGCAGATCACGATCGACAGTGAAGGCTGGCTTGGGAAAACCGGCGGGACGGGCGCCCGTTTGCCTGCAGCACGCGATTGCCGCGAGGCGGTAAAGCGGAGTGCGGAGGAGACAAAGACCCAACGGCATGGCTTCTGCAACCTGGGCAGCCAAGAGGTTAAAATCACATGAAATCGTTAACTGCAGTTCTCGTTTTGCCGATGCTGGTTCTCACTGGGTGCCCCCGGGAAAAAGAGGAGCCGTTGACGGTCGGGGAGGCCGCGCAGGCGCTGGAGCAGGCCAGTGACGCTGGACAGGCCGAGGGCCTGACCTCGGCGAGCGTCGATATTTCGACGAACTTCACGATCGGTTCGGCAGTCAAGGCTGGCGCCGAGGAGCTCGGCACCTTCATCACCACGCAGCTGCCCTGCGCCGACGTGATGCTGGAAGACGCCACGCTGACCGTGGTCTACGGCGCCAAACCCGGCAGCTGCGTGTACCGCGGTCATACTTTCTCGGGCACCCACGGCATCAGCATCGAGCGAAACGACGACGCTTCGGTGGAGGTGCATCACGAGTGGACCGACTTCAGCAATGGCGTCGTGTCACTCGACGGCACCGCCGACGTGACCTGGAACTTCTCCGACAAGACGCGGCGCGTGCAGCACGAATCGCATTGGACGCACATCAAGAGCGGTCGCACCGGCACCGGCACCGGGGATCGCGTGCAGTCGGTGCTGGCGGGCGGGCTTGCCGAAGGCATTCAGGTCGACGGCAACCGCACCTGGGACGGCGAGCGCGGGCACTGGGATCTGGCCATTGACAGTGTACAGATGCGCTGGACCGATCCGGTTCCGCAGTCCGGTAGCTACACGCTCGTGACGCCCTTCGAGAACAAGAGCGTCAGCATGTCGTTCGACCGCGTCGACGATGACACCATTCGCGTGACCGTCGCCGGCCCCAAGCGGGACTTCTCGTTCACCGTCAGCAAGCTCGGCGACATCGCCGAGGAAAGCTGAAGCCGGGCTTCGGGCTCCAGGCTTCGGGCTTCAGGTTCAGAACGCCGGAACCGAAAATCCTTGAAGCCTGAAGCCGGAGTCTGGAGCCCGATCACGGGGCGGTTGCGAGCGCGCCGTCGCTCTTCGGCTCTGGTGGCGCCGGTTTGACGCTGGCCAGGGCCTTGAGCGTGGCTTCGAGCAGCGCCAGCTCGCCTGAATCGAGCGCGCTGGGGTCGCTGGTGACGACGCCGCGCGCGTAGCCGAGCCAGCGCGTCGCGTGGACCACGTCGCCGAGCTTCAGGTACGTGGCGCCGCGATACAGGCCGAACCGCGCGCGCTCATCGCTGGGCGACAACGCCAGCCGCTCCTCGGTGCGCTCGAAGACCTCGGCTGCTTCGACGTAGCGCTCGTCGTCGTACAGGTCGGCACCCCGCGCGACGAAGTGGCCACCGCAGGCACTGAGCGCCAGCGCTGCTGAGGCGACTAGCATGAGGGCGCTTGCCCGAAGGCGCCAGCGGACGTTAGCGCTGCACATTTATTCATAGAGTATACGGCATGATTGCTCGCCACCCGGCTCTTTCGACAAGTCTTGTTCCAGTAGTGGGGTGCATCAAACGCCTACCTCTGCGCCGCGTTGACTCGTGCCGTTTGACACACGCCATCCCTTGGAAATTCAGGGAAGATTTGCCAGTTGGCACAACTCCGTGCCATTATGCGCCCGCTTCGCGCGGGGCTCGGCTGCCCCCGAAAACACCTGCACACATGGTCTGGTGAGGAGGAAAGGTGATGCGCAACGTTATCGGTTCAATGCTGGTGCTCGGGCTACTGGGTATCTCGTCGGCTGCCTGGGGCGCGGAAGGGGAGGCAGTGGCACCAGCCGGGGCCGACCCTGCGGCCAGGGCGCCGGCTCCGGCTGCTGCCGATGCTGCGGCTGCCGAAGCAACACCTGGCGACGCGACCGCTCCCGGCGACGCGACCGCACCGGACAAGGACTCCGGGATGGTGGCGGATGCGGAGGCGGGCGGCTCACCCGTCGAGCTGCCAGGCAAGACGTATATGTTCGTCGGTGCGCGCTACCGCGCGATCATCGTGCCCAAGTTCATGATCAACCTGTTCGGCGACGGTGGCGAGACCGTGCTGGTGCATGGCTTTGGTCCCGAGTTCATCATTCGCAAGAACGCCTTCGAATACAACCTGTCGATTTGGTACGCGGGCTACTTCATGGAGAACGTGGCTTTCAAGGCGAAGGACGACAACGCCGAGGCCTGGGAGCTCGTCACGAGCGAGATCAAGTCGATCTACCTGACCGCGGACTTTCTCTGGAGTCAGGACTTCACGCCCGAGTTCTCGCTCAACTACGGCCTTGCCGGCGGTTTCGGCATCATCTTTGGCGATCTGAAGCGCCTCCAGGCCGAACCTGACCCGAACGGCGGCTCCAACCTGAACACCGGTGAGGGATTCATCATCTGTCGCGGGAGGGGCACCAACAGCTACTGCGAACAGGACCCCAATCACTACGGCGACTACACCGAGCCGAGCTGGACCGACGGCGGCTCGAAGCCGATCCTGTTTCCCTGGTTCGTGCTGCAGACTGGGCTGCGCTACAAGCCGCATCGCAACTTCGTGGCGCGCTTCGACGCGGGCTTCGGTACCAGCGGCTTCTTCTT
>DATEDZ010000076.1:0-3481 GCA_035281385.1 Polyangiaceae bacterium
TGGGCGTCGGTCTGCCTCGCCGCATTCTCACCGTGAGCGCGAGCGGCGGCGGGTAGGGCGATCAGGAGCCGGGCGAGGAGTGCGTGCGTCGCGGACGCGATCACGGAATGCTCCGAGCATTTCGGGATGCACGTCGCTCAGATACCGTTCGACGGCCACGAGGTCTGGCTCGCCTTCGGTGACAATCCGAGCAAAGTCACCCAGATGCTTGAGCTGATTCGAATACAGATACATGAGGAGCAGATGCTCGAGCGACGCGACGGGTGTCTGGACGCCAAACACACTCGCGAGCTCGGCCTCTGCGATCACGCTCGATTCGGGCTCGCCGGCGGCCACCAGCACGTCGACATCGGTTCCCTCCGGCGACGTCATGACATACATCGGCTCTGACAACGCGGCCGACCCAATGGGTTTACTTTTCCAGCAGGAGCGGCTGGGCCGGGCGTTGGGTGGTCGTCGGGTGCCGCGCTGCATTGGACGCCGAGCGCGGACACCGAGATCAAGCTCCATCGGCCAAGCCTCTGAGTAGTGCTTCGGAAGGAGTGCATTTTTCGCGGGCGCTCCGTTCCCGGGAGCGCAACGCTTGCGCGTGGTGGGACCGATGGCGCGTTCGACGCAATAAGAGCAAATGCCTTGCTAGCTCTACGGGACGGTCGGGCTCGACGGGCCTCGGGCCTTGCGTCCGGCGCATCCATATCGTAGGACCGCATCGAAAGAAGCGGCTGCCGCGGGCGTCGACCACGGCGCTTGGCTCAAGCTGCGGCGACGGAGCAGCAATGAGAATTCGAGCTCAACGCAGTCTGCTTGTGTTCTTGTTGGTCTCGTCAGGTGTGGTCGTCGGCGCTTGCGGTAGCGATGACACGTCGGCGGGCCAGAGCGCCTCCGGAAGCGGCGGCATGACCCCCAGCGCGGGCATGAACGCGGGCGGAGGCACGCCCAATGCTGGTTCCGGTGGGGTTGCCACCGCTGGATCGGTGCACGGCGGCAACCCCCCGAGCGCTGGCGGTGGCGGCAACGGCGGCGCGCCTTCGGCCACGGCGGGTGGCGGCGGCACTGCGGGCGTCAGCGCCGGGTCAGGCGGCGGCGGTTCGGGTGGCGGCGGAGGGGGCCCGGCTGGCGACACTTGGGGAAACTTCGCCAAGGGCTTCATGGAAATGTACTGCGTGTCCTGTCACAACGACGACAACGCAGGCAGCGCCGACCGCAACTACCACATGCTCGCGGTCGTCAGGAGCGAGAGCGAAAACATCGCGTGCGGGCTCGCCAAGTCACAAGAAGTGTGGAGCGCTCGGGCGTGCAGCGGTAGCCCCCCTGCTCGGCAGTTTCCGATAGGCAACGGAGCAAAGCCCCAAGACGCAGATCGAGATCGGATCCTCGCGTGGTTCGACGCCGGCATGCTCGAGTAGCGCTCATGCCAACGGATCGCGCAGGCGTGAGCCCCCGCTTTCCGAGCGCCCACCCGTCGCGTCAGCCCTAACCCTAACCTGGCGGCGCAGCGCAGCGGCAGCGCCGTGGTCGCCAAGGTGGATACGGACGCACAGCTGGAGCTGAGCGTTCGTTTCGGCGTCCGCATCATCCCCCGCTCGTGCTGTTTCGAAGTGGCCGCGAAGCCAAGCGTATCGCAGGGGCCATGTCTGCCAGCGCCATCGCCGCGCAGTTAGGCGTTGCTGGAGAAGCTGAATCGAATGAAACTCTGAACGTTTGGCGTAAATACCGCGTCCTTCCTCCACGGCCGCAACGATGGTGGCGAAGTTGTCATCGAGCAGCACGATCCTAGCGAACCTTCACAGCGTGACGGCACCCAGCGGCCAAGAGCAGGTCGCCCGCGAGCCGCTGTTGCCCATCGTCGACGTCGATCGCGATCGCGCGCTCCTCGGCGCAGCCGCCGCGTTTTGACGCGAGTCACGGGCCCAGCGGGTTGGTGCTGGTGACGTGATCGAGGGCGCGTGCGACGGCTTGGCTGAGCGCGATGCGACCGAAAGGCTTCTTCAAGAACGTGGCTCGACCGTCGCGAGTCAGGTCTTCGAGCAGCTCGTCTTGGAGGAAACCGGAGACCAGCAGCACCGGCAGGTCCGGACGGATGGATTTTAACGCCTGGAAGCATTCCCGGCCGCTCATCTGCGGCATGATCATGTCGACGATCGCTAGATCGAACGACGCGGGATCAACGCTGAAGAGCGCCAACCCCGCAGTCCCATCCGTCGCCGTCACTACTTGCAACCCGAAGCCCTCCAAGATGTGCTGCGCCGACTGAAGCACGGTCTGCTGATCGTCGATGACGAGCACACGTCCGCTACGGCGCAGCCGCGCGGAGTGCCGGCGCGGCACGGGCTGCAGCTTCTGATCAGTGACCGGCAGGTCCAAAATGAAGGCGGAGCCGCGCCCAGTTTCGCTTTCGACGCGGATCGCGCCTTGATGAGCCACCGCCGCTCCGTAGACCGCCGGCAGGCCCAGACCCGTGCCTGCGCCAGCCTCCTTGGTCGTAAAGAACGGCTCGAAAGCATGCTCACGCGTCTCGGCGCTCATGCCCACGCCGGTATCACTGACGGTCACGCGCACGTATTCGCCAGGCGCGATCTCGAACTCGCCGCCCGCTCGATCCTCCGAGGTCAGCATCACGTTTCGTGTCCGAAACAGCAGCTTACCACCTCGCGGCATGGCGTCTCGAGCGTTGAGGCCCAGATTCAGGAGCGCGCTCTCGATCTCAGTCGCGTCGCCCATCACCACGTGCCGCGTCGCCCGGCAGTCGACCTTGAGCTCGATGTCGGGGCCGATGCTGCGAGACAGCAACGACACGACGCTCTCGACCGCCGAGTGCACGTCGACCGGCCGACGCTCCATGATGCCGCGTCGCGAGAAAGCGAGCAGCTTGCTGGTCAAGTCCGCGGCGCGCTCAGCCGCCGAGGCAATGCCGGAAGCCAGGTGAGCCAGCTCCGGCTGCGCGTCGAGTTGGCGCTGGAGCACGTCGGCAAAACCCATGATACCCGTGAGCAGATTGTTGAAGTCGTGCGCGACACCACCCGCTAGGCGTCCCACTGACTCCATCTTCTGCGCGCGAAACAGCGCCTCCTTCGCCGCACGTTTCTCCGTGATGTCAGCCCAGGTGCCCAGAATCCCGACCACCACACCCGCGTCGTTGAACAGCGGCACCTTGCTCGTCTCGAGCCACGCTTCCCGGCCGTCCGCCTGCAGCATCGGCTCGACGATGTGGAAGCGAGCCACGCCCGACGCCATCACCTCTTGATCGATCTTGCGAAAGTATTCGGCTTCCTCGCGCTTCCAGGCGAGGTCGAAGTCGGTCTTGCCTACGACGGCGTCCGGACTCTTCGCGCCGGCCACCCGCGCGAAGTTCTGGCTGCAGCCGAGGTAGACGGAATTGCGATCCTTCCAAAAGATGAACTGCGGCAAGTGGTCCATGACCAGTTGGAACAACTTCGCAGCGTCTTCGGGATTGTGCGGCACGCGGCTGCTCGACATCCGA
>DATEDZ010000077.1:0-29750 GCA_035281385.1 Polyangiaceae bacterium
GCCACTCGCCGCAGCGTCTTTTCGGCTTCGCCGAGGGCCTCCGCGACGCTCGCAAAGCCAAGCACCCGAGCCGCCGAGCCCAGCGCGTGCAGCCGGCGCAAGAGGCCGTTGATGCGACCCGCATCGCGAGGTTGGTCCTCGACCGCCCGCAGCGCTCCTCGCAAGACCTCGAGCCGGCGCGGCAAGCTCGCCACGAAATCGCCGCGCGCGCCCGACATTCGGGCTTGCTCGTCCTGCGCGGGGGGCGCCCCGATCATACGCTCGGCCGTACCACACGCAGCGCGAGCAGCCGAATTTTCGAGGTTTGGGCCGGTTGCTACGGGACAGAAGAGCCCGGTTCTTGGCGGCGCGAGCCCTAGGCTCGAGCTTCGCGGTCTTGGAAGGAAAGATCACGATCGTCAGGGAAGCCGCGAGCTCCGAGAAAACCGGCGGGACGGGCGCCTGCTGCGCTCGGGTACGCATGAGCCGCCGGACATTTCGAGTGGTCTGCTCGCTCACGCGACCACGTAGATACCCGCAAGAGCCCTACTCTTCCCGAGGCGAAATCGCCCAAGTCGAGCTTAGGAGGCTGGTGTGAAACACCAGCTGTCGAAATCGGCGGAGCCGCCGCGTAGAGGGGAGGCTCAAGAAGCGTTGCTTCTGGAGGGGAGGAGGCGCGTGCCTCCTCCCTGAGAACCAGAAACCTAGGAGGCTGGGTTTGAAAAACACCAGCCTCCTAGGCTCGACTTGGGCGATTTCACCTCGGGAATAGTAGAGCTCTTGCGAGTTTCTACGTGGTCGCGTGAGCGAGCAGACCGCTCGAAATGTCCGGCGGCTCATGCGTACCCGAACGCAGCAGGCGCCCGTCCCGCCGGTTTTCTCGTGGCTCGCGGCTTCCCTGACGATCGTGATCTTTCCTTCCAAGACCGCCCAACTCGAGCCTAGGGCGCTTGCTCCGTGTAGCTCAGGATGCCGGTGGGAAAGCCGCGGGCTTTGGCGCGCTGTAGGACGCCGTCGAGCGTCTCGCGCGGCAGGCGTGGCGCGCGGCTCATGATCCATAGATAGTTACGCGTCGGGTGCCCGATCACGGCGTACTCGTACTCGGCACCGACCTCCAAGATCCAGAAATCGCCATAGGCGAAGCCGAAGTCGAGCGAGAGCTTGGCCGGCACGCTGGGATCGGTCGCGACAGCGCGCGCCGCCGCGCGTCTGATTGGGCCTTGCAGGTCGCCCTCATGGCACTCGTTGACCACGAGCAGCTCGCTCGTGGATTTCATGTGGTATTCGGCAGTGGTGCCGCTGCATCCAGCTTGGCTGGGTCGCGGCAGCTTGGCGATCTCGAACCACCTGCCCTGCATGCGCGAGAGCTCGACTGGAGCGACGTCGAGTGGCTCGTCCTGGCATGCCACCACCGCCATACTCGTGATCAGCACGCTCAGGTAGGCGGCCAGCGAGCGAAGTACCGTCACGGCGGGCCATATGGTCGGGATCTCGCACGAGCGTCAACACCGGCAGCGCTTCGTTTGTGTAACGTTCTGGTGCCGTGCGGGCACCGGGAAACTGGCTGCAAGGCCGTCTTCCCTTGACCGTGCTCGGGCAAGTGGACTGAAGTGGTCGGCTCCGATCGGAGCTTCGCGATGTCCAACATTTCCAAGATTGTGGTGCTGATTGCCGATGACGAGCCGAGCACGGTGGCCATGCTCTCGAGCCACCTGCGCTCGAAGGGCTACTCGGTGCTGGAGGCATCCGATGGCGACCAGGCTTGGGAGCTCGCGCACGAGCACCTCCCGCATCTGGTGATCCTGGACGTGATGATGCCGGGCATGAGCGGTTGGGAGGTGTGTCGCAAGATTCGCGAGGCGGTCTCGCTGGCTCACACCGGCGTGATCATGCTCACCGGCATCGGCGAGTCGCTGAACGAGATGACGTCGCCGCTCTACGGCGCCGACGCGCACATCGACAAGCCCTTTGAGTTCACGGTGTTGGACGAAAGGATCAAGGACACCCTGGAGCGCCGTAAGCAGGGCGCGCTCGGACGACCGGATAGCGGCGCCGACGAGGCGAGCATGGCGATCGAAGAGGACGACTTGCCGACGCTACCGCCCTCGGCCAGCAAGCGCGCCGCGAAGGTGACCTTGCCCAAACCGCTCGCCAAGACCAAGCCCCAGGCAGAGGCTCCGGCCGCGAAGGCCAAGCCCGCTGCCAAGAAGGCCGCCAAGAAGGCCGCCAAGAAGGCCCCTGCCAAGAAGAAGACGCCTGCGAAGGCCAAGGCCAAACCAGCTGCGAAGAAGAAAGCCGCCGCGAAGAAGCCAGCGCTCGCCAAAAAAAAGGCTTCCCCCAAGCCGAAAGCCCCCGCCAAAAAGACGGCTTCCTCGAAGAAGCCAGCGCCCACCGAGAGGAAGGCGCCCCCCAAGACGAAGGCAAGCAGGAAGCCCAAGAAGGCTTAGGGCCCGCGACCCTTAATGCGCGCCGGCTCGAGCGCTGCCACGCGCTTGGACGTCGCGCCAAAAAGCTCGGACATCGTCGAGCGCATCCGTGCGGCGCGCGGGCGGCAGTGCGCTCAGGATCAGTTTGCCATAGCCGCGGCGGTGCACGCGCTCGTCGAGCAGCGCGACGATGCCGACGTCGCGCTGCGTGCGGATCAGTCGCCCGAAGCCCTGCTTGAGCGCGATGGCTGCGGCCGGCACCGAAAGCTTCATGAACGGGCTTTCACCGGCGGCCTCGAGCTCACGACCGCGCGCTACCATGACGGGATCGGTCGGCACCGCGAACGGGATCTTTTCAAGCACCACCAGCCGCAGCGCCCGACCCGGTACGTCGACGCCCTCCCAGAAGCTCTGCGTGGCGAGCAGGACGGCGTCGCCGTCCGCGCGGAATGCCTGGGTGAGCGCGGCTTTGGGCCTGGTGCCCTGCACCAGCAAGCGCTTGCCGCCCAGCTTGCCCGGCAGTAGCCGCGCCAGAAGCTGCAGCGTTCGGTGCGACGTGGTCAGCACGAAGGCGCCGCCGCCGGTGATCTGCACGAGCTCCACCACGCGCTCGGCGGCCTTCTCGGCGAAGCTCGGCGCGTTCGGCGCCGGCAGATCGCGGGGCGTGTAGAGGAGCGCATTCTGCTCGAAGTCGAAGGGCGACGGTACCACCAGCTCAGCCACCGCCACGCGTTCGTCCGAGACGCCGTAGCGAGCGCGAAAGTAGCCAAAGGCGCTGCGCGCCACACGGGGCGCCTCGCTCGGGTGCTCCACATCCTCATGAGCCACCTCGGCGGCCGAGCTCGAGCGTCCCGCAGTGGCGAGAGTGGCGCTGGTCAGCACGACCGCCGGCACGCTCTCGAAGATGCGTTCGCGAAACAGCACCGACAGATCCACGGGCGACGAAGCCAAGGTGATGTTCTGGCTGCTGCGCTCGAGCCAGGTCACGCGACCAGCGCTGCCCTCCACGACCGAAAGCAGAGCGGCGCGCGTGTCCTCGCTGCGCCGCGACGAAAGCTCGAGGGCCTCGGGCAGCATCGAGCTGGGGCGTGGTCCACGCAGCGACGGAGCCGAAAGCCGGCCGCGTGCCATTTCGGTGGCGGCGCCCAGACCCTCCAGCGCGGAGTCCAGCGCATGCCACGCACTCGCCACGTCCCCCGAAAATACGTCGCGCTCGAGTGCCACGCGTTCGTCGCGTCCCGCAAGCTGAGCCAGGCTGTGGAAGAACGCATCGGCCGCGACTTCCACCGCGCTCACGCTGGCCAGCGCGCTGTTACCGCCGAACAGCGGATCACTCGCCCCCGCCGCGCGCAGGGCGCGTTCCGCCTCAGCGACCAGGCGCTCCAGGCGACGTCGCGAAATGCGCATGCCGAAAAAATCAGTGGCGATGTCTTCGAGCTGGTGCGCTTCGTCGAAGATGACCGCGTCGTAGTCGGGCAAGACGCGCCCCGGGTGCGGTCCGCGTAGCGCGAGATCGGCGAAGAACAGGTGGTGGTTGACCACGACCAAGCGCGCTCGCTCCGCCTCGCGCCGCATGCGCGTAACGAAGCATTCCTCGAAAAACTGGCAGGATTGACCGAGCCGCGTGTCGCTCGACGAGGCGACTTCTGCCCGGATCGGGTCGTCTTCGGCCATGCCGGCGAGCTCTGCCAGATCACCCGTCTGCGACTCTTGTTCGAAGCTCGCGAGCGCGTCGAGAGCCCGCGCGTAGACGGGCCGCGTGCTCTCCGGGCTCGCGCGAAATTCGGCCAGACGGCGCCGGCACACGTAGTTCGACAGACCCTTCATGAGCGCAACCGAGAACGAAAGCCCGAGCGCCTCCTCGATCAGCGGCAGGTCACGCTGGACGATCTGTTCCTGGAGCGCACGCGTCGCGGTCGAAATGATCACCTTCTTGCCCGACAGCAGCGCCGGGACGAGGTAAGCCAGCGTCTTGCCCGTGCCGGTGCCGGCCTCGCAGAACAAGATGCGATCGTCGCTGAGCGCACGCTCGACCGCCGCGGCCATCTCCAGCTGACCACCGCGCGACTCGTACGCCGCCAGCGCTCGCGATAGCGCTCCCGAGGGGCCCAGGATTTCAGCGCTGCTGGTCAAGCGCGCCGACTGTAGCGCGCCCGGAGCGTCACTCAGGTGTTTTCGGCGGGGGAACGGAGCCTTCGGCGTCGAGAAACCTGACGCCGACGATCTGCCCGTCCGCTTCGTCCTGCACCCAGACAACCGCCACGTGACGTGCGGACTCGTCGTCGTCTCCAACCATCAGCTCGTACTCCATGCCGGCCTTGACCGGCTCCTCTATGATGGCGCGCATGCCGCCTCGACTGACGTTCAGGGTCCAGCCGTGTGTTTCGAAATCGGGTCCACGTAGCGTCACCCGCTCGGTCGCTTCTCGGCGTGCACCGCCGGTGGCGCGCCTTTGGGCGTGGACCTCGGAGGGCGGCGAGTTCCTACGGCTCACGATCACGACACTATCATGGCCGGCACTACGCCCACTGTGAGTCAGAAATCGGCAATTGGTGCAGACAGCGGTCAGGTCAAATCCATTCAGAGGCAAGGCTCCGTTGCGGCCCGAAGGCCCGTGGCGCGCGCCCCCGCGCGGAAGCGACCCAAAAAACAGGGACCACCGGCGCCAGCTTGACGCTTGACGATTGGAACGCGTACGTTCGAGGTGTCGATCTCGTGTGCGTGAGAGGGGTCTCTCTTGATCACACCAGCCCCGCCAATGTCGGAGCCGATCATGAGGGACGTCGCGGCCCGAGGCCTCTTCCCACATGACCCCCACGCCCAGTGAGCTGAAAAAAACGCTACTTGCACGCGGCTTCGAGGTGTATCGCACCTTGGATGACCAGGTGGTTCTGGCCGATCGTGTTCGGGACAACCTGATCATGGATAGTGGCGTGGCAGCCCGTTTCGGAGGCGCCTTTTCGGTTCGCTTCACCGTGCGCGCCCAGGCCAGTGACTTCCCGTCAGTCTCCGCGGACGATCTGTTCGAGCGAGCGCGAGCCTGCGCAGCGCCCGCACTCGATCGCGGCTATGCCGAGGTCGGGGTGGCCGAGGTTCCGGTGCGGGATCCGGGTGACGCGACACAGACGCTCGATACCTGGTACGAGGTCTCGTTCGAACGCAGCGTGGCCAGTGAGGACGAGCTCGAGCAAGAGTTGCGTTACGCCTTGGGCCTCGAAAAAACCGTCAACCGGGACCGCCGCTAGGAGGCTGGTGTGAAACACCAGCTGTCGAAATCGGCGGAGCCGCCGCGTAGAGGGGAGGCTCAAGAAGCTTTGCTTCTGGAGGGGAGGAGGCGCGTGCCTCCTCCCTGAGAACCAGAAACCTAGGAGGCTGGATTTGAAAAACACCAGCCTCCTAGGCCTTCCTGGCTTTGGCCGAGGGGGCGTGATATCTGCGCCGCGCCCCATGCTCAGCTTCTTTCGTAGCGGCGGTATCGGCCAGGTCCTGGTTGCAGGCGTCGCCTTCGCCATCATCGTGGTGTTTGCGCTCGAGTTTCGCACCGGTTCGAATGCCTCGACGGCCAAGCTGACCCGCGAGTGCGCGGTGAGCTACGCGGGCAACTGCCTCGATGCCAAAGACTACTACGCGGCCCACGGGATGATCGTGGATCGCCGCATCGAGCCCAAGATGGCCAGGCAGCTCACCCTGAACAAGCGGGTGCTCGATGGGCTCGTGGAACGCGAGCTGCTCGCGGTCGAGGCCGAGAAGCTCGGTCTGGAAGTGAGTGAAGAAGCGCAGGACCAGGATCTGATGGCCGGCCGTGTACGCGCCTCGTTGCCCGCCGACACCCCGCCCGAGCTGATCTGGCGGCTGGGCTTGTGCCAGCCATCGAGCGCCGGCTACGGCTGCGCCCCGGGCAGCGAGTACCCGGTTCGACAGCTGCAGGTAAAGCGCACCGAGGGCGAGCCGTTCGACTACAAGCTGTACGAAAAGCAGATTCGTCTGATGACGAATCGCGGGCCCAAAGAGTTCAAGGAGATGCAGAAGCGTGAGCTGCTGGCCGCGCGTATGCGCGACATCGTGCGCTCGCGCGTGCGCATCCCCGAGCCCGAAGCGTACCAGCTTTTCGAGCGTGATCGCAGCAAGGTGGTGGTGCGCAGCGTAACGCTGAAGCGCGATTGGTTCGCCAAGTTCGCCGTGGAGCTCGACGACGTGGCGGTGACCAAATGGAGCCTGGCCAATCAGCAGCAGGTGGACGGCGATTGGACCAGCCGCAAAGCGGACTGGGCGGCTGGTTGCGCGCTCATCAGCGAGATTTTCGTGGAGCTGCCGGCGAACCCTTCCGACGAGGAAAAGCAACCCGTGCGCTTGAAGGCCGAGCAAGCGCGGGAGCGCATCGCCAAGGGCGAGGACTTCGCGCAAGTGGCGCGCGAGGTGTCGCAGGGACAAACCGCCAGCCTGGGCGGGGAGCTGGGCTGCGTGGGCGCCAGCTACGGCATCGGCGCCGACGACCTGAAGAAGGCCGCTGAGGCGCTGAAACCGGCCGAGCTTTCAACGGTCGTCGAGAGCCCGCGCGGCTATCACGTGCTGAAAGTGTCTGCAAGGCTGGCCGAGGCGGATGTGGAATCGGCTGGTCGCAAATACGTGGCGCGCCGGCTCTACACGCGTTTCGCCGCCGCCGAGGTCTCGAGCAAGTTCGCCGAGAAGCTGATCGAGCGCGCCAAGGGCGGAGAGAAGCTCGAAGAGGCCACGCGCGCGCTGTGCGTGGATTTCTCCTCACGTGGGGCCGCCAAAGCCAAGGACAGCGCCGACACGCCGGCCCTGCTCGCCGCGGATCGACCCCGCTTCGAGGTTTCGGCGCCGTTCAACGCTTCCGGCAATCCCCTGCCCGACGTCGATCCCACCGAGCCGCTCGCTGCGAAGGCCTTCGAGCTCAAAAAGCCGGACGAGGTCTATGGCACTCCGCTGCCGACCGGTAGCGGGGCGGTGGTGCTCCAGCTCAAGGAGCGTACCGACGCCAGCCGCGACGAGTTCGTGAAGGAAAAGGCCAATGTGGTGCGAGCGCTGGTCGATGCCAAGGCCGGCGAAGCGCTGGTGCGCTACGTGGCCGACTTGAGGCGCGCCGCTGGCGACAAGCTGCAGGTGATGTCGCAATTCGGTGAGGAAGCCAAGGCTCGCGCGGAAGACGAGTGATCACCCAGCGCGTTCTGAAAAACGGGTTGCGCCTGAACCTGGTGCGCATGCCAGGTGTGCACCGCGCGGCGATCGACGTCCACGTTCGCGTGGGTCCGCGCTTCGAAACGGCGCGCGATAATGGCATCAGCCACTTTCACGAGCACATGCTGCATCGCGGTATTCCGGGCCATCCGACCGCGCACGCGCAGGCGTTGGCATTCGAAGAGCTGGGGGCGGCCTTCGCTGCCATGACGTACGTAGACCACGGCGTGCTGTCGTGCTCGGTGCCGCCAGAAAACCTGGAGAGGGCGCTGGAGCTGACCGCGCTGGTCTGCACGTCGCCGCTCTTCAACGACATGGCCATCGAGAAGGGTATCGTGCGCGAGGAGCTGCTCGAGGCATACGACGGGCGCGGCCGACTCATCGATGGCCCGCGCCTGCTGCGCAAGCTGTGCTTCGGCAGTCACGCGCTTGGTCGCCCGATCGCCGGAACGCGCGCCACGCTATCGCGCTTCGACCGCCGCGGTCTGCGGCAGTTTCACCGCCGCCACTACGTGGCCGAAGGCATGGTTGTGACCGCGGCAGGCCCGTTCGATTCGCAGCGCCTGGCTCGCGTAGCGGAGCGAAGGTTCGCAGCGCTGCCGCGCGGGCAGGGTGTTTCGGCTCGGCCGCCGGCCGAGCAACGGGCAGCGGAGTTCAGCTACGTGGCCGACAGCGGGAGCCAGACCTGGCTGGGTTTGGCGTTCCGAGGACCGGGTCAGCTCGATGCGGATGAACCCGCCACCGAGCTCTTGATGCGCTTGCTCGATGACGGCAACGCGACGCGCCTCTACCGTGCGCTCTCCGACGAGCGTGGGCTTTGTTATGACGTGGGCGTGGTCTTCGAGCCCTACGCGGACACTGGCGTGATCGAGATCGTTGCGGAGTGCGCTCATGCTTCCACGCCGCGCGTGCTGGCCGAGATCGTGCGCGTGCTCTGCGACCTGTCGGAGCACGGGCCGAGCCGCACCGAGCTTCAGCGCGCCAAGGCTCGTTTGGGCTGGCAAATGCAGGAGCTCAGCGACATGCCGGCCGAGCTTGCGAGCTTCGTCGGAGAGGCGGTGCTGGCGGGGCGTCCGGCCTCGCCCGAGGCGCGGGCCGAGGAGCTAAATGGGATCGGTGCGGAACGCGTGCGAGCCGCCGCGCGGCGGCTGTTTCGCGCGCAGAGCTCCAGTCTGGTCGTGATCGGCAAGCTCGCGAGCAGCGCGCGCCGCCAGCTACGCGCCGCGCAGCGCGGCTTGAGCGTGTAAAGCTTTCGTGCCCCGGGAGGCCCAGCGGGCCGTTATCAGCGTCGCTTGCTCGACTTCTTCAGTTTCGTTTCGGCCTTGGCCTGACGAGCTTCGCTCTGTTCGTCGCGAATCAACGCTTCGGCGACGAGCAGCACGCGTCGCCGCACGGTTTGACTTGCGCCGCGTAGCACGACGTTGAGACGGTCGTCTTTGGGTCGCGCCTTCGACGGCGACACCAGATCTGCAACATCGACGCCGAGCGAGGAAGCAATGCGCTCCATCGTCTCTAGCGACGGATTGGCGTTGGCCGATGCGCGACCACGCAGCACTCGCTCGAGACGAGCGACGGTTTCAACGGTGACGCCAGCGCGAGAGGCAAGCTCGGCCTGTGTCATTCCGGCTTGAGTTCTTAGTTTTCGTACTTGTTCAGCGAGAAAAATCGCAAGATCGGTCACTTATAGAGCTCGCAAACTCCCCGGCCTGAAGCGGTGTGGAGGTTTATTCTTTCCGCACCGCATGTCATTAGAACTGTGCTTCTGGACCTGATGACGGTTCCCCGCGAGAGCGACATCGCAGCCGATGTCATTGATCTAGGTTTAAATGGCTCGAAAGCAAGTGCAGGAGCCGAAGGTCCGGACGCGTGGCCGGTGCGGATCGGACTGAGACGGCTCAACGCGGCAGCGGCTCAGGTCGAGGAATTCGATCCTCGATGTGGCTGAGGCGAACATGTCGCAGTGCTGCGTCGAAAAGTCGCAGTCGTTCCGCGAGCTCTTCTTCGCTCGCGCAATCGGTGCTCGCGATCGCGGCCAGGCATTCGCCAACGCCCGCGCCCACTGCGACGACTTGGCCGCGCAGCCGCGCGCTTACGCCCGAAAGTGACAGCAAGGTGAGCTTCATCACGAAACCCTCGGGCACACGCACCTGGCGCGTCGCCACCAGGTTCGTTTCGTCGAAGTTGGGAATGTTGGCCACGCGCTGCCGCAGCTCGAGCTCACACAACTCCGGTCGGGGCAAGCGAGCCGAACGCCAGCGCCGGACACTGAGCGTTGACCCCGTCGGCTCGTGGCGCAGCTCCCAGAAGCCGGCGGTGGGTTTGGCAGTCTCGGGCGTGAGCCAGTTGCGAGCTTCGGGGAGGGCCAGCTTGAGCCCGAGCGTTTTGGAGCGCAGGACTCCCCAGCTGCGGTCCTCGAGCCGCGGGCCCGCGACTAGCACCGGTTGCGGCCCCGGGACTTTTGCCGGAGCGGAGGCCGGCCGCGGAGCGCCACAGGCGAGCAGGCTGGAGTAGGCAGCGGCCGCAAGTGAGCCCAGGATTTGCCAGGTGAGACTACGCATTTTCCAAGCTCGGTCGGGCAACGATATGCTGACGCGTGTGTGTGCCCAAGCGGTTTCCCCATTCAGGAGTCCCTGATGACGAGTGAGCTGAGTGTTCGGGAGTTCGAGAGCCGCTACCGGGCGCTGGCGAGCGGACTTTTGCCCCAGCGCGGCAACGACTCGTGCGTGGAATGCGAACGCTGCACCAGCTGCAGCTACTCGACGTTCTGCAAGGACTCCGAGCGTCTGGTGCGCTGCCACTTCTGCGTGCGCTGTAGCATGTGCGATGGCGCGCTGCACTGTCGCGGCTCGCGAGGTCTGATCGGCTGCCAGCACTGCGTGGACTGCGACTCTTGCTCGCAGAGCGCTTACCTGGTGCGTTGCCTGTCGCTCACTGGCTCCCAATACTGCTTCGGTTGCGTGGGCTTGTCGGGGCGAGACTTTCATATCCTCAACGAGCCGTACGATCGCAAGACCTACTTCGAGCTAGTCGAGCGCCTGACACGTGAGCTGGGTCTGTGAAGCCAGCCGACCCGTCGCTCGAGGCGCTCTGGAAGAACGTGCTCGATAACTGGGACAACGACGCCGCGCATCGCGCCTTTCTGGAGTATTGCCAGAGCAGCGATGCGCTGGACGCCGCAGCGGTTCGCTACCGCGGCATGAAGGGTGACCGTGATCGCGGACCGCAAGCCGAAAAGCGGCTCAGCGCAGTGCTCATGCTCGCCATGTCCCAGCTCGAGGTGAGTCGCGCCGAACCGAAGGCCGCATCGAGCGCACTCACCAAGCTGCTACTGATCCTGTTCTTCACGGCAGGCTCGCTGCTCGTGCTCGCCTACCTGCTGCGGACATGACGACCCCACCCCGAGACCGAGACAGAGCGTCTCGGATCCCAGATCCGTGCAGGGCGGAATAGTTGAGGTGTTCTTTGCGCTTCGCGCTCACGCTCCAGTGTTATAGAGACGGCGGAAGGAGGCTCTGACGATGAAACGTGCTCTCTCGCTCGTGGCCCTCGGCCTGGTGCTAGCCTGCGGCTCGGATCCGCCACCGCCGCCCAAGACCGCGGATGCCGCCCCAACGCCGCCACCGCCCGCGCCGCCGCCGGGCGCGAACAACCCGAAGCCGGATGACGATCCGAAGAAGAGCAACATCAACATCTCGGACGAGATCCGCAAGGCCTGCGGTATCACCGATGCTGAAGCGTTCTTCGCATACGACTCCGCCAACGTGCGTGAGCAGGACAAAGCCGTGCTCACCAAGCTCGCCACTTGCTTCACCACCGGTCCACTGAAGGGTCGTGAGATGCGGCTGGTCGGGCATGCCGACAATCGCGGTGAGGAGGACTACAACATGCTGCTCGGGCAGAAGCGTTCCGACAACGTGAAAGACGCCATCGTCTCTGCGGGTATGACTGCCGCCAAGGCGCTGACCACCTCGCGCGGTGAGCTCGACGCCACGGGCTCGGACGAGGCCTCCTGGCAGAAGGATCGCCGCGTCGACATCGTGCTAGGAAAGTAGGCGCTTAGCTAGGTTCGTTGAAGGCCGATTTCCGTGTTGATGGAACATCATTAGCGGTGCACTAGCCCATGCCTCCTGCTGAAGCTTCGAAGGTCCCGGCGCTCGACCCGATCCAGCTCGTGCTGGGCTCGTCGGGCGTCGTGCTGGTGGTGCTGGCATTGCTCGCGGTCGCTTCGGTGCTGGTCTGGTTGGTGTGGTTTCTGAAGGCAGCTCAGCTCGGGCGGCTGCGCAATGCCGAGCGCGATTTCGAGCTCGAGGCGGAGACGACCGAGCGCGCCAAGGACTTGATCGCGATGGCGTTCAAGCACAAGGACGCGCCGGGCGCGCGCATCGTCGTGGAGCTCGCCAAGCGTCATCATCATCGCGGGCTGACGTCCGAGTTGCTCAACGCCATCGCGAAACGCGCGCTGGCCACCGAACAGCAACGCGCCACGTCCCTGATGCCGACGCTCTCGAGCATTGCCGCCGCCTCGCCTTTCATCGGCTTGTTCGGCACGGTTTGGGGCATCATGCAGGCGTTCTTGCGGATCGGCGTGGAGAAGAGCGCCTCCTTGCCGGTAGTGGCACCCGCGATCGGTGAGGCCTTGATCGCGACGGCGGTGGGATTGGTCGCGGCGATTCCCGCGACCATCGCCTACAACTACATCGACAAGCGCATCGGCGACTTGCTGGAAGAAGTGGCGGCTTCCGCCGAGGGTTGGGTCGAGATTCTGGTGGCGGATCCCGCGGAGGGCGCGCACGCCGCTTCGCACGCGCGCGAGCCGGCTTATGGCAATCAGCGTCGGTAGGCGCCGCGGAGGGTTTCGTGACATCAACGTCACGCCGCTCGTGGACGTGATGTTGGTGCTCCTGGTCGTGTTCATGGTCACGGCGCCGCTGCTGACTACCGGGCTGCGCATCGACCTGCCCGAGGTCAAGGCGGCGTCCACGCCCGTCAAGGACGCGCGGCTGCTCGTGTCGATCACCAAAGAGGAGCGCGTGCTGTTCGGAGAGCAGGACGTGACTGCGCGCGTGGACGAAGCGCTGAAGGAAAGCGCGCGCGTCCAGAAGGAGCGCGAGCTTTACATCCGAGCCGACAAGGACGTGCGCTACGAGATCGTGGCCAAGGTCGTGGCGGCGGCGCGCAACAGTGGTGTCGAGTCGCTCAATTTGCTGGTCGAGCCGGAAATCGTCGATGCGCCGGATGAGCCCGCGGCGGCAGCGGCGGGTCCCGCCCCCGGGGCTAGGACGGACGCCGTGCCGGCCGCAAAGCCATGAGCTCCGCGACGCTCGAGCCGATATTCAAGCCGCGCGAGGTGATGGTCGCGCTGCTGCTCGCGTTTCTGGTCGAGGGCGCCACGCTGCTACTCTGGATCTATGCCGGCGCCGGATCGGTGCATGTGCGCGCCGAGCAGCTCGAAGCGCCCAAGGAGATACCAATCGCGGTCAAGCCCGTGATCGACGAGCTACCGCTGCTCAAGCTCGGCGGTAAGAAGCAGGCGAAGCTCCCCGACATGTGGAAGAAGCAAGCTCCGGTACAGCGCTTCGAGGAGAGCAGCGCGCCCTCGGCCAAAGCCAAGAGCTCACCGGACGCGATCCCGTCGTCCAAGCTCACCCCGCTCGATGCTTCGGCGCCGCCACCCGACGCCGAGACCGCCAAGCAGGTGGATCAGACGCTGCTCGACGCGGGACCTGACGCCGCTCCGACGGTGGAGGGAGAAGGCGCCGCGGATGGCGTAAAAGAAGGTACGGAAGCGGATGCCATGAAGGCACGCATCGTCAGCCAATACCAGGCCAAGTTGGCGGCCTGGTTCAATGCCCGGTTTCGGCCGCCGCAGCCCGAGGACAAGGCCGCGTGCGAGGAAATGAAGAAGATGAGCGCCAGCGCTGTCGTTTCGGTGTCGGGGGAACGAAGTGTCGCCGGCTATTCGATCTCCCGTGTCAGCGGGAATGCAGAGTTCGACGCGCGCGTTCGCTCGACGTTGGATGCTGCGCGCGGCGAAACATTGCCACCGCCTCCGCCCCTCTACCCGGACATCTTGGGCAGCAGCTTGCCCGTGCGACTCTCCGGTCAGAACGTGAAGTGCCCCGAATGATGCGAAAGCTCCCTGTGCTCCTGGCCGCGCTGCTGTTGGTCCCGGCTTCGGCCCTGGCCGATAACGTGACGCCCCCAGCCGATGAGAGCGTGCTCGGAGAGATCCTGGTCACCGGCACGCAGGCTTCCGAGAAGCTGCCGCGCATCGCGATCTTGCCATCGCTCAGCCCAGACTACGAAGACGTGGTGGTCCGCGGCGTGGTGCGGCGCGATTTCGAGCTGACCGGGCTGTTCGACGTCATCCCCGACGATAAGGCGCCTGCCGGTATGTACGGCTTCGAGGAACCGGTCGATGTCGACGCCTGGCGCAAGCTCGGCGCGGAAGCCATCGTGAAGGTCGCCGCGCGCAAGGTGGGGACGGATCAGATTCAGGTCTTCGGCCTGGCTTACCTGATGAGCACCGGCAAGTCGCCGGTATACGAAAAGAAGCTCACGGTGAAGAAGACGGAGGCGCGCGTCACTGCGCACCGCATCACCGACGCGCTGCTCGGCGCGCTCACCGGACGGCCCGGCGGTTTCGCCAGTGAGCTCACGTTCTCCGGGCGCTGGGGCAAGAATCGCCGCATCTTCAGGATGGACGCGGACGGCAATGGGCTGTTGCCGTTCACGGACGCCAAGGACACGGCGATCGCGCCGGCGTTCGGGCCTGGTAACAAGATCTTCTACTTGCTGAGTCGCGACTACTCTCCGTTTTCGCTCTTCAGCTACGCCAATCAGAAGAACGAGGCGGTGGGACTGCCCTTCAAGACGTCGCTGTACGGCGTGTCGCTGAGCAAGGACGGAAGCAAGCTGGCGCTCGCGGTCGCGAGCAACGGCAAGAGCGCGATCTTCGTCGGCGCGTCCGACGGCAGCAACATGACGAGCGTCTCGACGACCGAGCTCGCGACCCGGCCCGTATTCAGCCCTTCAGGCAAGCTTTCGTGGATCGGCGGCGCGGCCAAGCAGGGCACTCAGCGCGTCTGGCTCGACGGTAACGCGGTTTCCCCGCCGGGATTCACTGCCGGCGGTCAGACATTTTGCGACACCGAGGACGGGGTTCGGCTGGTCTACTCGGTATCCGTTGGTGGCGGCCGGCAGGACTTGGTCATGGGGGACGAAAAAGGTCGTGTCGTCGGCCGCCTCACCCAGGGGCAGGGCTCGAACACGCACCCGGCGTGCAGCCCGGACGGACGGCTCCTGGCTTTCTTCTCCACCCGCGGCAGCGCCCCCGGCATCTACGTGATGTCGCTGAAGAGCTTCCGAACCCAAAGTATCTCTACCCAGCTCGGCGAAGGCTTGAGCTGGGCCGTTTTGCCCTGATGTCCTTGGGGGCTGGGGCCCGAGCGACCAAGAGACAGCGGGCAGCCTTGCCGCCCTGAGCGCCGACATCCACCCACCGTTCGGAGCCCCACCCTCAGGCTTTGGGTGTCAGACGAGCAGTAGCGTGGACGATGCGGGAGCGGGTAGCGGGGCCCCGCGACGCGAGGATAGACCACACGCAGGTTCTGGACTCGGGCTCGTGTCACGCTGTATCTTCATAGGCTGGACAACCGCTGCCCGGCGACGTTTTCGCCCAGGCAGGAGCTTGGAGACTGGGCCATGCATGGAGCATTACGTCGGGGCGTCGTTGGTGCCGGGTTTTTGGGCGGGGTGGCCTTCCTGTCGGCGGTTGCGTGTAGCAGCGGGCAGGAATCGCCGACGGCATTGCGACCGCTCGAGCGGGGCAAGGCCGACGCCGCGCTCGCCAAGCCGGCGCGGGCGGATCTCGCGAGCCTGCTCGGCAGAGCTACCGTGCCCTTCACCTCCAAAGGGCGCAGCCTGGTGCCGGTCGCGCGCTCCAAGGGCGTCGCCGAAAACATGCTCACCCTGGGCATGGAGCTGCCCAAGGCCGCGGCCGGCGCGGTGCAGCTGCACCCCGCGACCAGGCCCGAGCGCTCGCTTTCGCTGACACCGGTTTCCGCCAGCCAGGCCGAAGCCAAGCTGGCCGGTGACGGTAGCGCAGTGTATGAGCACGCCTTCGGCACTACCGATATGGTGCAGAGCGCGTCGCTCGACGAGCTGCGCACGCAGCTCGCCATCCACGACGCGGCGTCGCCTGATTTGTACGTCTGGCAGTGGCAGTTGGCGGCCGGCCTGCGCGCGGTGGCGCGTGACGATCTCGCGACGGATCTCGTGGACGAGCAAGGCGTGTGGATGACCGTGAGCCCAGCCACGATCACGGACGCCAGGGGCAGCCTGGTGCAAGCCGCGCTTTCTTTCGATGCCGACGGCTACTCGCGACTGCGCGTGGATCATCGTAGCCTGAGCTACCCGGCGCTGGTGGACTTTTCGGTGGCGCTGGGCAAGGGCGTCAAGGCGCTGGCCATCGTACCGACCCAAATCAAGGGCCGCGTCATGGTGCTGCTCGACACGTCGGGCTCGATGATCTGGCAGTTCGGAAGCACCACCGGTACCGGTGGCGATAGCCCCACCGACGGCTCCGCGCTGCTGTGTGACAACGGTATGGCCGGGACGCCGCTGTTCGCGTGCAATCCCACGGTGGCCTGTACGTTGGCCAACGGCGCCCGACCCTTCTGGCCGGTGGCGAGCTCGGCGCAGCCGAGCCGCATGCTGGCCTCCAAGCTGGCCCTACAGAACGTGGTCAATGCCAATTCGGGCCTGCTCGATTTCGGTCTGACACGCTACGCCGAATCGAACACATGCCCTAATACGACCAATCCCGCCTACTGCTGCAACCCGCAGATCAATGGGACGACGAAAGGCCTTTGCGCCGGTCGCGGCGAATACAGCGACATCCCCAACGTCACCAATGAGCTTTCCTACAATGGAAGCTGCGGCACGGCCACGCAGGGCGGCCGTGTGCTGATCTCACCTGGAGCCAGCTCCGGCCCGCAGCTCTTGCCCTGGGTGGACTTCGTCGAAGACTTCTGCTCCTCCACTGGCGTGGTCGGCGGCGCGCCGCGCAATCCCGAGCTGCGTGGCGACGGCAGCACGCCGCTCGCCCGCTCGATCATCACGGCGCGTGAGGACTGGTACCGCCCGGTCTACGACGACTCCCGGCAGGCCGGCTCTCAACCGCTCGATGACGCGCTCATCGACTGTCGCCCGTACGTGCTGGTGGTTATGACCGACGGCGACGATACGTGCAGCATTGGGACCGTCGATTGCAACGACACCGACGCCACTTGCGGGACCGGCAAGTTTTGTCGCGATCTCAACCCTGACTCGGGCAACGACGACTGGCGTTGTCCCTGCTCGACCCAGGCGGATTGCAATGGGGCCAATCAGGACTGCGTCGCGCAGGTCTCGGCTCAGGACTGCCAGGACGACAATGCAGAATGCGCGAGCGGTACCTGCTTCGACGCGGTCGGGGGCGGTGACAACTGGCGCTGTTCCTGCGCCACCAATGCCGACTGCGGCCTGGGCATGACCTGCAATACGACCAATCCCCCCGAGGTCGACTGTCGCAACCAAGACTCGCGCTGCATCAGCAATGACTGCATCGATCTGCCCAACACTCCGGGCACCAACTACCGCTGCACCTGCACCGACAATAGCCAATGCCCGGCTACGCAGCAGTGCACCAACAACCGCTGCGTGGCGCGCGGCGTGTGCCAGTCCGTGGGTCAGTGCGCGGCCTACTTCGAGCCGCGGCCGCGAGCGCAGGTACAAACCCTGACCGACATCAATACGGTGAACCCGGTCAAGACCTACGTGCTCGGTATGGGCAACCCAGCCGCGCTGAACCAGACCGAGCTCAACGCCATGGCCGTCAATGGCGGCACCACTCAGGCGCGCTTCGCGAGCAGCCAGCAGGAAATCGAAGCCGCGTTCGCCGACATCGTCGCCAACACGGTCAAGTACGAGATCTGCAACGCCGCCGACGACAACTGCAATGACCTCTACGATGAGGGCCTCGGCGTGTACCAGGAGTGCGCGTCTGCCTTGGACTGTAGCGGTGGCGCGTGTGATCACGGTCGCTGCGTCTGTAACGGCCCCGCGCAATGCGGCGCCGGTTATACCTGCTCGAACGAGACGCCCACCCGCTTTTGCAGGCCGTCCTGCTCGGAGGGCCAGGGCGCCTGTTTCGTGGCGGGTGTGCGTAAGTGCGGCGTCGGCGTGGGGCAGTGCTGCGTCGACAATACCTCGGACACCTGCACCGACATCGTGCCACCTACCGGCACCGCGGAGGTCTGCAACGGCCTCGACGACAACTGCAACGGCTTCGCCGACGAGAACCTACCGTGCCAGGGCTGCGTGCCGCTACCCGAGGTGTGCGACGGGGACGACAACGACTGCGACGGTCTGGTTGACGAGCTGGAGGACCCCGGCACACCCGGCATGGGCGGCCTGGTCGACGTGGGTGGCCCCTGCGGTTCCGCGGTGGGTCTCTGCACGCCCGGTACCGCGGTGTGTACCAATGGCATGCTGGACTGCTTCGGCGACACCGGACCGTTCACCGAGGTGTGCAACGGCTACGACGACGATTGTGACGGCGTGACCGATGGCATGACCCGGGCTTGCTACACGGGCCCGGCCAACACCGAGAATGTCGGCATCTGTCGCGGCGGCACGCAGGTTTGCGCAGTCTTGATGGCGGGCGTCGAGAGATGGGGCACCTGCACCGGCCAGCAGCTGCCCACGACCGAGATTTGCAACATGCTCGACGACAACTGCGACGGCCTGGTCGACAACGGCATCCCTGCGCCCAAGCCCAGCGAAACCACCGGCGACGAATGCTGCGGCAATGGCGTGACGATGGCGCAGTGTGGTGTGGGCCAATGCAACAAGGGCATCTGGCAATGCGCCGGTAGCGTGGTGGTCTGCGCGAACGCGGGTCGCGCGACCAACGAAACGTGCGACAACGTCGACAACGACTGCAACGGCATGGTCGACAACATCGAGTCCGTTGGCGGCCCGTGTCTGGCTCCCGGTGGCTGCTCGGGTACGTTGACGTGCGACTCGGTGGCGATGGAGCTGGTGTGCGAGCCGATCGGCTCGGCCGGCGTCGAGATTTGCGACGGCACGGACAACGACTGCGACGGCCAGATCGACGAAGTCGACGACTTGATGGTGAACGAAGACACCGGAGAGCCCGGCGTCCACGACTGGTGGCACGACCCCTGTAACGTGCCGCCGCCCGGCCACGATCAGCCGCCTTGCGAATCCGGCAGGCTGATCTGCAAGAACGGCGTGCCCAAGGTGTGTGAAGGCGGGGTCGGACCTTTGCCCGAGGTCTGCGACCTGAAAGACACCGATTGCGACGGCGTCGCGGACACGCTCGCGGCGTGTCCGGGCACGAACGCTTGCGTGCAGGGTGTGTGCGTGGAGCCCTGTCGCGGCGGTGAGTTCCCGTGTCCGGGCGGGTACGACTGTCGGCCCTTCGGCGGCAAGAGCTACTGCGTGCCCACGACCTGCAACGCCATCGAGTGCCCGCCGGGTGCTTCGTGCAAGAACGGTAGCTGCACGCTCGACGCGGCGGGGGGGGCCGGAAGCGCCGGTGGCGCGGGCAACGTCGGCGAAGGTGGCGAGACCAGCAGCAGCGGCGGTAGCGGTCCCGCCGAAGGTGGCGACGGCAGCAGGCCCAACCCGGGCGGCGGCGCTGACAGCGCTGGCAGCGCCGGCTCGAGCAATGCCAACGCCGGTTCCGGCGCGACCGGGGCCACGACGGGCGAGGAGGCGCGTGGCATCTATGGGCTGGTGACCGGCGGCGGCGGCTGCGCTTGCCGCACCGTGCCGGTCCGCGGCGGCACGTGGGCTACGGGCCTGTCGCTGCTGCTCATGGCCTCCGCGTTCGTCAGACGGCGCCGCGCTGCCAAACGGAGGGCGGCTGGATGAGAGCTCTCATCTTGCAGGCATTGTTGCCCCTCGCGACGCTGTCGTTGATCAGCGGTTCCATGGTGGGCTGCACGACCGAAGGCGTTTGCTTCGATGACTGCACCGGCATCGTTGGTGGCGGCACCGGAGGCAACGGCAGCAGCAACGGCGGCAACGGCGGCACGCTGTACATCGGCATGGGTGGTGAGGACGACGGTCCGAGTCTCGGTGGCAAGGTCAGCGGTGGAGGCACGGGCGCCCTGGAGGACGCCGGCATGCCCTGCGACGACGTGGACCTACTGACCGACATCAACAACTGCGGCACTTGCGGCACTCCCTGCGTGTTCAGCGGCGGTGACGCCAGCTGCGTCAACGGTGAGTGCGTGCTCGGGGAGTGCTCGGAGTTCCGCTACGACCTGGACGGCGATGACAGTAACGGTTGCGAGTACACCTGCCCCGTCGAAGAGTCCGCCGAGGTCTGTGACAACCTCGACAACGACTGCGACGGCGTCAAAGACAACGGCTTCGATCTGACGACCGACGATGAGAACTGCGGCGTGTGCGGCAACGTCTGCAAGCTGCTGCATGCGACTAGCAGCGGTTGTGAGCCCGGTAGTGGCATGCCAGCATGCGTCGTTTTGGAGTGTGAGCCCGGCTGGAGCAATACCGACGGAGTCGACGCCAACGGCTGTGAGTACGAGTGCGTCCCGCGCGGTGCCGGCGGTGTGGTGTGTGACGGCACGGATCCCAACTGTGGACAAGAGCTGTGCGACGAGTGGGACAACGACTGTAACGGCGTGATCAACGACGGTAACGACGCTCAGGGTGGACCCGAGGGCGGCCTTGCCTGCTACGAGTTCTGTGGAGGCGTTCCGTGCGTGGGCCAATGCACGAATGGTGTGACGACCTGCGTGGGTACGGATCTGGTTTGCCTGCCCGGTGACGGCCCGTCGCTCGAAACCTGCGACGGAGAGGACAACGACTGCGACGGCGTGGAAGACAACGGCTTCAACCTGAGCACCGACCCCAACAACTGCGGCGCGTGCGGCGTGTCGTGTGTCGACGCACTGCCGAACGCCGTGGCGCAATGTACCGATGCGAACGGAGCAGCGGCGCCCCCTCCGGCCTGCTCGATTCTGGCCTGTAAACCGGGTTTCAAGGACTACGACTCGAATCAGCCCGGCTGCGAGCCGTGCCCGAAGTTTCCGACCAGCGCCGAGACCTGTAACGGCGTCGATGACGACTGTGACGGCGTGGTCGACAATGCGGCCGCGATCGCCGCCCAGAAGCCATCCAGCGTCGCCGTGTTCTGCAACAACGGTCGCAACATCGCCGGCACTCCGTGCGCCGGGACCACGGTCGTGTGCGGTGGCACTGACGGCTGGGTTTGCGACTACCCCAATAGCCCCGTGATCGAGATCGACTCCATGACTGGCAAGGTACCAGTGGTCGAGCAGCTGTGCGACGACCAGGACGGCAATTGCGACGGTCAGCAGGACGAGGCCTTCCTGAACAAGGGCGACACCTGCAGTGTCGGCACCGGTATCTGTGCCCGAACCGCCGCTTACGACTGTTCGTCGGACAACCTGGGCACGGAGTGTACGGTCAGTGAAGTGCCGACGGACGCCAAGGACGAGGAGTGCAACGGCCTGGACGACAACTGCGACGGCCAGATCGACGAGCGCGTCCCGACCGGCAATCCCACCTGCTACAACGGCGGCACTCACGCTTGCCTGGGCTACAGCGAGCCGATGGTCCTGGCGGGTGGCGTTTATATTTACACCTACGAGGCATCACGCCCGGACGCGACCGACACCGACCCCGGCATCAACGACGTGCGCTCGTGCTCCAAGGCCAACGTGCTGCCCTGGACCAGCGTGAAGCAAACCGAAGCGGATGCCGCGTGCAAGGCGGTGCCGACCAGCAACGCCAACACCAAGATGCGTCTCTGCTCGGAGAGCGAGTGGCAAATGGCCTGTCTGGCAGGTGGCGCCGGCACCTCACCGACCTGGGCTTTCTCATCCGCGCCCACCACGTATGACGACGACGTATGCAACGATGCCAATGCCGGCGTCGACGCGCCCTGGGCGACCAGCTTCGACAACGGGCAGGCCAAACGCTGTCGCACCAGCACGCAGATTTGGGACATGACCGGCAACGTGGCGGAGTGGACCGATAGCTGTTACACGATCTTGAACAAGCAGTATTGCCGCGTACGCGGCGGCAGCTTCCTCTCGCTCGGCCCCGCCACCGCCTGCAACTTCAGCTTCGTGCTCGACATCCCGAGCTTCGCCAACTTCGATCTAGGCTTCCGCTGCTGCTCGAGCGTCGCGCCGTAAAAAACCGAGCCTACAGGATAGGATCCGCGGGGTCGCAGCACTCATCAGTCGAGATGCGCCCGCTGTCCCCCCTTGGGAACCTCCGTCACGTCGCGTTCGGGGTGACGCTCGTGGTGCTTACCAATTTCGGGTGCGGCAATGTCAGCCGTCGTCCAGCCAGGCAGGAAGGTCATGTGTCCGGCATAGGAGGCGCTGCGGGCAGCGGCGGTGAGCCGGGCGCGGGTGCTGAAAGTGGCGCTGGTGCGGCCGGCGCCCCGCCGACCAATTGCGCTTACCCAGCTCGGCTCGTCGAGGCTTTGCCGGCCGACCGCGACGTCACCGACTATATGCTTTCCTCTGCGTTTCCGGTGGACGTATCGCAGCAGGCCTGGGCTGGTTTCCATGCCGCCTACGACGTCAACGGCGACTTCGTGGACGACATCGTCTATACCGACCTGGGCTCGGCTGGCGCACAGCTGCGGCTACTGGTGAGCCTGCCGCCGCCTCGGTCGCTCGAGCACGCGCCGGAGCCGTGTGCTGATCTCGAGGCGCTGCCGGTTGGGCGCGTGTTCTTGCGCGACGTCGACGGCGACCGGGCGCCCGACTTCGTGATTGCGACCGATGATCGCCTGCATGTGTTCGCCAATCGACCCGAGGGGTTCGTATCCCGACTCGACTACGCCTGGCCGGAGCCGAACCTCAAGACGTCGGTGCTGGACGTACGGCTAGCGGACATCACCGATGACCATCGGCAGAGCCTCGTGATCGGCTACGACCGTGTGCTCAGCGAGGTCGGCATCGAAATCGAGCTCGGAGCCATGAGCTTTCTCAGCAGCTTTGCAACCCCGGACTTCATTCCCTGGAAGGACGTGCACACGCCGCTCACCGAAGGTAATGAGCTGCCAATTCTAACTGGCTATCTGACGACGGGTGAGTTCGGCGTGCTAACCGCTGGGGAGGTTGCGCTTCTGGGGCTTGCTCGCGACACATCGGGGTCGATCGCGCGCGCCGCCCAGTTCTACGAGGACGTCGTCACGTTGGATCTGAGGGTGCCTGGCTTCACCGACGAAGTCGTTCGCCTGTTTCGAGCGCGCTCGGCCAATAGCCTTCGATTATGGGTGCTCGGGCGGCAGACGCTTTACGAGGTCGAAGTCGCAACCGACCCGCCCCAAATCTTGGCCAGTCACCCCACGGTGTTCCAGGCGCAGCTCAGTCACGAGCTCGGCGGCGGTCCCGCGCGCCCGCGCGCTTTCGTATTCGATTTCGACCGCGACAACGACGACGACTTCATCGAAGTCTCGATTGACGGCGGCAGCTTCGCGCTGCATGTCGCGCTCGAGCCGTACACCTTCGCACCGCCCCAAGTCTTCGAGGCACGGCTACTCGGTAGCTCGGAGCTGCCGTTTCTGACTGTCGGACCCGTGCGCGCCATCCTGGAGCAGCCGCTCGGGGCTGACACGCCCGCAGTAATCCGCACGCTTTTCTCAGGCAAGTACCAGGCCCCGTAGCGGTGGCTCGGCGCTCTAGGGTTTGCTGGCGGTGCCGGTCAATTTCGCGACCGCTAGTGCAGCTGACAAGCCAACCCTTGGTGAGCCAAACCGCGACGAGTAGTATCCGCTCCCCCACAGTTCGAGGAGGTGCACGATGCGCGCATTGAGTCTGGCTCTGCTCACGACGATTGGCTGCGGCGCAGGTACGGCCGCCGAAGCGGTCAGGCCCAAGGAAACCACGGCAGCGAGCGCGCTCGGTCAGGCCGAGTGCGCCGACGTGACTTCGGGTGCGGAGCCGCTGGTCGTGGATTGGAAGCCGGAACAGCGTGGCGATCTCGAAGTGGCCATGAAAGACGGCGTGGCCATCGTGAGCTACAGCTGTAAGGGCATCAAGCTGTTAGCTGATTGCAAGCTCGACGGCAAATACGGCTACATCGGCATGACCCGCAAGGAGCAGGTGCTGCAGCTCACCAGCAGTGACGAGCTTTCGGCGAATCTGCCCCTGACTGGCAGCCAGATCAGCGCCGGGCTCGAGCGCGGCGGGTCGCTCGACGTGGCCATGATCATGGTCGGCAAGCGACGCACGACTTGGGCTGGCCCCACCGCGGGGGATTTGAAGGGGGAGTGCGCGGGCGCCACCCACTACGTGCGCGGCGCCACGGTCGGAGCGTTCGCGCTCGCCAGTGGTACCCATGCCAACGTGCGAGCCAGCGCGCAGATCTTCGCGGCTGGGACGCAGGGTGCGTCGTCGTCGGCCAAGGACATCAAGAATCGCGACGGAGATCCGGCCTCTTGTGAGAAGGCGAGCCCGGATGCCGAGGCGCCGCCCCCGCAGTGCGGAGCGCCGGTGCGGCTGGTGCTGGCGCCGATTGCGCCCCAGCCTGCGGGCGACGCCGCCGAGCCGGGTCCTGCTGCGGCTGCCGGCGCGACCGAGCCGGCCCAAGTGGTTTGCCCAGCAGGGTTGGTCGAGAGCGGAGGCAAATGCACCAAGCCGGAGGCAGCACCATCGTTTCAGTGCCAGCCGGGTGACCGTGACGCCTGCAAGCAGCAGTGCGACAAGGGTCATTCGGGCAGTTGCCGCGCGCTGGCCGAGCTGCTCGCGGGCGCGTCAGCGTCCGCGCCGAGCGCCGCGGCGCCCGCGCAGAAAGCCTGCGAGGCTGGCGAGGCCAGGGCTTGCACGGTGTTGGGGCAGCTGGCGCCCGCAGGTACGGGTGTTGCCAAAGACGCTGCGGCGGCCGGCAAATGGCTCGAAAAAGGTTGCGGCGGTGGTGACGGCGCCGGTTGCACCGCGCTCGGCAAATTGACCGCGACCGACGGACCGCGCGCGCTGTCCCTCTTCGAAAAGGGCTGTAGCGGTGGTGACGTCGGCGGCTGCGCGGCCGCGGGCGCACAGTACCTCGGCAGCGGCGCTCCGGGCGCCAAGCGTGAAACGCTCAAGGCGCGCGACTTCTTGAGCAAGGCTTGCGATGGGGGCGACGCCGCGAGCTGCGCGTCGCTCGGAGCGCTCTACGATGCGGGCGATCCGCAGTTGCCCAAGCAGCCGATCCTGGCAGAAATGATGCTGCGGCGCGGTTGCGTGCGCGGTGCGGTCGAAGCTTGTAGCGGCCTGGGCATGGCGCTGCTGAGCAAGCAGGGCGGAAGCGAGAGCGACGCCAAGATGCAGCTCCAGCGTGCATGTGCGGGACGCGACCTGCTGGCCTGCGCGGCACTCAGAGTGGCGTTCGGGGATGCACGGCTCGTGGTGCCCGACATCAAGCAACGCATGGCTCTCAACACTGCCTGCATGGGCGGTAGCGCCCGAGCCTGCGCCAACGTGGCGCTGCTCGACGCCGCCAGCGGCAATCCGATAGCCGCCAAACCCAATCTGATCCGAGCGTGCAGCATGGGCGATGCCTGGGGCTGCTTCATCCAAGGCAAAGTCGGCAAGTAGTCCGCTCGAGTCAGACGAACCGGCGCCGCGTGCGCTGCTCGTCCAAGATCTTGGCAAGCTCTGCCAAGTCGTGCGCAGCCAGGTGGGGCGCGAGCCGCTCGAGGAGACCGCCATCATCGATGCTGGCACCTTGGTGCAGCATCAGAATGTCGGTCTCGTAGAGTGCGGCGCGGTCCAACTTCCCCTGGCGATAGAGCGACGGGAGCGCGTACAACTTGAGCAGGACCAAGCCGTCGCGCGTCACGCTGGGGATCGTACGCCCTTCGAAGGTGATGGTCGTCCGATCATGCTCCCGAACATCCTTGAATAGCGCATTGCTCGTCAGCAAGAAATCGACGTTGATCGAGCGATAGAGCGCGCTGCCGAAATCCGCGTCCCGGAGCTGCGCAGACCAGGGCATGCGCTTCGCGTCTTCGGGATCGATGATCAGGTCGATGTCTTGCGTATTTCTCCCCGTCACATAGGAGAGCAGCGCGACGCCGCCCACGAGCAGGTAGTCGATGGGCTTGGCTTCGAGCTCGTCAAACAGCGCATGCAGGGCGGAGCGAAGATCGGCGTCAACCATGGTCGAACGCGGATTGAAGACCCTGGCGTGCGTCAGAATGTCGGCGATTGGTAGATTCATTCAACGCTGGGTCAGCTTAGCAGCTCTGAACCCACGGTCCCAGGGCTGGGCGTTCGCTCAGCGGGGCTTCATCTAGAGGCGATCGTCGCAAAGCGTACCGCTCCGCTGAGCGTTGTGCACGCGCTGGTCGCCCGCGGCCGACTGCAGCCTCAGCCTACTCAAGTGCCGCCGAATGACTCGCGCGGCAGCGCTGAGTGAGGTCCAAGTGGGGGCGGGCGCGGGGGTGCCTGCCGCCTTCCCTACACGCCGCTTGGCACCCTATGCGTCGTCATGTTGATCGCGTTCCGGTAGGGTATACATCGTTAGCGCTCTCGGCGTAGAATCGGGCGCCGAACGGCGGAGACTACCTGAAACGCGCTTCTCCAGAGCCCAACTGCTGAGGTTGGGCTCGTGTAGAAGCTTCCGCTCGGAAAGCAGGGCGACGATGACTAAGTGGGTGCGCAGGCGAAGGCGACCGAAGCAGGCCAGCGTGAGGCTCCTTGGGAGCGCGCTGGGCTGGCTGGGACTGGCCTCGCTGTGGCCGCTTGCTTGCCAGGGTACCGATGCCAGTAGCCAGCGCCCTTCAGAGCAGAGCGGTGGTTGTGCGATCTGCAGCAACGACGCGGGTAGATCTGCCGATGCGCCAGCGATCGGGCAGGGCGGAGCGGCCGGCGGCGACCTTCGCGGCGCCCCGAGCCAAGGCGGTGACGGACAGAGCACGGGCGTAGGAGGTGAAGGTGCCGTCGGCGGCGACGGCGTCAGCAGCAACGGCAGTGGCGATGGCGGCCGCGGCGGCGAGGGCGCCATGGGGCCGGATGCCCCGTGCACCATTTGCGTTGTCGACTCGCTTTGTGAAGGTGCGGATCGGTGTGGGCGGCCTCCCAGCTGCAGCGGCCTGGCGGCGACGTGTGGCCCGGACGGCAACTCGGACTGCTGTACGTCGACGCTCGTACCGGGTGGGACCTACAATCGCAGTAACGACTCGGCTTTCCCGGCGACCGTGAGCGATTTCCGTCTCGATCGATACGAGATCACCGTCGGTCGGTTTCGGAAGTTCGTCGATGCCTTTTCACAGCACATGATTGCGCCGGGCGCCGGCAAGAACCCCAACAACGCGAGCGATCCGGGCTGGGATGGCTTCCTGACCGCGCTGTCGGCGGACGCTGACGCGCTTCGTGCTGAGCTGAAATGCGATTCCGCCAACCAGAGCTGGACGGACGCTCCGGGCGACAATGAGAGTTTGCCGATGAACTGCCTCGATTGGTACGTCGCCAACGGGTTCTGTATTTGGGACGGCGGGCGATTGCCAACCGAAGCGGAGTGGAACTACGCGGCGGCGGGCGGCGACGAACAACGCAAGTATCCGTGGGGCGCGGCTGAACCGGCCGCGGACACTAGCCTTGCAGTCCACGACTGCTATTTGGGTGAGCCATGGTGCGCGGGGAAAAACTTCGCTCGCGTCGGTTCGGTCAGCGCTGGCAACGGACGATGGGGGCACGCCGATCTGTCAGGCAGCGTCTTCGAGTGGACCCTCGACTGGTTCGAGTTCCACTATCCGATGCCGTGCTACGACTGCGCGAATCTCACCGAGCCGTTCCCGGTCGAGAAAGCGCTGCGTGGCGGGGCCGTGGGATACCCCGCCGACTTTCTGCCCTCATCGAAGCGCTTCTCCAAAGGCGGGCGGAGCTACTCCATTGGTGTGCGCTGCGCCAGGACACCGCTGCCGGCCATCTGCAGTGACCTGCCGCCAAGCTGCGCGCCGAACAGCGCGTGTTGTGGCCCGCCTCCTGCCCGGGGTGCGTTCAGCGTGAGCTTTCCTGCGGACCCTCCCCCGCCGAGCTTTAAGAGCTGTCCGGTGAGGGGCGAAACGCGCGAGGCCCCCGCCGTGGCGCTGCCGGAAGAAAAGCTGAGTCCCACATCCTACCAGCACGCCTTGGTACATGGTCAAGCCGGGGCGGTCGTACACTGCAGCCTTCAGCAAGACTCACCTTTGGGTTTCTCGGCGGTACTGCGCTCCGGTAGTCAGCGGCTGGCGTTCAAGGACGTGGTGTTCGGAGCGGACTTCGCGGGCACCGGCAGCGTGCTGATCACCGATCGCGACGAAATCGGCTCTCTATTCTCGGTACCAGGTACTTGCCCCTTCCACGTGTTCAAAGACAGCGCCGGGCTGCCGCAGGCAGCGCCGAACAAGATCTACGGCTCCTTCGACTGCTCGGTTGAAAGCCCACCGAACACCTCCTGCGCTGCGAAAGGTATCTTCGTCCTCGAGAACTGCACCTGGCCATAGCGTCTCGGCCCAGCGCCGCACGCTTGCTTCGTTTACCTGGGCGAGCCTTCCGAGCCCCCCAGTGTACGACACAGTTCGGGCTCAGGTCGGACAAGACCGGCTCTGGCAGTGGAAGAGGCGCTCGACGATCCCGACCGCCGGCATCCATGCCGCGACCGGTTTCGTCGAAGCTCCTACTCCGGAGGCAGGCTCCTGGGGATGATCTCGGAGCCAACTGGGGCTACCTTCGAGGTCGATCATGGCAGCCGACGATCTCGATCCGAACCCTTGCGACTGGTGGAGGATCTGGGACTCAGCCTCTTCGAAGACCGCCTATCCGAGGCCTGGGGCAAGTGCCTCGACGACAATCCAGCCAACGCGGGTGACGGCTTTCGCGTGATGACGGCGTTCTACCGAGTCGTCAAGGCAGCAGCTGAGGCAGAGAGCGCCGACGTGACGCTGATCGACGTCGGGCCCAACGTCGGCGCCATGAACCGAGCCGCGCTCGTCGCTGCGGAAGGAGAGCACCTAGCAGGCTGGTGTTTTCCAAGCGACACGCGCTGCGCCGTCTTCCTCGAGCTCGGTACCGAGAACTGAGCTCGCGTCAGCCGCGAGCATGGCAGCGAGCGCGAAGGGCGCTGTTTCGCGCACCTTGTCCAGTCGTGCGCTTCAACGCCTGCTGGTTATTTCACCGGCATTTGCACGCAGTATTTCACGAGCGAGCCATCCTCCAAGCCAGCGACGATGTCGTTGGTCGCGGTGAAGCGCGCGATACCGGCCCTGGCATCGAGCAAGCGCAGCATGCCCGACGGCAAGTGGTAGAGGTAGCCACCGGCCACGATCCAGTCGCCGGGTTCGGAGACGTCGGGATGCATGCCGAGCTCGTTGGGCAGGCTCGCGAGTAGCTGACCGTCCACCATGGAATGCAGCGTGGTGCGACAGACTAGGTTGTCGCTGACGACATCGTTCCAATCGCAGTTCGATGCCACGACTGCCGTTTCGTCCGCCGCCAGCTCCGCCCAATTGAACTTCGCCGCTGAGCTACGGCTCGGGTCGCCGGCTGCCGAGGGTGTAGCGCTCGGCCAGACGCGCTGCCAGCCATCGATCTGGTAGCGCTCGGGACCGCTGGTGACCATCGACTTTCCGTCTCGCGAAAACGCGACACCCGGACCTCGGGCGGCGCTGAGCGAACCGAACACCGGCTTCAGGTCGGGCACCGAAAAGACCTGCACGTCGCTGTAATTATCGCCACCAGCGACCAGCTTGCCGCCGGCAGCGAAACGCAACACCGCTCCCAAACTGTAGACGTCTCCGGGCGACCCAATCTGCATGGAATCGCTGTACTTCACGTAATTGATGAGCTTCCCGGTCAGCGCGTCAAGCAGCGAGCGGCCATCACCAAAGCGCACCCATGATTGGTAGCAACGACCGTCGGCCAATAGTCATTACGGAACGCCATGTTAGTATCGGCTGCGATGCGAGCGTTCCGCGCGATCTGTGCTTGGATCTTGGCGCTTCCGCTCCTGATCTTCGGCTCGAACTATTTCCTGCACTTCTTTCCGCTGCCCGCGGGTAACTCGGACGACGGGCAGCGCCTCCTTCAGGCGATGCGCGAT
>DATEDZ010000078.1:0-13746 GCA_035281385.1 Polyangiaceae bacterium
CGGAACCGGCGGTCTCTTCATCACGCCCTCGCTGGTCGGCATCAACTCGCGCGCTCCGCTGTTCCACGACGGCTGCGCGCTCACGTTGACGGGCCGCTTCGGCGTGTGCGGCGGCGGCGACTCCCACGGCATCACCTCGAAGCTCACGAACGCCGAGCGTGACGACCTCGTCACGTTCATGCGCTCGCTCTAGACCGGGTGGGCTGCCCCGGCGCAGCCCACTTGCAGAAGCTGCTGTAGCGGTCGTGGGTGCAGCCGTGCGCGAGCGGGAGCGTGTAGCGTCTGCGTGGGCGGGAGCGAGGCCAGAAGCTTCACCGGTTACACGATTCTCAGGGAGGAGGCACGCGCCTACTCCCCTCCAGAAGCAAAGCTTCTCGAGCCTCCCCTCTACGCGGCGGCTCCGCCGATTTGGACAGCTGGTGTTTCACACCAGCTCCTAGCTCGATCGCGGCGATAAACGCGAAAGGCGCGAAAATAAAGGCGAATTCGCACCGGCGCGGCGATGGAAACAGAAATAGTAGGGGATCGATTGGCAGCTTGCGCGACATGGCGAAAGTGTTAGGGAACAAGCAAAACGATGGAGCAGGGCATATTCCCGTGGCTGGGGCTGCTAGGCATAACGGCTGCGTGCGGAGGGATCACTCAGCCCCGCGGCGATGTCGACGACAAGGGCGTCCGCAGCGGCGAGGGTGGCGTCGCTGGAAGATCCGGTCCGGGCTCAGCGGGCAGAAGCGCTAGCGGCGGCAGCGGCGAGGGTGGCGTCGCTGGAAGATCTAGTCCGGGCACTGTGGGAGGAAGCAGCCGCTGCGTCGCTACCGACGTGGTGACCTTTGGTGACGGTCTGATCGAAGCAGCAGTCAGAGAGGCCGCGGGCGTTGAACCGGGCGAGCAAGTCCGAATCGCTGACGCCGCGCGAGTCGAGGGGCTTTCCGTCGACACGTCCGGTGAGTCGAGTCGAGTCGACACGCCCGGTGTGTCGTCTCTAGATGGGCTCGAGTGTTTGACGAGCCTACAATCGCTCGTGATCATCAACGGCAGCTTCGAGGACCTGTCGCCACTCTCCGGCTTGACCTTGCTCCGCGCTGTTCATCTAGCCAACGGTCGGCTCGCCGACTTGTCTCCGTTGAGCTCTCTGCAGCAGTTGGATTGGCTGTATCTCGATCACAATCACGTTGCTGACGTGGCTCCGCTTTCCAATCTGAGCAAGCTCTACAACCTCAGCCTGCTCACGAACCGAGTCAGCGATGTTACGCCCCTACTCGAGCTGCCTGGCTTGGGTGAGCTGCTGCTTGAAGACAATCCTGTTGACTGCAACGATCCCATTCAACGCATGGCGCTAACGACGCTCGAGACACGTATCCGAAGTGGGCAAGCGACCCCACCGCCAGACCGTCCCCCGTTTACAGGTTTTTTCGGACCGTGTCCGTAGCCGCCCGGCTGCACGGCTAAGTCGGCTGAAACCCCGCGACGACGGGAGTACAGGCAGCCGCGAGTTTCAGCGCGCTCCTGTCACTCCGCGGCGGCGCGATCCAGCTCTTGCTTGACGCCAGTGAGCGCCGCAGCCCAGTCAAGCGCGCGACTACCCTCGGCGGCCTCGGAGTTGAGCTCGATATCACATTCGACCATGGTTCCGTCTTGATACGGCGAGAATGCAGCTGTGATCTTAGCGCTGGTGCCGCTGGCGCCGGGTTGCACGTAACTGTCCTTGAATTGTCGCAGGCTTTTGCAGTCGAGCGTCAGGTGAGTCGAGCGAGAGGGCCCGGCCCGACTGAGCGAGCACTTGCGCTGAGGTGAGCTGGACGGAGCCGAGCAACCGCGTCGCGAGTCCGGCACGGGCATTGCTCTTGAGCAGAGGATCTTGCAGTCACGGCACGACGCTTGAGTACACGTCGACTAGGCCCAGATGAGCCTCGGTTTTGCAGCAAGCTGCTGCCCAATTGCCGTGGTTCGACCTAGGTTTCTGTTTGATGCATGGCGCATCATACCTTGCATCAAGATGCAACGCGAGCTACGCTTCGAGTATGAGGACAACGGTGGATATCGATGAGGCGCTCCTCGAGCGAGCCAAGCGCCTCGCTTTGAAGGAGAGGCAGACACTCGGGACCGTCGTTGGGCAAGCGCTCGCGGCCTATCTGGGAACCCGGAGGCAAGCAGAAAGGGATCCGCCGTTCGAGCTCATCGTCGCTGGCGATGTACGGGGACGTTTTCCCTCACCCGCCGAGATTGCAGCGATCGAGGAGCATGAAGAGCTGCGCGTCCTCGCGATCCCGCCGAGGAAGTGATGCTGCTCCCTGACGTGAATGTTCTCATCTACGCGCACCGACGAGAGTCGCCGGAACACGAGGTTTACGCGGAATGGCTGACGCGGTTGGCGGAAGGTCCCGAACCGTTCGCGCTTTCCGAGCTCGGTGCGAGTGGCTTCGTTCGCATCGTGACCAATTCGCGGATCTGGGACGAGGCTACCTCAACGGAGGATGCGCTGAAGTTCGTCGAACACCTGCGGCGAAGATCGAATGCGCGACTTCTCACGCACGGTGCTGCAAGCTGGGACATCTTTGCGCAGCTGTGCGCCGCAGCTCGTGCACGAGGGAAGCTGGTTGCCGACGCCTATCACGCGGCCCTCGCCATCGAGCACGGCTGCGAGCTCGTCACCACCGACAGCGATTTCGCGCGCTTTCCGGGTCTACGCTACCGCCATCCGCTGACTTGAGGGCACACCGACGCGGCAAGCAAGCTAGCCGACCAGCACCGAGCTCTGCCGGTGCCGCGCTGCCGTCAGCTCCGCGGCCTTCGCCGCGGCCGCGTGACACCCGGTCCGTTCTCGGTGTCCCGGGCTGGAGTTCGTGGGCCTTCTGATCTATGCACGGGCCATGCGAACAAGCGGGTTGCTGTTGGGTTTGCTGCTGAGCTTTTCGATTGCTGCCCTGGGCTGCGGTGGGGGCGAAAAGCCTGCCGAATCGCCGGACTCCAAGGCGGAGGAGGCCAAGCCCGAAGCCGAGGCCGGCGGGGGTGAGGACAAGGCGGAGAGCGGCGACAAGGCGGACGACGAGAAAGCCGACGAGAAAGCCGACAAGGCGGCAGACGAGAAGGCGGCCGCGCCGGCCGATGACGGCCCCAAGCCCACCCGCACGCCCGAGGACATCCTGAAGGCGCCCGACACCGTCTTCTTGTTCTCGTTCAACGACTCGGAGCCCAAGCAAGCAGCCGAAGAGAAGTGCGACAAGAAGGCCGGGAATAACCCGAAGAAGAAGAACGAGTGCATGGCCGGTGTTCGCAAGCGATTCCCGGCCGAGGGTCACCGCTTCAAGCAGGACAACAAGGATCAGTGGTGGTGGATCACGGTGCACCAAACCGGTAGCAAGCTGGTCGAGATCCACAAGATCCCGATCGAGTTCGGTGAAGCCACCGCCACCAGCATCACGCTCAAGTCGGTGGGTAAGGACAAGGGCAAGAAGCCGCTGGCGAACCCGCCGGCCAAAGTCGTGTTCGAAGTCCCGAACGACTACCAAATCGCCCTCAAAGACCCCAAACATGGGCGTCTCGTTTTTCAGGCGAAGGTCGGCAGCCTGACCGAGTAACAATGCTCGGCGCTCGCCATGCCCGAAAACACAGCAGTTTCGCCCAAGGTGCTCGCGCCGCTCGAGCCGGGCTTTCGCCCCATGTACCTGGCGCTGCGTGAGCACGGGCGTGCCGCGATTGAGACCGGCGCGACCCTGACCCTGGCGCTAGAGCGCAACTCCGGCGCGGTTTCACGCTTCGCGTTGCCCATCTTTCCGGATCAGCACCCACGACAGCCTGAGAGCGCGCGCCTGGCCGAGCGCGTGCTGAAGCTGCTCCTCTGGCAGCGTGGTGGTCATCGCGTGTCGGTGGCTGGCTCAGCCAGCATCGCGGCACACCTGGCTGAGTGTTACAGGCCGGGTGGGGCGCGCGCGTTCGACGCCGACTTCTTCGCCAAGATCTACGAACGCCCGAGCTTCGTAGTGGAGGCCGTGGAGCCCTCGGCGCTGCCGGCGGAGAACGAGCAGGGCAAGGCGGTCGGCGGGCATCTCGACGGCTGCCGCATCGGTTTCGACGCCGGCGGCAGCGACCGCAAGGTGGCAGCGGTCATCGATGGCAAGGAAGTGTTTTCGGTCGAGACGGTCTGGCAACCGAAGCTCGAGAGCGATCCGGAGTACCACTTCCAGGGCATCGACGACTCGATTCGCCGGGCCGCCGCGCACTTGCCGCGCATCGATGCGATCGGGGTGAGCTCGGCCGGTATCTATGTCGACAATCGCACCATGGTCGCGTCGCTCTTCCGCCAGGTGCCGGAAGACGCGTTCGAGACGCGCATCAAGAGCATCTACCAGGATATCGCGAAGAAATGGGGCAATGTCCCGCTGGAGGTCGCCAACGACGGTGACGTCACGGCGCTGGCGGGCGCGCTGGAGCTCGAGGATCAGCCGGTGCTCGGCATCGCGATGGGCACGAGCCTGGCAGTGGGCTACGTCAACCAGCAGGGTCTCATCACCGGTTGGGTCAACGAGCTAGCCTTCGCCCCGGTGGATCTCAACGATGACGCGGCGGTCGATAGCGAGTGGTCAGGCGATCGCGGCACCGGCGTGAATTACTTCTCGCAAGACGCCGCCATCCGACTTGCCGAGCTCGCAGGCGTCGAGCTCGACGCCCAGGCGTCACCCGGTGAAAAGCTCAAGGCGCTGCAGAAGCTGCTGGCTGGCGGCGATGCCAAGGTGCGCGCGATTTTCGAAAGCATCGGCGTCTATCTCGGTTACGGACTGCTACTGTATTCCGAGGTCTACGCCATGAAGCACGTGCTCTTGCTCGGTCGCGTCACCTCCGGCGAGGGCGGCAGCGTGCTCTTCGAAAAGGCGCGTGACGTGCTGCGCAGCGAGGCGCCCGAGCTGGCCGAGCGAATTCGCATTCACCTGCCTGACGAGGCCACCCGGCGCGTCGGACAATCGATCGCGGCCGCCAGCCTGCCGCGCCTGTGAGGCCCATGTCGCTTTCACTCAGCAAGCCCCAGGCCGACGTCTTCGTTCCCGACGGTAGTGACGTCTCGGCCGCCCTGAGCCGGACCACGCATTTAGCAATTGGCGCCCACCAGGACGATCTGGAGCTCATGGCGGCGCATGGCGTGATCGAATGCTTTCAGAATCCATCCCGGTGGTTCACGGGCGTGGTGGTCACCGATGGCGGCGGCAGCGCGCGGGACTTCGAATACCGGGACTACACCAACGAGCAGATGATGGCGGTGCGCCAGCTGGAGCAGCGCAAAGCTGCCTTCGTGGGTGAGTACTCGGCCATGCTGCAGCTCGGCCATCCCAGCTCGGGCGTGAAGGACGCTGCATCGGACGCGGTGGTCGCGGATCTGCTGCAGGTGCTACAGGCGACGCGCCCCGAGGTTATCTACACGCATAACCTCGCCGACAAGCACGACACACACGTTGCCGTCGCGCTGCGCCTGATCGCTGCGTGTCAGAAGCTGCCTGAAGCGTCGCGCCCGGCCAAGATCATCGGTTGTGAAGTGTGGCGCGACCTCGACTGGCTGTGCGATCCGGACAAGGTCGTGATGCCGGTCGATCGGCACGAGAACCTGCACGCCGCCCTGATGGGCGTCTTCGATTCACAGATCGCCGGCGGCAAGCGCTACGATCTCGCGACAGCCGGCCGCCGTCGCGCGCACGCCACGTACTTCGAGTCCCACGGCACCGATCAGCACAGCTCGCTGATCTGGGGTATGGATCTCACGCCGCTGCTCAGCGGTGCGGATCCTGGTGAGCTCGTGAAGAGCTATATCGAGCGCTTCGACACCGAAGTCTCGGCCCGCATCGGCAGGCTGCGCTAGGGCGCCGCCGTCACCTTCAGGGGCCGGTAGTGGCGAAGTAGACGACCGTGCAGTGACCTTCGACGCACTTCGCCAGCGCGCCTTCGGGGGGTAGCGCTGCGCAGTCGGGGCAGCCGACAGGCAGGTCACCGCAAGCCAGCTTTTCGAAGCTGCCGTCGTTGCGGACTGCGATGACATTTTCCGGGGTGCAGCCCTCGCAGCAGCCCGTGCCGTTGCGCAGGCGGCAATCATCGTCGATTTGACAGGCGGTGGTGGGGCTTTTGCGGAGATCTTCGACGCCGCACTCGCCCTGCACGCACGTCGGCATGAAGTGCTTGAGGGTGCCGTCGGGGGCCGGCTGGCACGGTTCGCAGGCGATGGGAGCCGGGACGCCGGGGCCCGGCTCCCCTGGAGCCGCAATCAGCGCCACGCCTCCACAGGTCGGGAGGCCCCCATACTGCCTGTTGTACGCGATCAGATCGTGAGCGGTGATATTCGGGCCATCGCAAATGCCGCAGCAGCCAGGGCTGGTGACGAGACAGTCGGTCGGCTGCTGGCACGCGTCGTAGTTTGGCGCGCGCTGCGGGCAGGCTCGCTGGCACTCCTCGAGCGACTGGAAGTTGTTCCCGGTGCCGCCGCAGCCGCCGTAGACCCAGGGCGTGCAAATGCCGGTCGTGGCCTCGTGATACCAGTTGGTGAAGTAGGCCGTGCAGCCGCCCGGGCCCGAGCCCGGGGGCATGGGCGGCAAGCTACACAGGTCACCCGGATTGCTGCCGGCCGCGCCGGCGCTGCTGGTACCGGCGCTGCTGGAGCCACCTGCGCTCGTGCCGGCACGCGTGCTCCCACCGCTGCCCTTGCCGGCGATGCTGCTGGTGCCGCCCGCGCTCGTGCCGCCGTCGTCGTCCCCATCGGTGGACGAGAAACTTTGACCACCGCACGCGCCCGCCAGCAGCACCACCAGGCTCGAAGCTGCGGCGATTCGAACGAAAGTAAGCGATCGGCTCATGGCGTCTTCTCTGATTTGGTCCCAATCGGGAGGTACTCGATGCCGCAGCGGCCTTCCGTGCACACCGCGACGGCGTCGTCGGGGGGGAGCGCGATGCAGGCTGGGCACGGCTGGGGTATGTCTCCGCACACGAGCTCCTCGAAGCTGCCGTCGCTGCGGACCGAGACCACGTTGCCGCCGCCGCAGCCTTCGCAGCAAGCGGTGCCGTTACGCAGCCGGCATTCGCTCGCATCTTCGCAGGCCGTGACCGCGCTAGTCCTGATGTCCTCCACCACGCACTGGCCTTGCACGCAGTTGGGCACGAAGTGCATCAGCGAGCCTTGACCCGGCAGCGGCTGCGCGCAGGCGCCGCAAGCGATATCGACCGCATTGCAGCCCGACACTTGATTCTGGTACTGACGGTTGTAAGCGATCAAGTCGCGCCGAGTGATGCCTGGCCCATCGCAGATGCCGCAGCAACCGGCGCCCGTGACCACGCAGTCGGTCGGCGCCTGGCAAGCGTCGTAGTTCGGTGCGCCGCCCGGGCAAGCCTTCTGGCACTCCTCGAAGGTCTCGTAGTTGTTCGCATTGCCGTCGCAGCCGCCGTAGACGAAGGGCCGGCACAGGCCCGTGGTGACGTCGTGGTACCAGCGCTCGAAGTAGGCCTCGCAGTTGCCGGTCACGGCCGGCGCGGTGCACGCTTCCCCACCCGGGCTGCTACCGCCGGTGTTGGTGCCGCCCGAACCGGTGCCACCGGAGCTCTTGCCGCCCGTGCTCGTGCCCGCCGTCGACTTGCCCGCGGTGCTGTGAGTGCCGGCCCGGTTTTCGGTGCCGCCGCTGCCGCTCTTGCCGCCGTCCTCACCGCCGTTCGAGTAGCTGCTACCCCCGCAAGCGCTGGCGAGCACGAGGGAGGCGGCCGCCGCGACGGCGATCCTGCGCCAGAAGGCGAAGTGGGTCATGCTAAAGCTCCTCCATCATGCTTAAAAGCAAGCACTGTGCCGCCGGTACAGGGTTAAAACACCAGTAAATTCGCGATATTATATCGACTGTGCCAATTGCTCATGGCACAGCCCCCCAGGTTTTCGGACTTTGGCGCCGTGCAAAAGGGTCTGAGCGCGACCCCACAGCTGTACGGCCTTGAAGCGCACGGCCTTGAAGTGCGCGGTGCTGGCGAGCGCTCCAGTTGGTCCCGGCAGCGCTGGCATCAGCCCTGAGCGGGGCGACCGATCCCGCGGTAGCGCAGGCCGGCGTCGACCACCGCGTCCGGCACCACCACGTTGCGGCCGTCGAACAGGTGACGGCCGCGCATCAGCTGCTTGATGCGTGGGAGATCCGGCGAGCGGTACTCGTTCCACTCCGTGGCGATGACCAGGGCGTCCGCGCCCTTGACTGCGTCGTATTCGTTCTTGAACAGCTCGACGCCTGCCAGGTGTCCGCTGCGCTCGAGCGATTCACGGGCTGTGTCGAGGGCCTCCGGATCAGCGGCCTGGACCTTGGCGCCGCGCTGGGTCAGCTCGGCGATCAGGCGCAGCGCCGGCGCTTCGCGCACGTCGTCGGTCTTGGGTTTGAACGCCAGACCCCAGATGGCGATCAGCTTGCCCGACACGCCGCCCAAGTCCTTCTCCAGGTGCTTGAGCAGCATCTGCAGCGGGCCATCGTTGGCCCGGACCGCCGCCGCGGAAACCTCCATTGGCACGCCCAGCTGCTGGCCGGTGCTGATCAGCGCGCGCAAGTCCTTCGGGAAACAGCTGCCGCCGAAACCGAGACCCGGATACAAAAACTGCATGCCGATGCGCTCGTCGGCACCGACCGCGAGCCGCACTTGCTCCACGTCACCGCCGGCCGCATCGCACAGCTCGGCGATCTCGTTCATGAACGAGATCTTGGTGGCCAGCATGGCGTTGGACGCATACTTCACGATCTCGGCGCTCTTCGGGCTCATGCGCAGTAGGCGATTGCGCTGGCGATTGAACGGCGCGTAAAGGCGCGCGAGGAGCTCGAACGCCTTTTCGTCATCGGCACCGACGACGATCCGATCCGGCTTGAGAAAGTCGCTGAGCGCGTCGCCTTCTTTCAAGAACTCCGGATTGCTGACAACGCTGATGTGGTGCTTTGCCCAGGGCTCGATGTGCTTGCGCACCCGCTCGTTGGTGCCGACCGGCACGGTGCTCTTGAGCACTAGCGCCAGCCCGTGCTCGGCCGCCTTGGCGACTTGCTCGGCGACCTTCAAGACGTGGGACAGGTCGGCCGAGCCGTCCTCGGCCGGCGGCGTGCCGACCGCCACGAACACGACCTCGCGCCCGCGGATCGAGTCGGGCAGGTTGGAGCTGAAGTCCAAACGGTGCGGCCAGTTGCGCTTGACGAGCTGCGCGAGCCCCGGCTCGAAGAACGGCACCTCACCGGCACGGAGCTTCTCCAGCTTACGCTCATCGACGTCGATGCACGTGACGTGCGTCCCTGAGTCGGCAAAGCACGCACCAGCCACCAGACCTACGTACCCGGAACCAACGACTGCAATTTTCACGGGCAAGGCGTAAATCGAGCCAGGGCTTCGCGCAATTGGTTTCTGCCAATCTGCTAAGATGAACGCGCGCATGACGCCTGCGCGCGCCTGTTCGATTCTGCTCTGCGGCATGCTCCTGGCCTGCCGGGAGCACGCTGACGCCGAGTCTCCGCGCGCGCAGTCTCGTGGGTCGCGGGGCCCGAGCCCCGCTCAGTCTCATGGGTCGGGCCCGAGCCCCGCTCAGGCGGAGCTGGCCGGCGGCGTGACGCAAGCTGCGATCCCGCTCGAACCGCGCCTGCCCGAGGCTGGCGGCTTGCCCCCGCCCGTCGTGCCCGAGCAGGCGCCGATCATCGTGCTCGCCGCGGGCGGTGACGTGAGCTTCGGTCGTGAGTGTGGTCAAGCCATCCTCAAGGACGTCAAGTACGACCCGTTCGCGGGGCTGAGCCAGGCCTGGTCGTCAGCCGATCTGCGCTTCATCAACCTGGAATCGCAGCTGAGCGATCAAAACGGTCTGACTCAGTCGCCGCGCAACCGGCTGATCTTCACCGGACCGCCGAGTGGGGCCGACGTGCTGGCGCGCGCGAAGGTCTCGCTGGTGTCGACCGCGAACAACCACGCCTGGGACTATGGCAAGAGCGCGCTCTTCGAAACCATCGACAACCTAACGCGCGCCCAGGTGGCGTTTGCCGGCACGGGTCGCGATGTGGAGGCCGCGTACCGGCCGGTCGTGGTGCAGGCCAAGGGGCATAGCGTGGCGTTATTCGCAGTGACGCAGATTTGGAATCAGGGCACGTTTTCGGATCACGAGGGCCGCGCTCATGTCGCGTGGGCCGACGTCGACAGGCTGAAGACGGGCATCGCGCGCGCGCGGCGCGAACGAGACTTCGTGATCGTGAGCTATCACGGCGGTGAGGAGTACATCGACGCGCCGGTCGACAGGACGCGCCGCTTCGTGAAGGCGGTGATGGCCCTCGGCGTCGACGCGATCATCGGCCACCACCCGCACGTGCCGCAGGGCATCGGCTGGTTCGGCGGACGCCCAGTGTTTTACAGTTTGGGCAACTTCGTGTTCGACACCCACGCCAACAAGCCCTGGACCAAGCAGAGTTACTTCGTGCGCCTACAGCTACAGAAGGGCGTGGCTCCGGTGGTATCCGTGTGCCCCTATGCGCTCGAGGGTCACAGGCCTCGCTCGTTCGCCAATGACGATGTGTCGTCGCTGGGGCGCTTCCGCCAGCACCTGATCAATTGGTCGACCAGCGTCGGAGGCTCGAAGGTGGCGACGGTCGACGAGCTGGGTTGTCTGCCCGTGGCGCCGCCCAAGTAAGCGGAGGCAGGGCGCGCCAACTCAGCCGTCGGCCTCGTCCTCTTCGAGCTGATCCAGGATTTCGGAAGCGCGGTTTGGGCTGATACCGAACCACTCCGCCAGCTGGTTGATGAGCTCGTTCTCTTCCTCCGTGATCTCGTCGTCGGCCAGCGCGATGGCGGCCGACAAGGCGAAGGCGCCCTCGGCTTCGCTGGTCTCTTCCGCGATCTCGGACGCGATTTCCTGAAGGCGCGCGTCGCGACCCTGCTCCTCCAGTCGCTTCGCGTAGTTCTCCAGCATCACGTTGATGGTGCCACTGCGCAGCAGATTGTCGGTAAGGCCCCGGATTGCTCCGCGCACCGCGTCGCGCTCCTCGTCGGCGACTTTGCCGTCGGCGGACATCATCAGGAACATCGCCTCAGCCAGCGGGTCGACGCGGTTGAGCGCGCTAGCTTCTTCGGGGCTGAGCAGGCCCTCGCGCGTCAATGTTTCGTAGGCCGAAGACATGACCGTGCTCGGCCGTCGTCCACTCTGCAGCAACGCATCCCGCAGACGCTCGATGGTGACGGTCTTGATCTTCATGGGGCCACCGAAGCTACACGTCCCGATTGTGGATGGCTAGCCAGCGTCAAGGCACTCGAACAAGCCTCAGAAATCGGCCGAGCCGGGCGTGCGAGGCATGGGGATGACGTCACGGATGTTCTTCATACCGGTCACGTACATCAGCATCCGTTCGAGGCCCAAACCGAAGCCGGCGTGGGGCGCGGAGCCGTACTTGCGCAGCTCGAGGTACCACCAATAGGCCTCTTCCGGCAGGTTTTGGCGGCGCAGCTTTTCGCGCAGCACGTCGAGGCGCTCCTCGCGCTGACTGCCCCCGATGATTTCGCCGATGCGCGGCGCCAGCACATCCATGGCACGCACGGTCTTGCCGTCATCGTTCTCACGCATGTAGAAGGCTTTGATCTCTTTCGGATAGTCGGTGACGATCACCGGTTTCTTGAACTTCTCTTCGGTCAGGTAGCGCTCGTGCTCGCTCTGCAGATCACTGCCCCACTTCACCGGAAACTCCCAGGCCTTTCCGGCAGCTTCCAGGACGCGGATCGCTTCGGTGTAGGTGACATGCTCGAACGACGAGCGCTCGACGTGCTCGAGCGTCGCGATCACGGTGTTATCGATACGTTGATTGAAGAAGGCCAGGTCGTCCGCACAGTGATCGAGCACGTAGCGGATGATGTACTTCAGAAAGTCCTCGGCCAGCTCCATGTCGCCGGACAAGTCGCAGAAAGCCATCTCGGGCTCGATCATCCAGAACTCGGCGAGGTGGCGCGGCGTATTGGAGTTTTCGGCGCGAAACGTGGGGCCGAACGTGTACACGTTGCTGAAGGCCAGCGCGAAAATCTCGCCCTCGAGCTGGCCGCTTACCGTCAGATACGCGGGCTTGCCGAAGAAGTCTTGCTGGAAGTCGATCTTGCCTTCGGGCGTGCGCGGCAGATTTTGTAGGTCGAGCGTCGTGACCCCGAACATGGCGCCGGCACCCTCTGCGTCGCTGGCGGTGATGATCGGCGAGTGCACGTACAAGAAGCCGCGCTCCTGAAAGAAGCGATGGATGGCGTACGAAAGTGCGTTCCGCACGCGGAACACGGCGCCGAAGGTATTGGAGCGCGTGCGAAGGTGTCCGATCTCACGCAAGAACTCGAAGGAGTGTCCCTTCTTCTGCAGCGGATAGCTTTGCGGGTCCGCGCCGCCGAAGAGCTCGAGCGCCTGCGCCTTGAGCTCGAGCGCCTGCCCGGCCGCGGGCGACTTGACCAGCTCTCCCTCGACGCGTACGCAAGCGCCGGTCGTGGCCCGCTCCAAGAGCGCCACATCGATGGCGCCGCCCTCGATCACGATCTGCAAATCGCGAAAGGAGCTGCCGTCCGAGAGCTGGAGGAAAGAAACACCCTTGCTGTCGCGGCGCGTCTTGATCCAGCCGTGAGCCGAGACCCGCGCGCCCGGCTGGCTCGCGAGAAGGTCACGAATGTACTGTCCGGGCTTGAGCATGGGTCCGATGCTAGCCTGGGAGTAGGATGACGGGGATGCCCCTATCGCTCGTGCCCTTGCAGGCTGGGGACGTGACCCGGCTTTCCAAGTTTCTGGCCGGTAGCGACTGGCCCTTCCATTTCGAGCGCAGCGTGGACGACAGCTGGGTGCGGGCGCGCATCGAGTCGGGTCATTTCTTCGGCGCGGAGGCGCGATCGTTTTGGATTCGGGGCGAAGCCGCAGAACCGCTGGCGTTCGCGCGTGTCTACGACTTGTCGGATGTGACGCCGCTCTTCGATCTGAGGGTGGCTCAAGCCGCGCGCAAGCAGGGCGTCGGGACCCAGGCGCTGCGCAGCCTGATGGCGTGGCTGTTCGCCGAATACCCGGCGACAGGACGTCTGGGCGGTTACACGCGCCACGACAATGTGGCGATGCGCCGCGTCTTCGAAAAATGCGGCTTCCGGCAAGAGGCCCACCATCGCCGCGCCTGGCGTGTCGACTGCAGTGAGCCCGTCGACTGCGTCGGCTATGCGATCCTGCGCTCGGAGCACCCCGCGCCGCCGACGCCGCTCACTCACAGTGCGGAATATTGACTAATATTGGTCAATATTCTTGCGGGGCGCAGCTTTTTCACCGCTCAAACTGCTGCCTGGTAGTGAACGCGAGACGCGTTGGCGCGTTGCGTGCGTAGCCACATTCTGGCGGCTTTCGAGCTGCTTTGTGCGGAAATATTAACCAATATTAGCTGATATCCGAATTGCAGCGGGGGTCCACCAGCACGATGCGCAGGCCGCGCAGCACGCGGCGCGGCGCTTCTTTCAAGCCCTTGCGGTTTTCGCGCGGGGTAGCGCGGTCGCTGGCGGTGCACTTTCGGACGCCGAGCAGCATTGGCGCCCAGCTCGAGCACACGCTGATCGTGACGCGTGGCGAGCCGATCGTCGTCACAGGCTGAGCATGCAGACGCTGCAGGCGCGCCGCGTGCTGGCGGCGTTTCGCGGTAGCTGCCCAACCAGACGGGCAACTTTGGGGCCTAGGTCCGAGTGACCTCAACGCGTGAGTTTTTGTTTCAAGAGCTCGGAGACGAGCTTGGCGTTGGCGCGGCCGCCGCT
>DATEDZ010000079.1:0-22792 GCA_035281385.1 Polyangiaceae bacterium
CGCACCATACCGGACGCGTCGCGTGAAGCGACGGGGAAAATAGGGGGTTCAGACTGGTTTAACCAGTCGTGCGCGTGTTGCTTGCACGGCTAGGTCAGTGGAAGGTCGCGCTGGCCAGGAGCGCCGGAACCCACGCCGAGAGCGTGTACCTCCAAGCGCTTGACGTCATGGATTCGGGCGGATCTGGCAACGTCGAGAAGGTGGCGCTGAGCGATCAGTCGGCCTGCGCCCTATCGATTGACCACGAAGTGTGGTGCTGGGGCCTCGACCTTACGAGCACCGATCGGCTGGTCAACAACGTTACGCACCTAAGGCCGGAGCGGCTCGCAGGTGTCGACGCCGCCTTGGATCTGGCGATGGGAGGCGATGGGACGGGCTGCGCCGTCCTCTCCCTGGGTCGCGCGAAGTGTTGGGGGCAGAACACGTCGCTGCAAGCCGGCACTGGCCCGCTCGCCAAGAATGATCTCCGGCGCGGAGTGATCAAGCCGTCGTCGGTCCCTTCGACAAGGTCGCGCGAATCTCGACGGGCTCCGGTCACTCGTGCGCGGTTCGCGAAAGTGGCCCTCACCTGCTGGGGCCAGAACGACATGGGTCAGCTCGGCTTGGGTTGGCCTCCGGTGGGCAAGATTCCCGGCGAGGTCGGGCGCCCCACGGACGTTCCTGGCATCACGAACGCAGCTGACGTTGTCGTCGGCAATCGCTCGACGTCCCAACGGCACGGCTCCATGAGACGCCTATCCAAGCCGCAGCCTTTCCTCTCGATCGTCGCGGCGGCCACGGCCGCGGCATGCGCTCCAGCTCCGGCGCCCCGCCCCGCTTCACAGCCCACACCCCTCGTACGACGCGTCAGCCCTCCGCGTCGATGGAGGTGGGATCGACCGTGGGCACGATGCCATCCTCGGGTAGACCGGGCTTCGCGCGGCTGCCATTCTTCAGCCGTCCTGAGCCTGGCCGCCCGAGCCCAAGGCTGCGGCCGAGCGAGCAATGACGGGCATTTGCAGAGCATGAGGACTCTGGCACGGACGGCGCAGTGCGCGCCTGGTGAGCTCTGCGAGCAGCGAGCCAGAGCGCAAGCGAGGTCACGAGCCGCGCCGGCCGTGTGAGCCCGCTCGGCGCAGCGACGAGTATGAGCGCCGCCAGCCCGAAGCAACCGCGCTCTACCAGCGCGTGGTGATCAATCGACCGGAGCCGACGGCGCGCCGCGCGATTCTGGACGTGCACGCGCGGCAAGCCGACCGATCTCGCCTTTCACATGATCCCGGACCGCGCCCGCCGACCAGTCACCATCGAGGTAAACGAAAAGCGGCCACTGGCGATCGGGATCGGTATCGTAGCCCGCGGGCAGGTTCGTGTAGATGCGGAACGTATCCGCCACAACGACCGACTGCAGATCTTCGTACGGACGCCGTCGGCGGAAGGCTAGGGCGCTACCGGCTCACAAGCCGCCAACACGATGACCAGCGGAAGAAGCCGCACGCCACGGCCAAGGTACGCTCCGCGGCCCGATCACCAATCGAGGCTGCAGTCATGCGCAGTCGTGTGGGGGATTGGCCGTCCAGTTCACCAGGCAAAGCCTGGTGAAACAGCCCTTTCACTGGGCTTTCTGCGTGCGTTGTCGCTCGGCGGTGCACGATGTACACTCGCTGTACAGATGGCTAAACGCTCGCCCACCACCATGACGATGACGCAGGCCCGCGCTGCCTTCGCTAAAGTGCTCACCCGAGCCGAGCGGGGCGATGCCGTCGAGGTAACGCGCGGCGGCAAGCCCGTGGCCGTCATCGTTTCCGTGCAGCAATACGACGAGGCCACGGCCCGTTCCGAGTCGCCGTCCAAGGCATTTCGAGCCTTCATGGCCGCGCTCGATCGGCGCATACTCGGCGGACCGGATCCTTGGAAAGGCCTGCGAGATCGTTCAGCCGGAAGGGATTTCCGTTGGTAGGGGCGCTGCGTTATCTACTCGACGCAAACATCCTCTCCGAGCCCATGCGGCCGGGGCCCATCGAGTCGGTCGTCGAGATGCTGGAACGGACACTGGACGAATGCGCGACGAGCGCGCTGGTGCTGCACGAGCTCGAATTCGGTGTGGCAAGGCTTCCGGCATCACGCAAGAAGACGGCCCTCACCAATTACATCGCCGAAGTCGTAGCCAGGATACCGATCCTCCCGTACGCCGCCGCCGCAGCCCGTTGGCACGCTTGCGAGCGCGCTCGCCTGACAAAGCGTGGCCGAGCACCCGCATTCGTCGACGGTCAAATCGCAGCCACCGCCATGGTGCACGGGCTGACGCTCGTCACCCGCAACCTCGCTGACTTTGAGGTCTTCGAAGGGCTCAAGCTGGCCAGCTGGTTCGCACCACAATCCACGTGATCGTCCGCGGCACCAGGAACATCAGGCGCCCCTCGCGTTGGGACAGCGAGCAAGCGCCCACCCGTGACCGAGAATCGCCCGCCGGTCTTGCCGTCCTTTGGCCCGAATCAGCATGCGCGTGGCCGTAGCACTCCGTCTGACGTTCCGGACACTGGCAGGTGGAATCGATGCAGAGTTTGCCGCCAGAGCAGACGTTCCCGCAGTCCTTGCAGTTGCCGCAGTCGCTGCGGGAGCACATCCAGGGATAGGCACAGCTGGATGCTGCGGGGCTGGCGCGGAACGCGACGGATGAGGCCGCGGCGCTCTAGCTCGACGACCATCCGATGAACCGAGGGGGGCGTGACTCTGAAGTAGGCTTCCATGTCGGGTCCCGAGCCGCGCCAGCCGTGTGAGCTCGCTCGGCGCAGCGAGGAAAATGACAGTTCGTTTGTCCTTGGTGCCGCGCTGGTCGGCGATCTCAACGGCTGGTGGCGCTCGGCGCAGCCTTCGTTCTGCCCCTCCTGGCGGGCTTTCGTGCTGAACGTCGCCTGCTACCCCGGGTGCGCCAGGCGGAGTGCCTGGGCGGAGCGGTAGAGGATGGCCAGCTCCTTCTGCCATTGCCGGGCCAGTGACTGCTCGGCGCCGAAGCGGAAGGAGCAGCGGCCGGTGCCACCGACCCACGGCAGCGGGCTCCGCTGCGAGTCCCCGACGAATTCCATCAAGGCGACGCGAACCTCGTCCCAGCGCGCTTCGTCGGGGGCCACGATGTCCAGGTAGCTGCGCACGCGATTGCCCGGCGGACGAAGCGAGATGCTTTCGGCGACCAGCGTACCCGGATCCTGGTCCGGGATCTCGGCCGGAGGCACCTGCCATGTCACCGCACCATGCGAGTAAAGGAAAGCGTTGACGCCTTCTTGCCGGCCTCCCGGGGCAAGCACATGATGCGAAGTCAGGTACATGTCAGGCGGCCTCGGCCTTGCGCGGGGCGACACGCTCACCGACCTTCACCAAGCAGTCCACCAGCTTTGGCTCGCTCCGAATGGGAGGTGCTTGGGCGCTTGCCAGCTCGGCCTCGTAAATTTGCTGCTCACGTTCTGTCAGCTGCCACCAGAGCTCGTCGAGTCGTGCCACGTAGGCCGACTCGACCTCCTGGGCCAGATCGCCCCCTTCGGCTTCACGCGCGATCAGCAGCTCGTTCATGAGCCTGCGGTAGCGATTCAGCGTGTCGGGTTGCTCGCTCTCCATCGCTACACTCGCGCCCAACGCTCGGAGGTTGCACAGAGGTAGCCTTGCAGCTCAGCCAGACTCATCGAGTGCGCCGGCTCGATGAAGGCGTGCTTCACGGGATGCTTCGGGTCTCGACGTGCCACGAGCTCAGCAGCACCGGCGGAAGCGGCAGCTGGGCCATCCAAGCGAGCCACCTCGATGACAAACACAGGTAGCTTCCCGCGGCCGCCCAGGCTGAGAGGGCGGACATGGGGCGGCAGCCGCGCGAGGTCGTCCGGAGTCGTCGACAGGCCGCCGCTGCTTGGATGCACCTGACCACCACCGTCCACGATGATGTCCACACCAGGCCGCACCCCGAGTTCGTTGGCCAGGTTGCCGCAGACGGGCGCGCTACCTTGAGCCTTCATGGCTCGGTACAATCGCTTCGGCGGGACCAGCTGGGACACCAGTCTAGAATACGCGTCGAGTGCCAGAAGGTCGAGGCTCGCGACGCTTCGTTTTCCGAGGCCGTCCTACCGGTTGGTTGTGCAGACGCTGGCTGCTCTGGTCTTGGCGCTCCGGATGCAGGCCTCGGCAGGCCTCGGTGCTGCAGTTGTCGAGGGGGCGCGTACTGGCTACTCGCGTGGTCGACGCGTTCGCCCTCCGCTACCGCCTCGCGGAGTGTGTCGGGCACGACATGACGTCCCAGGCATTCGTCGACGAAATAGACGAACGGTTCACGCAGCCTGTGGCGTGGCACGCAGCTATTGCTTCGAAGAGCTTCGAAGAGAAGAGAAGAGAAGAGAAGTGAAGGGCTGAGGGGCGCGGTTCTGACGACGATCTTTGTTGAATGACCGAGAGCAGAATGCTAGCGGTCTATTGCGCTATGCCACCGATGGCAGAGAATTGGCGGCGAGGAGCCGCGCGCGCGATGGGTTGCGGGTTATGGCTCGCGCTATCGAGCTGTGCGTGGGGTCAAGAAAAGATCCACCTGCAGCCGCTCACCATCAGCGCCCCCAAGGAGGGTGGCAAGCAGCGCGAGGTGATCGTGTTCCCTGCTGTCGACGCGCGCGCTTCCACGATGCGTTGTGGCATGAAGCGCAACGGTTACAAGGCTGAGGTGGGGCGCATTTATTGCGATCGGGAGCCCAAAGATTGGCTGGGTGAGTTGCTCTTGCTTGGCCTCAATCAGAGCGGCTTCAAGATCGTGACCACGCAAAACGCCAAGAGCGCCAATCCACTGCGCCTGCAGCCAACGTTGAAGTTCTTGTTCGTCGACGATGTAGAGGCTGGTCCCAACGACGATTTCTACAAGATTGCGGCGGACGTCCACGTCGTGCTGCGCGCCGAATCCTCTTCGGGCCTGGTCGCCGAGCGCAGCTTTTACGCTAGCGAAAGGCTGCCGGTGTTTTCGGCGCCACTGAAGAAAGAGGAGTGGCCCTCTGCTGTTCGCGAAGAAGTCGTTGCTCAAGCCACAAGGAGGCTAGCGGAAGACATCGTGATCGCGGTCGTAGAGTTGGCCGATCGCTATCCGGAGGTCGGCGCGGTGCCGGTTGCGGCGGGGACTCAGCCATGAGGGCCACCCTGTCGTGGTGGTTATTGCCTGCAGCGGCATGGTTGGCGTTGTCGTGTGCTCCGGCACTCCAGTACATCCTTCCGCCCAATGAGGCTGGCACGCTCAACAACATGAACTGGACCATTCTGCGCGAGCCGCCAGCCGCCGCCTCGAGCGCGCCGGCACCAGAGCAGGCTGCTCCCGAAGCCGAGGGCAACTCGACCCCACCCGACACTTCACCACCGCCCGGCGAGGATCATCACGATTGGCCGACGGATTGATGGCCCGGCCGGGATGGACGCGAATGCCTAGGTTGACGTCGTGCGTGATTGTTTACCGTCGGTTGCTCGAGTAGCACGATAACCCCCGAGGGGTTTCGGCGGCGGCGGGGCGACGGCTGGTCACGGTGGGGGTCGAGAGCGACTCGGGGTACGCGTTGTACCCGTACACCCATGCGTTCAGATGAGCTTCAAGCAACCTTCGCACTCGGAGGCACCGGGCTTGGCGCCGGCAAGTCCTCGACGGCGGAAGCCGCTGCAAACGCGATCACGGCGCGGACGTCGTCAGCGCGTTGGCGGCGCGGCGAGGATTCGACCTACGACCAGTCGAAACGCGCGAGCGATTCTGCGGAGAGCACGCGCGCCGTCCAGCGCTCTGGCTCGGTCGCCGTGCCCAGGCGCTGTGCAACCTCGCCCGGGAGTGGCCCGAACCTGAGCGTCAACAACTCGCGCAACATCTCGGCCTTGCCCTCCGCGCGCCCTTCGGCCTTGCCCTCCGCGCGCGCGACGGTCAGGTCGAGCGCGTTCGAGAAGAGCGCCAGCTCGCGTTGCTCAGCGCGCAGCCGCGCTTCCGGGTCCGCGCTCAGCCGGTCCAGGGCCTCTTTTGGCTTGCTTCAGCACGGGGTGTTCCATCGCGGCGGCTTGCCAGCTTTCATCGAAGGCTTCCACGTGACCGCCGGGCAGGCTCCAGTCGCCCCACTTGCGATGGGCGTTCAAGAGCAGATAGTCGTCGCCGCGGACGCGCAGTTTGGCGAAAACATACGCAACGTGTGAACTGCGCACGGTGACGTCGTCATGGCTCAGGGGAGCCATTTTGCCTTGAGTACTTCGAGCGACCACTGCTCAACTGTATACCCCTTCGATTGCAGGTTGCCAGGGCTTAGCTCGCGCGGAGCCACAAAACTACTCTCGCGCCGGTAGCCACGCCCGTTGGTCCGAAATTCCTTCTCATCTAGGAACGTTGCGACGCGCTCTTCAACCGGAACCTTGAAGAATACGCCGAGATGCCCGGGCTCGCTCTGCGACGGCGTCCATACCACTCCGAGTGGGCGCGGCTTGGAAACGAGCTCGCCCAGATGGAGGTCAGCTCGCAATCGAGCCAACAGTTGCCGACTCAATTCCGGAACGTCGAGCCGCCCCGTTCTGTGAACATGGCAGCCCTGCCACACTCGCGCCGAATTGTCGCGCTCGGAAGGTAGTTGCGCCCGTTGCCGTCGGCGGATCGAGAGGAAGACCTCCTTGTCGAAGACCTGTGCGCCGCACGCGAGGACTTGCACCCAAGCGTCGTCGTTCTCAACGCTTGATCGCTTTCGGAACTGGATGCGGCGAGAGAGCTCGCGCCAGAGCTGACTCGTCCAAACGCGAACGCGGGCCGGGACTAACCCCATCGCGTTCTCGCGCGAGATGACGGCGATCTCTGGGTCAGCCCAGTCGCGTGTCAGCTGCAGGATGCGGCTAATTAGCTTGAATGCCCCGTCTTTCGCCGTGCCGGCATTCGACAGCTCCACGAAGTTGAAATCCTTCGCGTGCCTTTTCTTCAGCGCCGCCAGCGCCGTGTTGAATTGCGGCAGCGCTTTGGCGTTCATGACAGAGCCAGTCCGTGGCAGGAGGCGGCGCTCGTTCTCCCTTTTCATCGACACTGCTGCATCGACGTTGATGGTGCACGGTAAGGGTACAGTTCAAGAGGGATAAGTGCTTCAAATGCCGTCTCGGGGGCAAGCGATGGGGGAACGCGGTCCTTGGGAGCCGCTGAGCGATTCCAACGTGCCCACGCCCCTAGCCTCGACTTGGGCGTTTTCTGTGCGGGGCCTTGGCGGGATTCCGGAGTTTCGGCGTGGTCGCCTGGCAAGAGAGCGACCGAGTGAAATCTCTTCCGACCCATGCGGGCCCACAGGCAGCGAGCGCCGGCCTCGCCGGATTTTCTCGTGGCTCGTGGGCTTCCCAGACGATCGTGATCTGGTCTTCCAAGATTGCCCAAGTCGAGCCTAGCGTGTGACGCCGCCACATGAGCGGCTTCTCGAGCTGCCCGGGCGACGCACCCGCCGTGCCCGAGCTCAAGGCTGGTTTCTACTGAATACGGGAAGCGCTACGACTTCTTGATGACCGCTTCGTAGTAGCCGGGTTTGTTGTCGAGCGAGACCAGCTCATGGCCGGTCTTGTTGCACCAGGCGCGGACGTCCTCGGGGAAGGCGCGGTCGTCGGCCTGGACGACCAGACGCGTGCCAGTTCTGGCATCGCGCAGGGCCTTGGCCAGCAGCACGATAGGCATCGGACAGGATTTGCCACGACAGTCGAGCGTGGTTTGCATGGCGATGACGGTCACAGCAGCATCGTGATCTTGCCGGGGGCGGCGGTTTCGATGAACTTGGCGACGCCACAGAAAGTGCGGCCGGGGTAGTCGATCAGCTCGTCGGGCTTCATGCCCAGAAGATCCATGCTCATGGTGCAGACGTTGAGCTCCACGCCCAGCTCCTTGCACACCTCGATCATCTCCTCGACTGACGCTACGCCGTTCTTTTTCATGATGTAGCGGATCATGGCGGGGCCGCCGCCGGCCATGTTCATCTGCGAGAGCGGAAGCTTGCTCACGCCCTTGGGCAGCATCCAACCGAACAGGCGCTCGAGGAAGGTCTTCTTCACACGCACGTTGTCGAGCCGTAGCGCTGCGGTGCCCCAGAAGGTGAAAAACATGCTCACCTTCATGCCCATGGCGGCCGCGCCGGTCGCCAGCACGAACGCGGCGATCAGGCGGTCCAGGCTGCCGCTGAATACGATTAGCGACAGCTTCTCTTCCTGACCCGAGCCCTTCATCAGCTCGGCGGCGCTGTCCAGCCGCGTAGACTGCTGAAGCGCGGTATGGGCTAGCGACTTCACCTCGGCTTCGAGCGCGCTGAGCCGCGCTTCGAAGCTCGGCGCACCGAGCTGCGGGGCGGCGTTCACTCCGACTCCAGGATCTCGGCCAGGTCCAGCATGAGCTGCGACAGGCGCTCTTCGGGTACGAACAGCCTGAGCCCGACCATTACGTCGCTCGTCAGCTCGGCCAGCTGCGCCTTGGTCAGCGTGCGCGGGCTGAGCCGACGCGAATGCAGCGAGCGGGTGAGCACCGAATCGACGAGCACCTGGCTCAGGTAGCGGAGCAGCACGTCGCGCATGACGGCGTAGTCGGCAGACACGTCGGCGGCAGCGGTGCGCAGGCGCGAGTGGCTCGACAAAGGCGGTGAGTCGCCAGCGGCAGTGGGCTGGCGCTTCGATCGCTCCATATTGTCTTAGCCTGCCTCCATCGCCGGCTTACGGCGACCCCTAAGCTGTCCTTAATCTGCACTTAGGGATGTGACGAGACGCTGACTTCAGCAGCGCTGCTCGATCCTCGTACCTCGGCCCACAAAGCCTGCTGGAATGCCTATTCTATTCATGACAGAGAGAGAATAAATATTCTATTCAGCTGGCTCGAAGATCTTTTGCGCGCCAGCCGGATCTGACGCACACTGGCAGACGGGAAGTATGCGCCTTTCATCACTTTTCACTCGATACCCGGGGCAGCTCGCGGCGCTCTTCGTTTTGACGCTAGGGGCGCCGGTAGCGTGCGGTGGAGAGCCCGCAGCCGGCGGTGATGGCTCGAATGTTTCGCAAGCGGGCAGCATGGTCAGCGCGGGCGGGAGCACCGCGGGCAGAGGTGCCCGTCCTAGCGGTGGCGGCGGCAATGGTCCGGTGATCGACATTCCGGCTGACGGTGGTGCATGCACGAGCGGTTGCGTCGGGGACAAGGTGGTGTGCGGTAACGGCGCGTTGCAAGTCGATGGCGAGGAGTGTGACGACGGCAACACCGTCGCCGGCGACGGCTGCAGCGACACGTGCACGGCAGAGCCCGGTTACGTGTGCCCGGTCGCGGGCGTGATGTGTCGCGCAGCGGCTTGCGGGGACGGCATGCTTGCCGGCTCGGAGCTGTGTGACGACGGCAACGCAGTGCCGGGTGACGGCTGTAGCGACACGTGCACGTTCGAGCCCAATTACGAGTGCCTGACGCCCGGTATGCCGTGCACGCCCACCGATTGTGGCAACGGAACCGCGGAGGGCAGTGAAGCCTGCGACGACGGCAATCACTACCTGGGCGATGGCTGCTCCATTTACTGCGAGAAAGAGCCGAGCTGCACGCCGCCTGCGCCTTGCACCAGTGAATGCGGCGACGGTCTCAAGCTCGGAGACGAAGCTTGCGATGACGCCAACGGTCGCGACGGCGACGGCTGCTCCAGCAGCTGCAAGATCGAGGCGGGCTGGACCTGCACCGAGAAGGTGGGCGGCGATCTGGTGATTCCGATCGTCTACCGCGACTTCAAGGCCTACGTGGACGGCGGTCACGTCGACTTCCAGTGGTCGCAGAACGATCCCATCGATCGCTCGCTCAAGGAGGACATTTGGGTCAGAACCACGCTCGGTACGGCCGCCGACAGGACGCCCGACGGCACCTCGCTCTTGGGCCGCCCAGTATTCAAGTGGTACGCGCAGTGTGACGGCACTGCGTGCACCGACATCGTGCCGGCGAGCGGTGTGACGCAGCCCGCCGGGACCGCGGGTGCCGCCCAGTGCAACGGCGTCAAGGGCTCCGCGACCGGCCCGCGCATGATCACCACCGACGCGCGCAACACCTACTTCTGCGGCTACGGCACCAAGGACTTCAACTCCTTCAGCCAGTGGTACCTGGACGTGGAGAACGTGAACCAGACCGTGCTGTCCACACTGACCCTGACCAAGAACGTGACCGGTGTCTTCAGCTACGACAACCTCTTCTTCTTCCCGCTCGATGGCATGGGCTTCGGCAATTACGCCGCGAGCGGCCACAACTTCCACTTCACGAGCGAGGTTCGCTACTGGTTCCAATACCAGGCTGCCAAGAACGCCACGTTGACCTTCAACGGAGACGACGACGTTTGGGTATTCGTGAATGGCAAGCTGACCGTCGACATCAGCGGTACGCACCCCCGCACCTTGGAAAGCGTGATCGTGAACGCCACCACGACCGACATCGAGGGCAATCCGCTCAATCTGGTGGAAGGCGGCGTCTACGAAATCGTCGTCTTCCAGGCCGAGCGCAACACCAACAACTCGACTTACGGGCTTGCGCTCGACGACTTCGAGCTCCGCAAGTCCACCTGCAACAGCAGGTGCGGCGACGGCATCCCGACGCTCGACGAAGCCTGCGACGACGGCTTGAACGACGGCAGCTACGGCGGCTGCAACCCCGACTGCTCGCGCGGACCTTTCTGCGGCGACGGCCATGTCGACGAGCCCATCGAAGGTTGTGACGACGCCAACCTCAAGAACCTCGACGGCTGCAGCGCCGAGTGCCAGCTGGAAAAGCCGGAGTAGCGCGCTCAGCCTCGCTAAGATTGCGCGAGGCTCTCGCGAAAAGCCGCGCCCGCTGCGGCCGTGCCGAGATCGCCCCCCACGTCGGGCGTGCAGCGCTTTCGCTCGAGCACCTCGACGGCGGCGCGTTCGATGCGCTCCGCTTCGCTCGAGTGTCCGAGGTGCGCGAGCAGCATGCCGAGCGAACGGATGGCGCCGAGCGGGTTGGCGATGCCTTTGCCGGCGATGTCGGGAGCGGAGCCGTGCACCGGTTCGAAGAGGGCGATGTGGTGGGGCTCGGCCGGGTGCAGGTTGGCGCTCGGCGCGAGCCCGAGGCCTCCGGCGAGCGCGGCGCCCAGATCGGCCAGGATGTCGCCGAATAGGTTGCTGGTCGCGATCACGCCGTGGCGCTCGGGCGCTTCGATCAGGCGCGCAGCCAGCGCGTCGACGTAGAGCTGCTCGGTGGGCACGTCGGCGTATTCGGCCTTCAGCTCGCCGAGCACGCGCCGCCAGATGGCTTGTGCCGGAATGGCGTTCGACTTGTCGGTCATCAGCAGCGGCATGCGGCTCTGGCGAGCGTGCTCGAAGGCGGCGCGCAGCAGCCGCTCGACGCCGCGCCGCGTGTGCACCTCGCGGCTCATCGCGATCTCGCCCGGGCCGTCGCGGCCCCGCTCGTGACCTGCGGCCACATACTGGCCCTCGGTGTTTTCCCGATAAATCACGCAGTTTACGTCGGTCTTAGACTTGCCGCGCAATGCAACCAGCGAGTCTGCGAGCGCGCGGATCGGGCGCACGTTGGCGTAGAGATCCCACTCGAGGCGCATGCCCATCAGGATGTCGTGGGCGTGCTCACCACTCGGCACGCGCGGATCCCCAACCGCGCCGAGCAGCACTGCGCTGCACGTGGCGCGCACCTCGTCGCGCAGCTCGCGCGGAAATGTCGTGCCGTCGCGCAGGTAGCGCTCGGCCCCGAGCGGTAGCTCCCAGACTTCGAGATCGATGCCGCGCTGCTGCCGCAGCTGCTCGAGTACGAGCAGGGCCTCTGCGATGACCTCGGGACCGATGCCGTCCCCGGCGATCACCGCAATGCGCTGGCTCACGTCGCGCCTCGTGCCGCCTCAGCCACCGAGCGCCTTTTCGAGCAGCATGCGCAGCAGCGTCGCTACCTGCTCGGGGTCGGCCTCGTCGCCTTCGCGCAGCAGCGCTCCGGCCTCCAGTACCGGAACGGCGGCGACCGAACAGGCGGTATCCAGGGCGTCCGAAGCGGTGAGCTCGATGCGGGCCAGCGCCGCGGACCCCGGCAAAACCAGGCCCCAGAGCGGGGCGTAGGCTTCGACCAGCGGCAGCCCCATCACCTCCAAATCGGCTTCACCCAGGCGCAGCGTCGCGAGCGCGTAGGGCACGGGAGCAGCCGGCACGGTTTCGGTCGGAACGACCGCATCGGCGATGCGAGCGATCGCATGCATGAGCGTGACCAGACGCGCCAGCGGCGCCGCCACCACCACGCGCGCCGCGCCGCGATAGCCGCTGCGCACCGCGCGTTTGGCCAGCGCCGCCAGCACCGCCATGCGCTCCGGGTCGGCCAGCTCTACCCGGATTGCGCTCGAAGCGATGCGGCGCACCAGGCCTTGATCGAGCAGGCGGGCGAGCGCCTCGATCACGGCCAGGTCTTGCAGCGTGACCTCGTCGAGCAGCTCCGAGAGCGTACGCGGCGTGGTCAGGGCTTCGAGCACCCGCGTCGATGCTTCGGGCATGTCGGGGCTGGGCGGCGCGATCGCGAGTAGCGCCGAGCCATCGAGCGCCAGCGCGGTGCGCACGCGCTGCGTCTCGTCCAGCTGACGCAGACCCTCCATCAGCAGGCTGCTGGTTGGCGTGCGGATGCGCTCCAGAAATTGCGGCGAGCCGCCCACGAACGAGAACGTGCCTTCGGTCTCGCCCAGCAGCCGAAACAACGCCTTTTCACGCTCTAGGCGGCGGAAAACCGCGTCGACGATTTCGCCGTCCTTGATGCGCACTTCACCGGCGCCTGACGGCGTGTTGATCGACAGCGTGCCGCTGCGCCGGTTCATGGCGAGCAGCTGCAAGAGGTCGACGCTGCTGACTTGCTGCAAGTCACCGCGGAAGTCGCCGCCCTCCTCCGGGCCGACCGAAACGCGGCTAGGGATGGCGTACAGGCGACGAGCGATGAGCTCGATGTCGTGGTGCGGTAGCTCGTCGGGCGCCAGCGATGCGCCCAGCGGTTTGTCCACCAGGATGAACAGCACCGCTTCGTTCAGCGTCCCACTGCTCCTGAGGCGCTCGAAGCCGTCGCTGTCCGTGAGCAAGCTACTCGAGACCAATGCGGCCATCAACTCGACACCCGCGGCGCGCTCGATGGCGCTGTCCACGCTGTCCGCGATCACGACCGAAAGGCCGCGCGAGCGCAGGCGCGAGGCCAGCGTGCCCAGCACGTCCACGTCCGGCTCGACCAGCAAGATCGCCCTCATTCGAAGGTCCTCCCAGCGATCTCGGAGAGCCTGGCTACCAGCAGATCGGACAGCAACGGGTCGGTGGAATGCACGGCCCGCACCAGGCTGCCTTCGCTGCGGCCCAGCAGCGTGTAAGTCGCATGCTCGGCGATCACGATCAGCACGTCCACATGCTCGCAGCCCGCGACGCGCGATACATCGACCGTCTCGACCTTGAGCGAATCACCGGCGCGCGAGGCCTCGGCCCGCACGGCGCTGCCCACACTGAGGCCGGAGCGCTGCGTCGCCAGCACGCGGGTTTGCCCGCCCCGTGTCGCCTCGGCCGTCGCCGCCCCGACCAGCCCCATCACGTCGGTGATGGGCAGCTCGATGTAGTGCGGCGTCTCGAGCGGTGCCAGCCGGCGTGCTTGCGGATCCGGTACCACTCCGAGCAGCGCGTCCACCAATCGTCCGAGCGGCATGGCGCCCAGCCCGAGCGTGTGTACGACCGAGCTGCGGCTGGCATCCGCGCGAAACTTCGCCACGCGCAGCAGCTGCGAGAGGTCCGAGCCGTCGTGCGGAAAGGTTGCGACGCCGACCGCGGTGCTGAGCGGCGAAACGCCCGTGACCGCGCCCAGTTGCCCGAGGATTCGCCTACGGCAGGCGTGAGCCCCCGGCCCGCCCGTTTCCGGTAGCAGCAGGTAGAACTCGTTGGCGTCCACGCGCGCCAGCACATCGGTGTCGCGGACCGCGCCCAGCACGCGTTCCGCCCCGAACACGGTGGGCTCGGTTTCGTCGCCCAGCCCCGAGTCCGGCTGCAGCTCGAGCCCGACCGTGGCCAACGAGAAGCGGCGACCGTGCCGACGGGCCATCGCGATCTCGCGCCCTGCCACGTCCACGAAGTAGGCGAACGTGTAGGCGCTCGAGTGCGGATCCTTCATGGCGCCACGGTGCGACTGCTCGCGCGCTCCGATCAGCGACAGCACGGTGGCGGCCTGCGTTGCCACCAGATCCACCAGCGGCTGCTGGGTGCTGGCTGGTTTGCCGACGTCGCCACCCCCCAGCAGGACGAGGCCCGAAAACTCGCGCAATAGCGCCAACCTTACGACCGTAAAGTCGTGCTCGCCCGCAAAAGCCAGGGCCTCCATCTCTTCGCAGAACGTCGGCGCTTGCTCGACATCACCGAGCAGCGCGGCGCGCAGCAGCTGGCGCGCGCCCTCGGCCGCCGGCAAGTACACCACCGCCTGCTCGGCGCCCGACGCTGCCGCGACCACCTGCGCGATACGCTGCGCGGCCTCACGGCGGCTCTTGGCCGAAGCAATCTCGGCGATATCAACCGATAACGAGGCGCCGCGCGCCGCGCTGCGAGCGGCGCGCAGCAAGGCCGCGCGCTCCAGCCGCTCCCCGAGGCGTGTGCGGACGTCCGACAGCGCATTGAGCAGCTCGTCGCCCGAGATCGGCTTGACCAGCACGCCGGCGCCGCCGAGCGCCACCGCCTGCACTCCGAGATCCAGCCGGTCCGCCTGGGTGAGCGCGAAAACCGAGACGTTCGGAGCGAGCGCACGCACGTGGTGGAGCACGGCCAGCCCAGCGCTGTCGCCGAGCATCACGTCGACGAAGGCCACGTCCGGCACCTGCGCGGAGATGCGCGACAGTCCCTCCGCCAAGTCGGTCGCGACGCTCAGCCGGTCGCCGCTACTCTTGAGCGTGGCGCTCATCAGCTCGATGGTCGCTGCATCGGGAACGATGGCGACCACGTTGAGCTCCAGGGCGGAGCGCACGATCACGGCTGGGTGACCTCGCCCGAAAAGACGAAACGCGCAGGACCGCGCAAGCTGACCGCCAGATCATCGCGGCTCACGTTGAGCTCGAGCGGACCGCCCGGCAGCCGCAGGGTGATTGGCGCGGCGTAAGGAGCGCGGCCGGTCATGGCGGCCAAGGCCGCGACCGCGGCGGCGCCGGTGCCGCAAGCCAGTGTGCGGCCGACGCCGCGCTCCCAGACCAGCACGTCGAAGCAGGCCGGGCCAGTGACACGCACGATCTCGACGTTCGAGCCGCCGGCGAGCGATCCGGAAACGCGCGGCCCGAGCTCGTCGAGCTCCGGTTCGGTGCAGGCGACGTCGAACACGATGGCGTGTGGGTTGCCCATCGAGATGCGCTGAAACACCAGCTCCTCACCGCGATGGAGCGCTCGCACGTCGCCCTCGCGCGTGGCCCTGCCCATGCTGACCGTCACGTCAGCCATGTCGCCGCGGCTTTCGACCAGCGCGGTGCGTGGTCCGGCGTCGGTGTCGATGATGAACGCCGCCTTGGCTTGGCCCGTCTTGCGCGCCAGTGACAGCGCGATGCAGCGCAAGCCATTGCCGCAGCCTTCAGGCCTGGAGCCATCGGCGTTGAGCACCACCATGCGGCCGTGCGCGCCGGCCGTGACGGGCGGTACCGAGAGCAACACGCCGTCGCCGCCCACGCCGAAGTGTCGATCGCACAGGGCTCGCGCCTGCTCGAGCCCGAGCGCGCTCTCGCTATCGGCCTGAACGACCAAGAAGTCGTTGCCGATCCCCTCGTACTTGTCGAAGCGGAGCGCCATGGAGAGCCCCAGCGTAGCGAGCCCGGCCAAAGACCGCCACTTCCGCCGTACTATTCGGCCCTGTGCTACACCCGGCCTCGATGTGGCGTCCCCTCGTAGTCAGCGGCTTCATGGCCAGCGGCAAATCCAGCGTCGGGCGGCGTGTGGCCGAGCTTTCGGGGCGGCCCTTCGTCGATCTGGATTCTCGAATCGAGGCACGCTTCGGAGCGCCGATCACGGTCATCTTCGCCGAGCGCGGCGAGGTCGAGTTCCGAAAGGCCGAGCAGGAAGAGCTGTCGCAGCTACTCGACCAAAAGGGCGGCCCTGCGCCCGTGATCGCGGTCGGCGGCGGTTGCCTGGTGCGTCGCGAGCTGCGGCTGGCTGCGATCGATCGCGCGGTCGTCGTTTCGCTTCAGGTCACGGCGGACGACGTGGTGGCGCGTACCGCCGGTGACACGACCCGGCCGAACTTGTCCGGCGATCCGCTGCGCCGGGCCGAAGAGCTGCTGGCGCTCAGAGCAGTGGCCTATGCCGAAGCGCAGCAGCGCGTCGATACACACGGCGTTACGCCCGCTCAGGTCGCGGCGGAAGTGCTGGCCATCTGGGAGCGCGATCCGATCGGGGTTGCGGCCGGCGACGCTTCTTACTCGGTAGACGTTGGTCAGGGCATTGCGCAGGCGCGGCTCTTGCCGGCGTGCGAGCCGAGCACCGCCATCTTGCTGGTGAGTGACCAGAACGTCGCTCCCTTGCACGCCGCCGCGCTCGAGGCGCGGCTCGGCAGCGTGAGCAAGCGGCTGACACGCGTCGACTTCACCCCCGGCGAACGATACAAGAATCTGGCATCGATTCAGCTAGTTTTGGAGACTGCCCTAGCCGCCGGGCTCGACCGCAAGAGCCGCTTCGTCGCGCTGGGCGGAGGCGTCACCACCGACATGACCGGGTTCGCCGCCGCGAGCTACTTGCGCGGTGTCAGTTGGGTCGCGCTGCCCACCACCTTGCTAGCGATGGTCGACGCCTCGGTGGGCGGCAAGACGGGCGTCGATCTGGCCGCGGCCAAGAATGCGGTGGGCGCCTTCTGGCAACCGAGCAGCGTGATTTGCGACGTCGACTACCTCAAGACCGAGCCCGAGCGCGGCTATCGAAGCGCGCTCTCCGAGGTGGTCAAGACCGCCATCATCGGCGATCCCGAGCTCTTCGAGCTTTTGGAGCGCGAGGCCTCTGGCATCAAGGCGCGCGACAGCCAGCTACTCACCGAGCTGGTACGCCGCTGCATCCGCGTGAAGGCGCGCATCGTCAGCGAGGATCCGCGCGAGGCAGGCTTGCGAGCGGTGCTGAATCTCGGTCACACCGTTGGTCACGCCCTCGAAGCGCAGGCAGGTTACGAGCGACTCACCCACGGCGAGGCCGTCAGCTTGGGTTTGGTCGCAGCGCTGCGCATCGGCATGCGGGTCGGCCACACGCCACGCGAGCTTCTCGAACGCACCTCCCGCCTGCTGCAAGGGCTCGAGCTGATGACCGCCGTCGAAAACGAGCCAGTTTCGGCTGCTGCCGAGCTGATCGGCCACGACAAGAAGCGCGCCGGCAGCCGGGTGAGCTTCGTTTTCGCGCGAGGCCTCGGCGACGTCGTCCCCATCCCGGTCGATCTCGCCGAGCTGCGCGAGCTGGTGCGCGGCTTGGTGTCGTAACGACTGGTACAGCCGACGCGTGCTCGCGTGGCGACTGTCCAATACTATGGAGTCGAGCTTCTCACGGCGGCTGCTGCTCCTGGGTGCAAAATTCCGCGTCCTTCACCTGGTCCGCCCTGGGCTCGCTCTGGGTCGCACTGGCACTCTCGTCAGCCGCTCCGTCTTGTGCCGCTGGCTCCCGGTGGTCAGTCCGGCAAGGGCGAGTACGGCTTCCGGAGGGCGGGTGCCGTCCGGTAGCGGCCGTTCTCTGTTCCGGGCAGTCCTCAGGCATCGTTCGTGGGCGCGAGTCATCGGCTAGCATTTGGAGTACCAACATGAGGACGATGAGCGAAGCCGCGGCCACTGCGCTCACCCCCCATTGCAGATCGATGCGCCAATGCGAACGTAGGGCGCGGAACGCCAGGTAGGCGACCAGCGGCATGCCCAGTGCGAGCATCAAGAGTCCGGCTGTACCTAGCCTTTCGGCTCCATAAAGGATTTCATCGACGAGCCTGGCGACGCCCATTTTGGTGCTCCTTGGTCTTCCCCTCATTCATGGCTAGAGTCGCGCAGCTTTTGTCGCAGAATTTGTCGGTTCGCAAAGGAACCTGACAGGTATCCGCTACCGAGAAAATTGCCCAATTGAGGCAAGTATGACTAATATTGCCAATCGGGTGTAGACTTCTGCAGGGCCGATATCTCTATGTAATTGTTCCGGGAGAGTAATCAGCGATGCCGCGACGCATGAACGATGCCGAGCTGGTGGAGTTGGTGATGGCGCGGTTCCACCCCCTCATCAATGACCCGGTGGCCGGCGTCATGCCGTACAGCAAATTGCTGGAGAATCGGTTCCCTGGTTTGGATGAACCCACACTATCCCGGGGGATCAAGGAGGCGTTTCACCGGCGGCTCGTCGAGCTTCGTCCATCCGAGGGTGTCAAACCGTCGGAGCGAAACGCTGGACTAGAGAGGGATCTCCGTCGCACGTTTGGGGCCGGCGACGCCGATCGGCTGAAGACTGTCATCGTGCTGCATTTCGCTCCCAACGTAGCGATCGACGCAGACGACATTGCGCGGGCTGTCGGCTGGAGCTTCGGGGAATGGCTGATGGGCAGCCGCGTGGTCGGCTCCAAGAGCGTGATCGGCGTGGGGACTGGTCAGACCATTTATCGAGTGTCTGAATACGTACACGAGCGCGGCGCCGTCCCTGAAGACGCTATTCCGGCAGAAAACGTGACGCTCGCGTCACTCACGGGTCGCTTGAATGCTCGAGTGCGAACCAAGCGCAACGCACTCGCTGACTCCGATATCAACGCGGTGCGCATGGGCATGGGCATCGCTGGGCAGGTCAACTATCGGTTGATCGGGCTGCCAGCGCTAAGGCCGGAAGAAAATAGCGAGCGAAGGAGTGCTCCGCCATCCCAACTACAGCTCGACTATGCGCTGGTTGGCTTCGGTCCGTTCGATCAGATCCGTCGGGATCTGGTCGCCCTCAGCAGGGCGCAAGACCCCCTTCGCGCGCAGCTCAAGGAACTGCACGAGATTGAGGAAAAGCTCAGTGGTATTCGCGGGGGTGATCGGCTCCCTCCGTTCACGCCCATCGGTGATGTCGGTGGCCAGTTGCTGGCGATCGATCCGCCCGCCGGTTTGAAGCTGACGAAGCAGCAACAGGCGCACCTGGAAAGCTTGCCAGCGAAGCTTACGGCATTGAGTAGTCGCATTCTGACCGTGGATGAACAGACGCTCAGTCGCACGCGACTTTGGATCGTCGGTGGCGGCGTGACCAAGGGCCACATTCTCCGATCAATCCTGCGTTCTCATGTGGCCGGCAAGGGCTTCGTCGTGGACACGCTCGTTACCGACAGCGCATGTGCAGAGGCGGCGCTCGAGGCGGAGTCGCCGAGCCCCTGAGGCTCGTGCGCTGAATCTGCGTGAAGCGCTGACTGTGATCAGCGGGGATCTCTGCCGTGTGAAACGCCGCGACCTTGAGATCGCGAACGTCAGTCTTGAGGCACGGAAGGGTGGGAATCACACTCGTAGGCGCGGCCGCCGACGAACCTCGGCGTCGCTCTCGAAACACTTGTGCGCATGGCGGCGCTCGAGGCCTCACCGGCCGCGCCATCGGAGCGGCTCACCGAAGCTGTGGGCCGGGCAAAGCGAAACGCGGGTGATCGCGAGCTACGGCTCGGCGGCGAGCCCCAAGAACAGCTGAAGCCCCTGGTCCACGGCAGCGATCTCGTCCTTCGCGACGCGCCCAAACACGCGCCGGATGCGGCGCTTGTCGATTGACCGCAGGTGGTCGATGAGCGCGTACGAAGTCTTCGTGAGACCGCTCTTGCCGGGCGACAGCTCGGGGTAGAGCGCACCCTCACCGGGAGTCCCCGTAACGGGCACAACAGCGATGAGCGGGAAGCGCTGATCGGCGTTCACCGCCGGGTCGCTCACGGCGATACATGGGCGGACACCACGTTGCTCGTGGCCCACGGTCGGATCGAGCTCGACCAGAACGATGGTGCCGCGATCGAGCTTCACTCCGACTCCTCGACCCAGCCCTGTCCCTCGATCCAGCACACGGCCCTGCCTGCCTTCACGTCGACGAGCCCTTCGTCGTCCGCGGGAAGGCTGGCGGCCCAGTCCGCGAGCCCCGTGTCGGCCAGCTCAGCAGCTTCGGGGTGCGGATGCTCGAGCGAGCGCAGCAGCCCCTCACGGCGCCGGCGGACGAGCTCGTGCTCCACGGCCTCCGCGATGAAGCGGCTACGGTTACGCTCGAACCGATCGATGTCCTCGACTAGCTCGACGGGTAGGGTCACGGTCACTCGTTCGGTTGAAGCCATCCGCGCCTCTAATATGCAGTAAAGTATGATCATACCTTAGCGGGAGGCGCAAGCCCACTGCTCGAAATGTCCGGCGGCTCATACATGCCCGAGCGCAGCAGGCGCCCGTCCCGCCGGTTTTTCTCGTGGCTCGCGGCTTCCCCTGAGGAGGCGCGTGCCTCCTCCCTGAGAACCAGAAACCTAGGAGGCTGGGTTTGAAAAACACCAGCCTTCTAGGGAAGCTCGGTCGTGAGTCGCTGCTGGTATAGCGTCGAGGCGGACACGTCGAAACTCACGGTGGCGGAGTAGCCGTTGGAGGTGCTGCCGAGCGCCGTGCCAAATGACAACGCTCCGCGGTGCGGCTCCGCGTCGGAATAGTGATAGCCCTCCCCGACGACGAGCGCGACTCCGACCGCATAGCGTTTGCCCGCTTCTAGAGCACAGCTCAGCGCCGTGGTGCCGAAGAACGCACTACCCAGGTTGTTCGCGGTGATTTCACTGCAAACGACCTCGAAGTCTTGCGCTTTTTTCTCGTAGACCACGAAGCGCAAGTCGCGGGGAGCCTCGAGCAATAGGTTGACTTCGAGCTTGGTCAGCAGGCGATTCGAAGACACGTCGATCACGTTGCCGTAAAAGTAGTTGGGACCGAGCCCTTCCACCTCTTCAGCGACCCCGGCCGCGTCCACCGCGCTCGCGGCGCAAGCGGGCGTCGCGTTGCAGACCTGGTTCGAGGCAGCGCAGTTGGTCGTCACCTGGCTCAAGCTCTGGCCGTCGGTGGCGCAAGTGCCGAAGGCATTGCCTAGACAGACCGTGGCCCCGGCCTCACAGGGCAACGCGCGACATTGCAGCACATTCGGAGCGATTTCGGTGCAAGGCGCGCTCTCCAGACAGGTCTCGACGTGAAACGTTGTCGTACCGAGCGTCCCGCATTGGCGCACGTCACCGTCGATGCAAATATACTCGAGGGGCTCGCAGAACTTGGGCTTGCAGCTGGCGCCATCACAGATCTGGTCACTGCAGTCGCTGCCGTCGTCTGGAAGCGAACCGTCGTCGTTGCAGCGCTTGAGCACGTTGCCATCGCACACCATGCTGCCCGGGGCGCAGCTGTTCTGCCGGCAATAGGTGGGCGGGCCGTCGATACAACGCGCGTTATAGCCGCAGGCCTGGCTGAAAACCAGCGTCGACCCCGTCTCGTTGCAGATGTGCACGTCGTTGGCCACACAACGCTTCTCGCCAGGTTTGCAGCTGGGCTCGGGACAGGCCGGGGCGCCGGGGCAAGTGCTGACACACGCGAGCGTAGCCGGATCGCAGACCTCGAGCCGAGTCTCGTCACAATCATCGTAGACTATGAGCTCCGCGCCGTCGGCGTCGCACTCGTAGACGTCGCCATCTCGGCACTCTCGCAGATGCGGCATGCACACAGGGGCCGGCTCACAATCGGCGCCCTGGCACTGCTTTTCGCATGCAGCAGAGGCGTCCGTCTCCTGGCACGCCTCGCCGTCGGCGCAGTTCTCGACCAGGCGGGCGCTTTTACCGTCAGCGCTGCACTTCCAAATCTGACTCTTGAAGCAAAAGCGGGCCGAAGCTTCACACGCCGTCGGGCACTCGTCAGCTCCACACGTCGGCTGCTCACCCGGCATTAGCTTCGGGTTGTTCGAAGTATCACCGCAGGCGCCCAGCGCGAGCCCGACCACCGTCCAGACCACTAGAAACCGCACACCCATGAGTGACCAAGTTTTGCCACGGTCATCACCCGGGTTCAACCGCAAAAATCCGGGATGGTGTCCGGCGGCGGCCCACGGTCGGATCGAAACTCGACGAGGACGATGGTGCCGCGATTGAGCTTCACCCCGACTCCTCGGCCCAGCCCTGTCCCTCGACCCAGCACACGGCCCTGCCTGCCGTCACGTCGACGAGCCCTTCGTCTCAAGGCGCCGGCGGACGAGCTCATGCGCCGCTGTGGGTCCACCGAGAAGGGAACGACTTCACCAGCGGATGGCTTCAACCGCCAGCAGAAGTAACAACCAGTTACGCATTTGCCGCAACCTCGCGATCCGTTGGCTGGAGCAGCATCCGACGACCGGCATCGATCCGGACGTGTGCGTGCTCACGCCACCGCCGGCTGACCTTGACGAACAGGGCTGCCTCTGCCTCTGGAAGCGAGGCCACACTGCGCCCACCCTCTGCTTCGAGATTGTCAGCGCCAGTCATCCCCACAAGGACTATTTGGCGCTGCAGGATCGCTATGCAGCCATGGGCACCCGCGAGCTCGTCGTGTTCGATCCGTTGTTGGCTGGACCCAAGTCGCTCGGCGGCCCCGTCGCGCTTCAGCTCTGGCGGCGCGACGTGAGCGGCGCCTTCGAGCGCGTTCATTTCGGCGACGCACCGGTGTACAGCGAGGTGCTCGATGCTTGGGTCATCGCGGAAGGACGTGCGCTCGCAATCGCAGATGACCGCGCTGGCAAGCGCCGCTGGCAGAGTCAAGCGGAGGCGAACCGAGACCTGGCCGCACTGGCTCGCGCGGACGCCGACCGCGCTCGAGCCGACGCCGACCGCGCTCGAGCCGACGCCGACCGC